>JAJDBH010000210.1 GCA_029261455.1 Nitrospinaceae bacterium
ATGTAGTCCAAAAGGTGCGAGTCAACCTGATGGAACTTCTAGACTCCAGCTTGAATCATGTTAAAAAAATCAAAACCGAATATAAAAAATCAAAATACCCTCTTCTACCCGTTATAGAAGAAACTGTAGCGGGACTTGCCACGCATCCACAATTGCAGAACTTAAGCATCAACGTCCTTCCCCAAGGAGATTCTCTGGAGGCAGTTTTTAATCCATTAGATATCCAGCGTGTCCTGCAGAACCTGATCATCAATGCCGGTTACGTCACCGAAGACGGAGGCCAAATAGATGTTGGGCTCAGTCGGAACGATGGCGACTTGAAGGTGAGTGTGACAGATAAAGGCTGCGGTATACCGGAAGAAGTTCAGGGATATCTTTTTAAAGATTCATTGACCACCAAAAGTGATGGAAACGGACTCGGCCTGCTTTCCTGTAAAGGTATTATCGAAGAAAATCATCAAGGCAAACTTTGGTTTGAAACCGAAGTAGGCAAAGGAACCACCTTCCTCTTCACCCTTCCCGCCCCTCACTAGGCGCGAGGCCAGCACTGCATTAGCCCAAAAGCATGATGAGCGCTCAAGCGCAATACTTATACCTTCCTCCTGTCAATGGCAAAAACTTATTAAGCCGAGACAAATTTTTGTTCACCAGTAATAGCTATTGCTATTTGGCCGCCACGCCGAGTGGCTAGAATTTAGCGTGTTTTGGGGTTCTGGGAAAAGGAATTACATCGCGGATATTTTCCATGCCCGTCACAAACTGGACCAGTCTTTCGAATCCTAACCCAAAGCCAGAGTGAGGTGCTGAGCCAAATTTTCGCAGATCGAGATACCACCAGTACTCTTCCGGGTCGAGATCTTTGTCCCGCATGCGTTGCAACAGGACATCATAGTTTTCTTCTCGCTGGCTACCACCAATGATTTCCCCAAGGTTAGGCAAAAGCACATCCATAGCCCGCACAGTTTCGCCACCTTCATTGAGTTTCATATAAAACGATTTAATCTGCTCTGGGTAGTTGAAAACAATGATCGGTTTTTTAAAGACCTTCTCGCTAAGATAACGTTCGTGTTCAGCCTGAAGAGCAAATCCCCACTCAACAGGATATTTAAAAGTCTCGGTTGATTTTTGCAATTGGTGAATAGCATCAGTATAGGTCAACCGCTCGAATTGTTTTTCAGTTATGCTTCCAAGAGTCTCCAGAATAGTCTTGTCTATCCGCTGGTTAAAAAACTCCATGTCTTCGGCGCAATGTTCCAGCACATCCGACAATAAATACTTGATGAATTCCTCAGCAAGGTCCATATCATCATCCAGGTCATAAAAAGCCATTTCTGGTTCCACCATCCAGAATTCTGAGAGATGTCGACTGGTATTGGAGTTTTCTGCTCGAAAAGTAGGGCCGAACGTATAAACTTCTGAAAGGGCCATGGCATAGATTTCACCTTCCAATTGCCCACTAACAGTGAGCCCGGTTTTCTCGCCGAAAAAATCCTGAGCATAATCAATCTTGCCATCCACAGTCGGAGGACTTGAAAGATCCAAAGTCGTCACCTGGAACATTTCCCCTGCCCCTTCGCAATCGCTAGTGGTCACAATAGGTGTATTCAGGTAAAGAAAACCCTTTGCCTGAAAAAACTGATGAATGGCAAAAGCCAAGCGATTACGAACCCGCATGACCGCGCCAAAAGTATTCGTACGTGGACGAAGGTGGGCAATCTCACGCAAAAATTCAAAGGAGTGCTTCTTCTTTTGCAGGGGATACGTCTCGACAGGTGCCGGTCCATAAACTTCAATTTTTGTCGCCTGGATTTCCTTGGACTGGCCTTTGCCTTGCGATGCGACCAGATTACCCCGCACCGAGACACAACTGCCAGTTGTCATCTGGCTTTCAATGGCAGAATATTCTGGCAGGGCGTGTTCAGCCACCACCTGAATATTAGCGACACAGGAACCATCATTGATCTCAAGAAAGGAAAAACCTCCCTTGGAATCGCGGCGAGTTCTCACCCAACCTTTAACCAACACCTCTCCATCCTCACCTTTGAGGAGGTCTTTAACTTTTGTTCGCTTCATAAGCCAGGTTTATCCTTATTAGAGCCTGAGCTGGAAAGAGCTCTTCTCATTGACAATAAAGGAGTTTTCAGATATTTTAGGGAGCAGTTAACAAAAATTTTTCCCAGCGCTCCATTGGGATTAAAAAAACCTACACCCCATACTTCGTGTTTATTCTAGGAAATTTACTGCAAGCGACCGCTCAGGTCCTAAACATTGTTTTACAACTCTATATGTGGGTCATCATCATCCGCGCTCTGCTAACCTGGGTGAACCCGGACCCGCATAATCCCATCGTACAGTTTTTATACAGTATCACAGAACCGGTTTTGCTTCGAGTGCGGCAATTAATCCCCATGTCTGGAATAGGAATCGACTTTTCACCGATCATCGTTCTTCTGGCGATTGTTTTCCTTCAAAGTTTTTTGGTCCAGTCGCTAGGAGCCTTGGCACTAAGACTACAGTAATCTATCATGCGCCTGACTTATCTTGATATTTTAGAGCAATGCTTCCACGACAAGTTTCGTGGCTACAACAAGCAGGAAGTCGATACATTCCTCCATCTCGTGGCTGATGATTTTAAATCCATGTCCGAAGAGATCAAGGATAAGGACCGGCAGGTTGATCTCAAAAACCAAGAGATCAGAGAACTCCAGCAAATCCAGGACGAGCATACCCAGCAGCAGTCCGAAACGAAAACCTCTCCTGAAGTAGAAGAAGAACTACAGTTATTGCGAAAAGAGCTGGAGGAAAAAACCCAGTTGATCCAGCAAATGAAAGAAGCCAGTGAAAGCTCGTCAAACGGCAATGGCGCTTTTTCACAACTAACGCCTGAGATGCTGAAGGAAAAAGCAAAAAAGATTATTAACACCGCAAAGCAACATGCAGAACAACATAAAGCAAGCGCAGAAAAAGAACTGGACTCCCTGCAAATAGATATCCAGAAACTACAGCAGCAGAAACATCAGCTGATGGATAATATCCGAACCACTGCAAAGGAGCATTTAAACAAATTTAAGGCAGGAACCTAGAACGGCAATGCCGGAAAATCAGATCAGGATTAAACCTTGCGAAAGCGGAATCCGGTTCTCAGCCGTCATTCAGCCCAAGTCATCCCAGAATGAAGTTACGGGCATTCATAACAATTCCTTAAAAGTTAGGTTGACGTCTCCACCCGTAGATGGAGCTGCCAACAAATCTTGTGTCAAGTTCCTCGCCAAGTGGCTGGGGGTGAGTCCATCCAGGGTCCATATCGTCGCAGGACTCAGCAATAAAAATAAAACTATCGAAATTGATGGCATAGATGAATCCGCTTTTCGAGACAAATTAACCACTAAAATTCCCAACCTATTTAAAGAAGAAAGCTAATGATTAAAACCATTGAATATGTAGACGGAGTAGTGAGGATGATCGACCAGACTCTTCTTCCCTCTGAAAAAGTTTTTGTAGATTGCAAAACCATTGAAGAAGTCGGACATGCTATCAAGACCATGATCATCCGAGGTGCACCGGCTATCGGTGTCGCCGCAGCTATGGGGGTCAGTCTCGGAGCCGATTCGATCAGTGCTTCCAACTTCGATGAGTTTTTTGCCGCACTGGAGAAACAATGTGATCAGCTCGGCAAGTCTCGACCCACCGCTGTGAATCTCGCTTGGGCCATCAACAGGATGAAACAAGTTGCAAAAGACTCAAAAAATCTCCCAGTATCCGAACTCAAAGTCCGACTGAAAGAAGAAGCGCTCACCATCCTGACCGAAGATATAAGCATCAACAAGGCTATGGGACAACATGGCCAAACTCTGGTTGAAAGCGGCAATGTGGTTTTGACCCATTGCAACGCCGGGGCTTTGGCAACAGCCGGTTACGGCACTGCACTGGGAGTGATCCGAGCATCCATCGGCGCGGGCAAAAATATCCGTGTGCTGGCTAACGAGACACGGCCTTTCCTGCAAGGGGCAAGATTGACGGCATGGGAACTCAAGGAAGATAATATCCCGGTCAAACTGATCACCGATAGTATGTGTGGTTTCTTCATGAAAAATAAGGAAGTCGATTTGGTCGTTGTTGGAGCAGATCGCATTGCAGGAAATGGCGATATCGCTAACAAAATAGGAACCTATATGGTCGCGGTGCTCGCCAAAGAAAATAATATTCCTTTTTATGTTGCCGCGCCGGTCTCAACTCTTGACCTTTCCCTGGCATCCGGCGATGAAATTCCTATCGAAGAACGATCAGCCGAAGAAGTGGTGAACATCAACAATAAAAGAATGGCACCCGAGGGCATTGAGGTTGCGCATCCCGCATTCGACATCACCCCCAACAAACTGGTCACCGCCATCATCACAGAAGAAGGCATCGCCCGCCCTCCCTTCACCGAATCTCTAAAGGCAATGGCACAAAAGAAATGAGGGCAATGATTTTGGCGGCAGGCTTCGGCACTCGCCTCAAACCCCTCACACTTGGCCTTCCCAAACCCATGTTCCCAGTATTGAATCGGCCTCTTCTCGAGCACACGCTGAACTTTTTAAGCTCCCAAGGCATTCAAGACATCGTCGTCAATGTGCATCACCTGCCCGAAAAGATTATCGAGTATTTCGGCGACGGCACAAAATTCGGGGTACGCCTTCAGTTCTCAATAGAAGAAGAAATTCTCGGAACCGCTGGCGGACTTAAAAAGGCTCAGTCCTTCTTGGAAAAAGAAACTTTTCTTGTGCTTAACAGCGACGTGCTTGCAGACATAAATCTCGATAGCGTTTTAAATTTTCATAAAGAAAAAAATTCCTGCCTGACACTGGTGGTCCGACAGGATGCCGAACCAGAAAAATACAGGCCTATAGAATTGAATGATGATGGTCGCATCACCCGGTTTGTGGATGCAGCCATCAAGCACTCTTCTACAACAACCCAACGAGTCATGTTCACCGGAATCCAGATCATGGAACCGGAAATATTCTCCCGCATACCCGCAAATAAATTTTGCGGAACCACAGAAGATGTATTCCCTGCAATGATTGAAGAAGAACTTCCAGTTTATGGATATCTACATAAAAATTACTGGATAGACATGGGCACAAGAGACACCTATATTCAGGCCCAAGCCGATGCACTTGAGGGAAGGGTAGCATTAAAAACTTCGCCGTCCAGAAACCCGGAAGGACCACTAGTCGTTCCACCGGTCCATATCGGGAAAGGTTGCGAAATCTCCAAGGACGCACAGGTAGGACCTCATGCAGTGTTGGGAGAAGGTTGCAGGTTACGTTCCGGTGCTGTGGTGGAAAACTCTATAATTTGGGAAGGAGCAACCATCGGCTCTGATGCCACCGTACAAAATTCGATTATTGGTAAGGGAGTCGCCATAAATAGTGGCGCGCAGGTGGTCGACAAGTCTCTGTAGAGATAAAACCTTAACCCCCCTAGTCCCCCTTTGTCAGGGGGAAAGATCATGTTAATTTTTATTCATCACTTTCATTGTTCTGTTTCAGGAAGGGATTAGGTGCTCCGCTTTCCAGCTCTTCCGAACGAGCTTGCGTTCGCCAAACTATATTCATGATATCTTTGATTCTGTCAGCAATGGGCTTAGCATCCTCTCCAAGCTTTCTTATCATTACCCCCACATCTCCCATCAAACCATAAAATCGATCCAGATCAGACATTTTTTTATGCAGTTCGCTTTGAAGACGTTCCAAGCGTTTGAGCAGGCGTTGTTTATGGTCTTTCTCTATTAGCTCAGAACCAGAAATCAAATCTCTCAGTTCATTGATACTTTTTTGAATTTTAGTTAGATCACCTTCAGAAAACTCATAGCTAAAACCAGCACCAAGTTTTGCAGCGAATTTCTCTTGAGCATCTATATAAAAACTTTCGTTGGATTTTAGCTCATAGTCTCTAAATATCTTTCCATCTAAAGAATCAAATAATTCCCTCATCATTTTGATATTAGCAAAGTTACTATTCTTAGAGGATGGCTCTTGAATTTTTCCTTTAAAGCCTATCTTCTGTAGATAGCTTCTTAAAAAAGCATGGGCCGCCAGATACACTTGAAAATTTTCTTCTCTATTTAACGTCTTATTATCAACCCTCTTAAAGCGCTGTTTAATTAACTTTAGAGTTTCCCAGTTATCGTCAGGCAGGTTTTCTATAAAATCATCATCAAACATAATTTCCCCACTGGTTTAATTTGGTTATGCCAATAGTAAGCCAAAGGCCGTTATATCCAAAAATAAATTGATTGAACCTCCACCCTGACAAGGTGGCGTAATACTCTTCCTATATTGTCGTGCCTCGAAAGGGTATTGAGGGGGGTTGCTTTTGTGTGGTTTTCTTGAAATAAAGAGGAAGGTCAAAGTCAGCACGGATGAATTAATCACCCGCGCCAACTCATAAGTCTTTGCTTACAAAAGTTTGTGATTGCTGAGTGTCATTGTTGATACAGAGATAGCACCTTCTTCACAGTTGATGATGCGGCGCTGTTCAGGAAGATCGGCCTCCCCCACTCTTGTGTATGCATCGGTGTAGCTTTCCACATCTTTCAAACCTTTGGTTTCCGGATTGAAATAGAACACTGAATATTTATGGGTCAGGAATTTTCCGTCCTGGTTCTTGCGGCTCTCTTCAATATTGATAGAAAAAGACATGCGCGGTGTCTGCCGGTTGATCTGTTGGATTCGACCGTCTTTGATGCGATAGAACGAGCTCATGCCATCTCCACCCATGACCATCTTTCTTCCCAAGGGGTGGGTGCCGTCGTCGCCGAAGTTAAGCTTATACTTGCCGTCTGATTCCTCAAAAGAACGTGGACCCCGGTGCATGGCAATGGAGGCCAGGTTTTCCGTGAGAAAGCCTTTAGCGTTTTCATCGCTGACATCGGTCTCTATTTCTTTGGGACCTTTAACCGTTACGGTACCCTTTTGTTCAGCACCATTTATATTCACCGTCGCATCTGCGGTGAATCCGCCGAACTCTGCTGGCCATCGGGCAGTGTTGGAAAATACTTCCTGCATCGCTTTGCGTGCCTCAGCATCATCTTCCAATGTGGTTTCGACATCTTTGTCTTTTGTGTAGGTTGCCATGCAAAATCTCCTTAAAACGTAAAGAGTCCGGCTCAAACCCACAAACCGGACGCTGTTTATAATGTTACTGGGAACAGATTGAGTATACCTTATTTCACCGCCACGCTGATATCAGGAATGCCCTTTTTTTGCAAAAGACCCATGACCTGAATCACATCTCCATAGGGAAGAGATTTATCAGCTCGAATTATAGCGCTTGGTTTTTTGTCCTTGAGTTCCATTCTTGCAAGAGTTGTTTCTAATCCCAGGAGGGTTAGTGGTTTACCTGCAAGAAAGATTTTTTTGTCTTTCGACATCTCAACCTCCAGAGTTTTAGTGCTTTCATCGAGGGCAGATGACTTGGAAGTCGGCAGATTAATATCCATCTTTTTGCTGAAATCCACAAACACTGTGGACACCATAAAGAAAATAAGTAGCAGGAACACCACATCAATCATGGGTGTCATGTCAAACGCAAAACTATCTTCTTCTTCTCTTCTGAATCGCATCGTGTTTTCTCTTTAAACAGAAAGACGGTCAGCCAGCACTTGATGCCCTTTTAGGTCTTTCTCTGGACGAAGAGGCCTCAGGTTTAGCTTTGTGAATGCCATCATAGGAAAGCTCTTCAATGAGGTGGAAAGTAATCTCTTCCATCTCAAAAACATAGCGGTCAATTTTTCCCCGAAAATAATGGTACAAAGCCAAAGCTGGAATACCCACTACCATTCCTGCTGCAGTTGTTATCAACGCTTCGGATATACCGCTAGCCACGAGGCCCGGGTTTCCGGTTCCGCTGATAGAAATCACATTGAAGGCTTTGATCATTCCAAATACAGTTCCCAAAAGACCCATCATCGGAGTGATGTTTGCCACCGCCCCCAAAACCCGAAGGTTTGAATTCATCAAAGACGCTTCATGTTGTCCCGCACCTTCAATTGCTCTTTCAATTTCATCGAGCTTGCCCCCTACCCGCAATACCCCTACTTTTAAAATGCGCGAAAGTGAATTGTCGAAGGAATTGCATAACTGCAAAGTTTTTTTTATGTCTTTCCAATCCCACTGATTCCGAACATTCTCGAGAAAATCTGAGTTGATGACATTCTTTCTTCTCAGATTATAAAGACGCTCTATAGCGATCCCCAGCATGAGTACAGAACTGAAAAGAATGGGATACATCATGACTCCACCTTTTTCAAAAAGGGAGAGCAGTTTCCACGAATCTGAGGAGGCAGGTTCTGCAGCCAAAGCCAAGCCGGGAAACCCCAATAAAATTAATAGTACAATTCTGACAGTTCGTTTCATAATAATGGCTATTTTTCGAAGAAGTTCCCCATCAAAAAGATGGGAATATCGTTGAAGTTATAGCACGAAGTTTTCTGGATAAGCAAGGTGCTTTAAAGTCCGGCAAAATGATTAAGCTCTTTAAACACAAGGATTTTTAGTATATATTCGAGAACAACCGTCAACCATAAAAAACCATAATGTCGCCATTTAGCCTTTTCTCAAAATTCGTATCTTTTTTCACAATAGTTTCCGTGCTGGTGCTTTTCTTTGGGTGTGCCACCACAAAACAGGAGAAAAACTATTCCGCAAGTCAATTATTGCAACAAGGCAAGCGACTTGCGAAAAAAAAGGAGGTCGAAGAAGCCAAAGCCAAAATCCAGCAACTGATGGAAGATTATCCCGATAGCAAAGAACGGGTGGCGGCCACCATGTTGCTCGCAGATATTCATTTCAAAGATGAAAACTATGAAGAGGCAAAATTTCATTACCAAAAGTTCACCGAACTCTACCCCGCTCACCAATTTGTGGACCGAGCGCATTTTTACAAAGCCATGTCCAACTTCAAGTTGACGGATCTGGCTTCTCGAGATTTAACGCCAGTCAATTCTGCATTGGAAGGGTTTCAGCGTTTCATAGAAGATTTCCCGAAAAGTTCTTACGCCAAACCGGCACAATTAAAAATTACCCAGTGCCTTGATATTCTGGCGCAAAACATATTTGAAATCGGCAAGTTTTATTACCGCACCGGTTCTTATCAGTCGGCTATTCAGAGGTTCAAACGCTTGAAAGTGACATACCCCAATCATTCCTATATTCTCGAAGCAGAATTTCTATTGGGCGAATCCTATTTCCACGAGCAAAATTTTTCAGAGGCCACCGCTTATTATAAAAACGTCATCAGAAGCTCTCCACGAAGCGAGTTCGCAAAAGAAGCACGGCTTCGCCTGAGAACCCTGCGCTGAACTCAGAAAATTATGCCAAAAACTCCCAAACAAAAACCCACAAAACGTTCTTCTCCAGCGAAAAGTAAAGGGACCAACCATGACCCATTGACTCAATACATGGAAGAGATCGGCAAGATCAAGATTCTCACCCGGGAAGAAGAAATCAAATTGGCAGAATCTATTAAAGCCGGAGACCCTAAAGCCATTCAGGAAATGGTGCGTAGAAATTTAAAGTATGTCGTGACCGTGGCCAATAAATATCGCGGGCTGGGTATTTCTCTGCAAGACTTGATTGAGGAAGGAAATATCGGATTGATTCAGGCCGCTAAACGCTTTGACGTCTCCAGAAACGTTAAGTTTATCACCTATGCGGTCTGGTGGATCAAGCAAGCTATCATGCATTCTCTCGCCGAACAGTCCGGCACGGTCAAGCTACCCGTCAAACAGGCTGGGAAAGTCCTCAAAATCAATAAAAAAAGCCAGCAAATGGTGCAAGACTTGGAGCGCGAACCGACCCAATCCGAACTGGCAAAGAGTTTGGGATACAAGGATGAAGAAGTCAACTCCATCATGCGCGCCTACAGAACCCACCTTTCGCTCGATTCTCCGTTGAAAGACAGTGAAGACACGCCCTACCTTGATCTTCTGGAAAGTCAGGATCTCATCCCCTACGATGACCAACTGATGCAAGCATCACTCAGCGAAAAAGTTGATCAATTGCTTGAAGACCTATCGGAGAGGGAAGCCTTGATTCTCAAAATGCGTTTCGGTTTTTTTGGAGAAGTGAGAACGTTGGAGGAAATCGGCAAAGAGATCGGCCTTTCCCGCGAACGGGTGCGGCAAATCGAAAAAAGAGCCAAGTTAAAACTGAAGTCTAAACTTCAAAGCGAGTCTTGGGTGGACGAAACAGAGTGACCTCACATTATGCAGACTGAAATTATAGCCCTGTGTCTGGCCGCCTATTTGATCGGCTCCATCCCTTTCGGCGTTTTGATGGCACGAGCGCAGAACCTGAATATCCGTGAACACGGTAGCGGTAATATAGGCGCCACCAACGTGGCCCGAGTGATGGGTAAAAAGGCCGGGCTGCTGACCCTTTTGGGAGATGTGCTAAAAGGAGCCATCGTTGTTTTTGGTGCCGCATCGCTATATGAAAAGCCAATGCTGATCGCACTGACCGGACTCATGGTTTTTCTCGGTCACCTCTTCTCCATTTTTCTCAAGTTCAAGGGTGGCAAAGGGGTCGCAACCAGCTTAGGCCTGTTTTCATATATCATGCCCTGGGCTACTCTGTGTTCAGTGGGTGTGTTTTCTATCTGCCTGTGGGTTTCAGGCTATGTTTCTATAAGTTCTATCATGGCGGCAGTATCCCTGCCCCTATTTGCCATTTTTTTTAAACTGCCACTTCCCTATATTTATCTTGCGGGTATTGTCGGTCTACTCACCGTGCAAAGGCATTACGGCAACATTCTTCGCCTGATCAAAGGGACCGAAACGAAGTTTATTAAAAAATAGAATTTGACAATTTCAGTTGAAGAAATATAATTGGTCTCGGGTCTTCCATCCCATACAAAAATATAAGCGGGAGTAACTCAGTGGTAGAGTGCAACCTTGCCAAGGTTGAAGTCGAGGGTTCGAACCCCTTCTCCCGCTCCATTTTTTCTATAATCACAATTAAGCAGGGCGCCGTCGCCAAGTGGTAAGGCAGAGGTCTGCAAAATCTCTATCGGCGGTTCGAGTCCGCCCGGCGCCTCCATTTCTCCTCTGTTCTCCCCCAGCGACGCCAAACAATTCACACCACAGATTTACAACGCAAAAAATATTTATTAGTAAGCTGACGCCATACTCCCTACAATGGAAGAGTTACCATAATAAATATTAGCTCTTAGAAAAGGTTCTTCCGCTTCATGATTGACGCTGAATTCCTGCACAATCCGCACGACAAAGGCATGTTTTGCCACTGCCCTTCGATTCTGGAAACTCTGTCAGGCACCTTAATGGCTGTCTGGTACGTTTATCCAGAAGACGAGTATGCTGGTGCCACTCTGGCCTGTGCTAAAAAACCAAAAGGCCAAAACACATGGAGCGTGAGTGAATCTATTCTGGGCACCTCAAAATATTCCGTTGGTAATCCAGTGCTTTTTCAAGATCCTAGCGGGCGCATTCACCTGCTTTATGTGGCGCTGAAGGGGAGCTATTGGAACGATGCCTACCTGCAGGGGGTCTGGTCTGATGACGAGGGTCAAACCTGGTCCAACCCCATTCAGCTATGGCGAAACTCTGGAATGATGGTCCGGCATCCACCGGTCTTGCTCGATTCAGGTTTATTTTTGCTACCCGCATACGATGAAAAAACCCGACAAACTGTCCTGCTTTCCAGCAAATCACCTTACTCTAAATGGCAAGAGGCCTATCGTTTCGAAGAACCTGAACTCATTCAACCTGCCATCGTTAAAGAAAATGGGTTAACTTTGGTTTTCAGGCCATCGACAGATCCTCGAAAAATCAGCTTAAGCCATTCATCAGATCAGGGAAAGACATGGTCTCAACCTGAGACCACCTCTTTACCCAACCCTTTATCTGGAGTTTCCGCCTTTTCGGCTAATAATAATCTTGTGGTGATCTATAACCATACGGAAGAACATCAACGCTGGCCGCTTAGCGCATCATGGAAGCGAAACGGAAGCAATTCCTGGGGAAAGGTTCTACATATCGAACCGGTTCAACTGGAAGTTTCATACCCCAGCTTTATTTTAGGGAATAACAACCTGGTGCACGGTGTCTATACCTATAACCGCCGCATGATTAAATATGTCAAGTTCGGTGAGGATACCTTTAAATAATATTATGGAACAGATCTCCGATTACAAAAACCTGCATCAGGGAAAAAATCTATTCATCCTCGCTTCTGGACCTTCTCTGGCAGACCTGGATCTTTCTTTATTGAAAAACAAAATCGTGATGGGACTAAATCGTTCCACTCTGGTTTACCCAGCCCCCTATTACCAATGTGTTTTCGATTACCGCCTTTTTGATCTTTATCTTAACGATTACCAAAAGGTCCGTCAGTTATTCACCCTTGAAGGGCGACCTCTGGGGTTGACCTTAAAACTGCTCGGAGGAGAAGGCTTCAGCACAGATCTTGAAGAAGGAGTTTATTCCGGCTACACCATTTCCTATTTCGCTCTGCAAGTCGCGGCGTATATGGGGTTCAATAAAATATTTTTTCTAGGTCTGGATTTGAAACACGATGGCCCTAAAACACATTTCTTTGGTCAGGACCCGCAAACCGTGAACCACGAGCAAACCGAGTTCCCTAGAATGCTAAAAATGCTCAATTTTGGGGCAGATTTTTTAATTTCAAAAGACATCGAGGTTTATAATTGTAGTCCCTTATCCACTCTAGAGTGTTTTCCCAAAATAAGTTTCTCAGAGGCTCTGGCTTTTTAAACCTGTTTCTCCGACTTCTATCACGTCCCCACGCTGTCCCTTACTTCATCAGCTTTTGCCTTCTAACATATTAACAACCCCACTATAAAAATCTCTCCTTCGAGTCTGCCACTTTCTTAAATCACCTTAAGCCTGGAAAAAAGACAATTTTCTTCAGATTTCACTGTTTCGCAAAATCAAAGCTAAAGCTCTTTAGAAATTCTGCCGAAAATTACTGAAACGAGTCTTATATGATCCAGCAATTGGTGAAAGGAAGGTTTATCTGATGGTAAGCAAGTTTGATTCAAGCATAAAATCAAAGCCGGTATACAAGCCTATTGAACGTTGGCTGAAGAAGATTTTTCGCTGGAAATCCAAAGAAATGCCTGTCGACGCCAATGTGGATCGAAGAGACTTTTACCGCTTTGTAACAGATAGCCGGAGTCCTTTGGACCTTTGTCTTACCATGCAGGATGAACGGGTATTTTGTACAAACATTGATGATTTGAGTGCAAGTGGTTTCGGTTGCCACATCAAAGGTCTCGCTCGGATTCATGGCAAACAACCCATCACGGCCTTATTTGTTCTGCCCCTGGAAGAGCCTCGTATCATCAAATCGGAAGTTTTTCTGGTTTCAGTAGTAAAAGGAAATAATAATAATGATGAAGGGGATCTTTTTCGGTTCCGCTTTTCTGAAGAAATAAAAGACAGTGAACGCGATTTGATACACAGGTATATCGTGCTGAAACAATTTGAAGCTCTTGAAAGAGAAAGACAGGAAAACTCAACAGAATACGACGATGAATACTCGGACGATTTAACCGGGGATTAACGCATCGACAAATTTCTCCGGAATAAATTCCTGCAAATCTTCTGGTTTTTCACCCACGCCTACAAACCGAATAGGAAGTTTCAGTTCACCCGTCACATTGAAAAGGACCCCTCCTTTTGCCGTTCCATCCAATTTGGTCATCACCAAACCATCCACTTCCAAAGCTTCATTAAATAGTCGCGCTTGAGAAATGCTGTTTTGCCCAATGGTTCCATCCAACACTAACAAGGTTTCATGAGGCGCTCCCGGCAAGATTTTCCCTATCACCCGTTTAACTTTTTTTAATTCTTCCATCAGGTTAGTGTTGGTTTGCAACCGCCCAGCTGTATCAATGATAACCAGGTCCATCCCACGGGCCACAGCAGCCTGGACCGCATCGTAAGCAACCGCTGAAGGATCAGCACCGCTCTTCTGAATGATGCAAGGGATGTCCGACTTCTCTGCCCAAGCTTGCAACTGTTCAATAGCCGCCGCCCTGAAGGTATCTCCAGCCGCCAGCAAAACTTTTTTGCCCTCCTGTTTCCAGTGTCGGGCCAGTTTCCCGATGGTAGTGGTTTTACCTGAACCATTCACTCCAATAACCAGTATCACAAAGGGATTGTGTTCCGAGAATGCCAGAGGCTTTTGATGCTGCGACAAGACTTGGACCATGCGCTGCTTTAATTGTGCCAAAACCTCCTTATTTTCACGGATCCGGTTCTGGGAAACTTCACGCTTCAGGTCTTCTAGGATATATGAAGTGGCCTGCATACCCACATCAGCAATGAGGAGGGTTTCCTCAAGCTCTTCCAGTAGCTCGGGACCAACTTTTGCTTTGCCATGAACAATGTTATCAAAACCTCCCGCAAGGTTTGAGCGAGTCTTGGCCAACCCAGATTTCAGTCGAGCGAAAAACCCTGATTTAGAGTCACTTTCTGCCCCTGATTCGTCAGCCATTCTTTTCTCCTTTGAGAGGATTATTGATTTTTGTCTTCAAAATTGAAGGCGTGGAGAGCTAATCTGCAATAGACTCTAAACTACTAAAAACCCGTTTTCCCAAGTATATCGAGTCTATGCTCATTGCTGTGGGTTGGTATCTTTACAAGTCCACCAACTCTTGTCAAGATGAATCCCAAGAGACAAAAGGTCTTCTCTCAGCCACACATAATCTTCAGCAGATCTATTGGCAAAACTCCACCAAGGCCTTTATTGTTAAAGTTTTAATTGATTTCAGCCGTTATGAGCTTTAGACTCTTTTCGTCAGGTATACCCATTTCCGGTTCCTGGAAAAGAGCCTGTAGCATCGTACTATTGAACCTATAATAAAAATATCGTACGCCCTGTAGAGGAAATCTATGAAAGTAGCCGTTTGTAATTCTGTTGGAATTGACGCCGACGGGTATGCCATGATCCACTCCCCCAGTCGCTGGACCAACAGCACCAAAGACCACAACATTTTCACTTATTATCCTTGGCAGTTGGCTTATTGCTCGTCCATCCTGAAACGGGACACCGACCATGAAGTCAAATTTTTTGATGGCTGTCTGGAAAAATGGGACCATGACACATTTGTTGAAAAAGTCTCCGAGTTTGGCCCGGATTATCTGGTCATGGACTGCGCCACACGTACCATTGACGCCGATAGCCGATTCGGTAAAGAAATTAAAAAAAGGTTTGGGACAAAGCTGATTTTCTGCGGACCTCATCCCACCACTTTTCCCGAAGAAGTGAGCGAATACGCCGACCATGTCATCCTGCGGGAATATGAAATGGTTGTTCTTGATATCCTTCAAGGCAAAGACCTTGCCTCCATTATGGGTCTGTGGCCCAACTCCAACATCAGGCCTCCGCTTGATGTGAACAATTTGCCACTTCCAGAAGATGATGATGTCTCACGCTTGCAATATGGAATGCCGGGCGAACCTTCCAGTGAATATTTGGAAATACAGGCGTATGCCTCTAGAGGCTGCCCCTTGTCCTGCACCTTCTGCGTGTGCGGAAACATCTCATATCAACGTCCTAACTGGCGGCCAAGAAACCCGGAAAATGTAGTCTACGAATTACATAACTTGCGCGCCAAGTATCCGAATTTGGAAGGTATCTTTTTTGACGAAGAGGTTCATAACGGAAGCAAAAAATATATCCTCGAGCTGACCAAAGCAATCCGCGACAACGGACTCGATGACCTGAAATATGATGTCATGTGCGGTCAGTGGCCCATGGATGAAGAAGTTCTCGATAACATGAAAGGTGCTGGCTATTACATGGTTCGGCTAGGAATAGAGACCGCCGGCGAGCACGCGGCGAAGGGAATGGAACTGCAGAGAAAATTCAATGTTCCCAAACTCAAACAACTCATGAAACATGGCACTAGTATCGGCCTGAAATTCTATGGCACTTTCACTTTCGGAGGAGAAGGTTCCACCGATGATTGCGATAAAAAAACTCTCGATCTCATTCATGAACTTCTTGATCGCGGTTTGTTGTGGAGGTTTCAGCTTTCTATCAGCACTCCGCAACCGGGTACCCCATTCTTCAATCGCATGAAGGAACAGGGTTACCTTCAGGATATGGATTGGAAGCATTTTGATGGAGGAAACCATGTCGTGGTAAACCGCCCGGAATACCCGGCTGATAAAATCATGGCCAACTTCCGAGCTGCTGAGAAGCTGTATGAAATAGGTTTCAACCAACGCTACAATGCCACTGCCAAGGATAATTTTAAAAACCTGGAACTCAATTCCAATGGCGAGATTCTTATTTTCCGCAGTTCGAGGATGAAACAGATCAACGATGTTGTGGACTCCGTCCATAATCAGTTCAAGAAGCACGTGACGGTTCTCGCGCAACCCGGCGTAGAGCAGGAGTTGAGGAAAAACCCACATGTAAATGAAGTCATCCTTTACGGAGACTCGCATTTCAACCAGAAAACGTTCCCTGACAGTTTAATGGGACAGCTGAAAAAGAAATCGTTTTCACTGGGCGTGATTCCTTTTAATAATATATCCGGAAACGGCTACTCCGAAGTCAAAGCCATTGCAAAACGTTCTGGAATCAAAAAACTGGTCGCCGTCAATGTCGAGGGCAAAGTGTTTGACCTGGAAAACCCAGGTGACTTTGGCCGCGCACATATTCCCGGTTAATCAATGGAGGCAAAGGACAGCCAAGTGAATATACTGGTTATTCGTTCCGCCACGCGGATTCTAAATCAGACCCTGCTTTCTCTAAGAGAAGAGTTTCCGGACTGCAAGATCACTGTTTTGGTTCCGCAATCAGCCCAGGAAGCAGTCGCACAAGACCCCCTTGTGAATGAGGTTCTCACCATCCCAGATCAACGCAGGATGGGTATTGCTAGCTACGGCAAGGCAAACATCACTCGTCTGCAAGAAAGAAAGTTTGATCTTGCGATTGCTCTTTACAATATTGACCACGGATTGGGTTACGCAAATATTGATCGCTTAGCCTGTGCCGCCAAGGCCAAAGAAGTACGAGGCTATAATCCTAAAGGTGCTTTCGTAAAAATGGACTCTGCCAAGGCAATGCGCAAATCCATTATGGAGAAAACCACTTTTTTCTGGCTGGCAATCAATTATGCCGCCACGGCCCTGCTTTGTTTCATCATTACTCTGGCATTGATCGGAGAATGGGGAGTCCGCAAACTGTTCGGTGCTTTTTCTCCCAAGCCTTACCAACCTCCAGTGCGGGAACCCAATAAAGCGGTCACGCAATCCTGATGAAAACCAAGAACATCATTGTCGCCAATTCTGTTGGAGTCGACCGAGATGGTTACCACATGGTCCATGTTCCTTCACGCTGGTCTCTAGGTGTGAAGAACTTCACCAATTGCGGGTATTACCCTTGGGAGCTGGCTTACACTTCTTCACTATTGAAGCGAGAGACCAACCATCACGTGAAGTTCATGGATGGTGTGCTTAATGGATGGGATTTTGAAACCTATTTCAAGCATGCCAGTGCAGAAAAACCCGATTGGCTCATCATGGAAAGCTCGACGCGCACAATCCGTGAAGACCTGCGTCTTGCCTCTGCACTCAAGGAAACTTTTGGGACGAAACTGATATTCACGGGTCAACACCCTATGGCTCATCCCGAAGATGTTCTTAAAGTCGCGGACCACGTTTGCATCGGTGAATATGAATTTACAGTTCTCGATCTGATTCAAGGAAAAGACTCAAAGAAACTCACTGGCGTTCACCCGAATGCCCGAGGCGAACTGATCGACATCAATGCTCTGCCTTTCCCAGAAGATGATGATATAAGCCGTATTGATTATCACGAACCCAACTGCAGATACAAACAGATTCAGATGTACGGATCTAGAGGTTGCCCGCGCCGTTGTAATTTCTGCGCTGCCGCAACACTCTATTACGATGAGTTGAACTGGCGCCCGAGAAATGTTGATAACGTGGTTGAAGAAATCCGCACCTTGCACGAGAAATACCCGGAAATGGAAGGCGTGTTCTTCGACGAAGAAGTCCACAACATAAAAAGAAGTTTCAATATCTCACTTGCTAAATCCATTCGCTCTGCTGGGCTGGACCACCTCAAATACGAAGCCATGTGCGAATACGCTTCTCTGGATGAAGAAGCTCTGGAAGAAATGCGCTCAGCGGGATATTACAAAATCCGTTTTGGGATTGAAACCGGGAGTGACAAGGTCGCTGAAAAAATGACCCTCGGCAAGAAACACGATCTTAATAAACTTCGCACAATGGTTAAATTTGGCAAAAGCCTGGGCATGCTGTTTTACGGAACCATAAGCATTGGCGGACTTGGCTCCAGTCGCGAAGAAGATCAAAAAACAGTGGATCTAGTTTATGAAATGGCATCTCAAGGATGGCTCGATGAAATACAGGTTTCTATCAACACTCCTCAGCCGGGAACCGATTTTTATAATTCCTGCGTAGACGAATCCCTACTGTCACCCTCGACAGACTGGGAAGGGTTCGATGGCAACGGTCAGGTTGTGGTCCACTACCCGCATTATCCTGCGGAGGAAATCCAGACGAACTTTAACAAGGCTCTATCCGCTTTTGATCTGGGAAAAGAACAGGTTCAATCAAAAACTTTTTCAAACAATGCCAAGTCTTCATTCAATATAATTCCTGATGGGTCAAGGATTTTGGTACTCAGAAATGTCAGAAACTGGATGATTCGCCTTATCCTGGAAAATTTAAACACAAAGGCACAGGTCGATCTTTTGGGACAGGATGTTTCTGCCAAAGATATGGAGGATATGGACGGGTTGAATCAAGTCTATTCTTACGGAACAGGATTCTTTTCAGCCGAATCGATTTCTACCGACTTGATAGAGCAACTCGAGAACCAACATTACGATTTTGTTCTGATCCCCGTTGCCAACAATCACCTGCAAGGTTATCAAAATGTTTTGGATGTCGCACAAATGATCGCGCCCGAAGAAATCTTATACGTCTACCCCGAAGGCCACCTGCAACCTGTCTCACCCGTAACAATTTAACCACTCGGCGTGGGGACTACTGCAATAACTCTATCTGCTAGCAACAATTTATCTCGGCTTGAAAACGCTTGTTATTTGCCACCCTCGCTAGAGGGCACTCTGCGCCAGCGTGACGCTGGACTCAGAGTATCATCTAATTATATTTTTCCAGCAGTAGAAAGAATAATTAGTAACTTACCGCCAATAGTGAACTTGCCCCTTATATTGCCCCTTATACATAAACTTATCACCAAAGTTAGATCAACGATTTAAACATATCAGGAAACCCTTTTTATGATTAATTTCGAAAAAAGATAAGTTAAAATGGTTCGCCACGCTAACATAGAACCTCATAATTCCTATAATACAAATGAGGTTTCGGAAATACTTGGGACAAGCGAGAAAACCGTTGAGCGCATGACAGAGGAGTTTGAGATTTTAGTTGGAGAGCCTAAGCCGGTTACGCTTCAAGGGTTTATAGTCAGGAAGAACAAAAAGGTTTCCCATGACGAGCTAGTATCTTTTCTTGAAAGAGGAGCTAAGGCGATTTGTGAGTGATGAAAAAGAAATGACCAAGAAGGAAGAAAAAGCTGTTCGCTGGGCATATAAGTTGACAATTGCTTACTTCGTCGCGGTCTTGTTGATTGCTTTTGCTAATTGGCTAGTAGGCCCTCACGCCAGAGTAAATTTGAATGAACTGGGTGATTTCTTTGCTGGAGCCATGTCTCCACTTGCAGTATTTTGGCTCGTCATGGTTTATCTACAACAAAGGAAGGAAATGAGAGAACAGGTCAGGCAGACTCAAGAGATTGCAGTCGCCACAAGAAAACAAGTTGAAATAATAGATGAACAATTCCACAAACTACATGAACCTTTATTTGTTTTTGTGGAAGATCAGTCCAAGGCTGATGGAAGCGAAGTTCAATTTAAAGTTTTAGCTAAAAACATTGGTGGAGTAGCTAAAAACCTATGGGGTGTTGGTCCTAAAGATACAAAGATAATTTTTCAGGATTTTGAAACTGCTATTCAAGGCCAGACAGGGCTTAAACTCCGTATAAGATTCAAGGATACAGTTTTCATTGAAAAGGGCTGCCAATTTACAATTTCATTTACCCTTGAACTTTTAAATGATGATGAAAAAAACAAACCTTATCCATTTGAAATTCATTATGAAGATTCTCTAGGAAGAGTTTTTATTCAAAACTGCAAATATGCGTATACAAAGCAACAGTTAAAACCGGATCTTTTCTTCGTGGGCAGGGCACAGTTGCAAAACACAAGGTCCAACCTTTAACTTTCCATCCTAAAAGATTTTCCGACAAATCCGCCAACCCTACCCTCAAAAATTTCCTACAATTTTAAACAGCACATAGCCGACTGATTTAATTTTGGAAATTATGAAAATCATCTATATAAACGGTATCAACACGACAGAGGAAGAAACCCGAGGTCAAGTCGCTTAGCTTACCGAGGGGTCAAGTCCATTCTTGCCTACAACTTCTCTTGAGCGAGAAAATGCCGGTACGCGATAAGACCAATATCTACTTTATCCTCTTGAGAATATATTACAAGGGATACTATCTGGAGTTATTTGGTTTAGCGAAAGGTAAATCACCCCAGCCCTTGTGATATTTTTTCTTCAGCCTTCATGCCCGGAACGGGTTCTTTAAAAAAGAGGGGTCACTTGAAGCTCCCCCTTTTACGAAGGAGATTGGGGCACTTTGGGTTGAGGAAGGTCCGGCTTGGGATTGATCATGTTTTTTTTGCTGAGGATATCTATAAGGTTTTTATCTCGGCTGGAAACGGCAATGTCTGGCAAACCATCGCCATTAAAATCTGCCACCGCCATACCTTGCGGATGTTCATCGACCTGGTGATAGATAGGAGGGTAGGTGAAGGTTCCATCTCCTCTGCCAAGAGAGACACTGATATGGTCATCTGTGGAGTTGGATACGGCTATGTCCTGTAAACCATCGCCGGTAAAATCAGCCGCAACAACAAATTTAGGGAAATTGCCCGAGGCGAAATCCCGTAAGGAAGTAAAAGTCTTATCTCCGTTGTTCACCAGCGTAGTCAAAGCATGTAAAGAGTTGCTGGAAGTTACAAATTCCATCAATCCATCATTGTTCACATCCAGACTCACAAGCGAGAGAGGCTGTTTGCCTCCCTTAAAGGCTTTTGAGCCCTCAAATTTACCATCGCCCTTGCCCCAGAGAACCTGAACGCCCTTGTTGCCATTACCGGCTAAAGCCACTGCCACATCTACCTTGCCATCTTGATTATAATCTCCGACGACAACCGCAGTTGGCTGGCCCTTAACATCCATGGAATAAGGTTCTTTAAAAAAGCCATTACCTTTTCCCAGGGTCACAACCACCTTCGAAAAACGCATGGTGACAACCAAGTCGATTTTTCCGTCAGAGTTAAAATCTCCAGAGGCCATGTTGATGGGAATTTTGCCCGGCTTAATAAGCTGAGCTGTTCTCTGAAAACTTCCCAATCGTGTATTCAAAAAAACCTGAATGGACTGATCAGCATAATTGAGTTCAGCGATGTCGGTGTAACCGTCATCGTTAAAATCGCCTGAAACCAGACAAATGGGATCTCGACCCGTCTGATAAACAAGCTGATCCTTGAAAGTTCCATCGCCGATTCCCTTAAAAAACGAGAAGGAATGATCACCGCTATTGGCTACGACCAAGTCCGGAATTTTGTCGCGGTTAAAGTCATCGGTAATGAGAAAGGACGGCTCTTTTCCTGTCTCCATGGTATAGCTCAGAGCAAAAATGCGAGGCATTTTTTTTCGGGCCTTTTGCGGCGGGGGGCAACCCAGCAGGGCAAAAACCATCAGGAACACAATTATTGGATAATGTCTTTTCATGGAGCTCCATAGGCAAAAAAAGAGCGTATCACAGGAGTCTTGGGGAAACAACGTCACAAAGCCGGACTGGCACTTTTGGAAGGGATATGCGCCTCTTGGCATAACACAAAATGCCCAACTCTAGGGTGCAGATATTTGCAAACTCTTTTTCTTAAAAAATTCCAACATGCCTTTGAATATATAAGAGTGAAAATTTGATAGAACCACCCAATAAAGATTTCCCCAAAAGGGTTTGGGAATAAAATGTGCTCGTAACGTCAAATGAGTTCCTCCGTTTTGATCAGAGTCGAGTTGAAACTGGAGCCAGGACAAGCCGGGTGTGATCATTTCTGCTCTCAATAATAGTTCTTGATTGGGTTCCAGCTTTTCTACCCGCCAAAAGTCTACCGAGTCCCCAACACGCAGATGGGCTGGGTCGCGCCGCCCCCTATGCAATCCCACTCCCCCCAGAAGCCGGTCAATGAGGCCACGGATTTCCCAAAGGAAATTGGCATGATTCCAGCCATGCTTGCCGCCGATCTGACAAACTACCGGGAACACCTGCTCTGGAGTTGCAGGAATATCTATTCCATGCTCTTCAATGATAAATTCTGAAGACTCAAATTGGCATAGAGGCAAAAGGTCGCTCATATTCTCAGGTGGCACATCACTCCAATGTGAAAACACCATCGAACGTTTTTCCTTCTCCTGCGCCCATTGAACTGCGGTCACAAAATCCAGGGTCTTAAAGGGAAGGATAGTTGAAATTTCATTATCCTCACACACCACATCGGTTTTAAGACTATCCAACAAAAGGTAAGTAATGTTTACCGGTATGGAAATAAAACAATTGAGCCAGTAAGCATAAAGTCGACACAACAAGTCAACAGGGATGGGGAGCAACGAAACATCAATAAAGTGAACCCGTCGATTCAATATTTTGGCAAAGCTCAAAATCATTTCTTTGTATGTCAGCACATCTTTGCCGCCAATCTGGAAAACACGTGTCCCCAAACCCGGTGTTTCCATAACACCCACCAGATATTTGATCACATCCCGAATCGCGATCGGCTGGCACACAGAATTAAACTCTGACAAAAATGGAATGAAACGGTTGTTCAGAGTCAGAGATTTCATCAATTCATAAGAGGCGCTGCCGGTGCCAAGGATGATCGCCGCCCGAACCCGGATTACCGGGATATTCCCTTGCGACAATATATTCCCGACCTCTCTCCGACTTCTCAAGTGCGAGGACATGCGATCATTTTTTTCTCCCAGCCCTCCCAGATAAATGATCCGTTTCACACCATGTTGTTCTGCCGATTCTCGAAAGTTTTTCGCAGCCAACTGATCCTTGGCCACAAACTCTTCCTTCTTCGACCTCATGCTATGAATCAGGTAATAGGCATGGTCAACACCCTGCAAGGCGGGAAGCAACTCTTCCATATTCAAACAATCAGCATATACATGCTCGATACGAGGATGAGTTAAAAGTGGAGGGCAATTATTGTTCCTATACATGCACCGGACGATATAACCCCGTGACACCAACTCGGGGATCAATCGATGTGCCACATATCCATTTGCCCCGGTTACAAGAACCCGGGTTCCCTCAGGCAAGGGGTTGGTAGAAAGATCATCACAATAATGATAGTTAACCTTTTCAGGATCCATACCTGAAATATATCCTAAACTGCAGACTTAGCAACCCCCCACTCGGCGTGGGGCCAACTGGCAATAGCGTTTATGTGATAGCAATGGGGTGTCTCGGCTTAATGAGTTTTAGCCTTGTTCTTCATAGACTGCAGAAGAAAATGGTCAAAAATGCTGTTTATTCTGGCAGTTGCATAATGGGCGTGTAGGGACGCAGAAGTTTTCGAGTCCACCAGGAGTTGTCTCGGTTGCGGATTTCAGAGTCTGTAAACTTGTAATCATAAACCACCGCCTGCAAGTATTTTGGAGGACTATTTGAGAAGGGATTTTTTTCAAGCAATGCAATCACTTTAGGGGAACCTTGTAATAGACGGGTCATGAACTGGATCAGCCAAGGGTTCCTTTCATAATTGCTGAGAGCGGCGAACCACATTTGCCAGTCCAGCCGGGGTTGGTATGGAGCGACATATTTCAGTTTTTTTGTCACATCACCGGGTTTCCATTTGAATTCATACGGAAGCCAGTTTGCTCGATCGTCACTTCCCAGAATAATGATTTCCGGTCTTGATGTGGTCATCACCGCGAACAATCCGTAAGAATTAAAGATGCGAAAGGGACTTATAGTTTTAGCGATGGAAACATAAATTGAGGGGTAGTTGGTTGTGAGAAGGGGAACTGCATAAAGCATACTGCAAAACCCTAACA
The DNA here is from genome assembly GCA_029261455.1 of Nitrospinaceae bacterium. Classification (GTDB taxonomy): domain Bacteria; phylum Nitrospinota; class Nitrospinia; order Nitrospinales; family VA-1; genus LS-NOB. Next base: position 24,263 of record JAJDBH010000210.1, read on the forward strand.
CCCCGGCTTTAATAAAAAACCTTTTCTTTAAAACAAAAACCGAGGTTTTATTTTTATCCCCTTTAGTTGGTAGCCACCTTGAAAACACCGAGTCATCCAGCAAAAGCAGACACAGGGCAATGGTCAACAAGTTAAAGAAACCATAATTACCGGTAATGCTAATCAACACATCAAGAAAAACCAGCGCAGCACAACCCATATAACGAATGCGCCGGGGACCAAAAATCAGAAACACGGCACCGAGTTGAATGATAAAAACACTCGCTACTGAAAACTCATGGAACCCGTGAGGCAATTGGTGCGCATACCACCCAAGCCAGGTCGGAAGAGGTTGGGTTTCATAATGGTAATAGAGTGCTGTCAAATCACGCCAAGTGGGATCATGACTGAGAAGCTTGACCAATCCCGAAGAAAAAACCACACGGAACAACAGAAACCGAAACAGAAACAGAACAAACCATGACGGCGGACGCTCATGCATACGTCTCCGCCAAGAAACCAGAAAAAGTGATAGAAATCCCGTTTCAAGAAGAAGAGTATCCCACTGAAAACCTAAAAACGGTTGGGCCACATGGAAAATGGAAAGATAACAAACCCACGTCAGCAATAGTGCCCAGCCCGCAAAAAAATTGGCTATGACCATTAAAGAGGCCCCAGCACCAAGCAGACAAATCGCCTGTAAAAATCCATCTCCGGCGTTAAACCAGAACAGGGTGGGCACTTGCCAGAAGCGTTCGGAGCCCCATTGGGTTTCAGCATTATTCAAATAAAGCTCAGCCGGGAGAATACCGGCTTGCCCAACCAGCCCTTCGATTTGATTCCACAGAGAACCAAAAGCTAGCAGATAAACAAACCCCAGAAGAAAAAGAAACACTCGCCGGGTCAGAAACCAAGTGGGAATTTGCGTGGAACCTCCCCAAACCCAACGGGTGACCGCACTGAAAATTTTTCGGTTTTCCGCAACTTGCCTGTAACCCCATTCTGAAACTGGGGCAAACCCCGGTACCTTCTCATAAGCTCTGAGAAACCATTTTCCATTAGGAGCAAATGCCAGTGTCTTGAAAACGGCTTGAGCCCCTGAACAAAAACTTCCATCCGAGGTAACGAAATAAACCGAGGATTCGAACTGTTCAGGAGAAATCTGTGGATAGTTTTCGGCTACGTCATGAGAGGGGTGATAAATCACAGCATCTTGTGTAAAGGGACTCCAGCGCGATATCCATAAACGGCAAAACCCGCAATCATCATCATAGATCAAAACTGGTTTATCGTTTTTTGTAGGCATGTTTTCCATAGAGTATTGTGTAGAATCCTTTAAATTCCCTCGTTTTTGACGCTTCAATCATTATAACCCTAAATGGTAAGCCACTTTTCTTCGAAAATTGACGGTTCTGGCTTGCGTTCCGAGCCAAGCTGAGATAGTTTCTCTACTTTACCCGTCAAATATAGTATCTAATTATAGAATGCCTTTAAAAGCATCTTTGATCGTTTTAGGAAGGATTCAATGGCTGACTTTACACGCGAAGAAATTGAAGAGAAGTTAGAAGAGTATGTCGAACTGCTTGCGGCCCGGGAAGAAGAGGAAGACGAGTTCATAGATGAGCCCGAAGAGGAAATCCAAGCCGCTATCAGCGAAGCACCTGTTGGCGAAGAAGAGGAAAACCCAGACGGCAAGGATGAAGCTATTGAGGAAGTCGCTGAAGAAGCCCTCGTAGCAGTCGTTGAGGAAGAAGAACTCGGCTTGGAAAACATATTTGATGAGAAAGACCTATCCGAACTGGACCTATCTGGAATTGACTTTCATGGTATCAGCCTGCAAAAAACCAATTTCAAGAACACCAATCTCTCTAATAGCACTCTCGCGGAATCGAACATGGACCAGGCTAATCTGGATCAGGCCAACCTCAGCGATGCGGATATGGAAAACATAAGCTGTCTGGAAGGGGTAATGACCCACGCTAATATGGAGGCTACAAACCTTCAAGGGGCCAAGCTCCTGGGAACCGATTTCAGTGAATCTAATCTGGAAAGGGCCAATTTTAGAAGGTCCAAGTCCATGGATAGCAAACTGGTCAAATGTAATCTTAGCGATACTGATTTCAGCAGTTCCGATTTCTCACGTGCAAACTTGACCGATGCCAAAATCACCGATAGCGACTTGAGCCGAGCCCGGTTTAATAATGCTGTTTTTGAGAGGACTGATTTCACCGATTCCCGGTTGAGCATGGGAGTCTTTTTTGAGGCTGACTTTAAAAATGCAAACCTCAACCGTGCCTTGATAAAAGGAGCTAAGCTCGCAGGAGGAAACTTCACCGATGCCAATCTTGCACGGGCTGATATCACCGGAGCTGACCTCACAGATGCACGCTTTCATAACTCAGACTTGAGCCGCGCTAAATTAAATGGTGCCATACTGAGAAGAACGGACCTTAAAGATTCCGACTTGTCCGAAGCAGATATAAATCTCGCAGACCTGACCGGTGCAAACCTGGTTGGAGCTAAATTGTCTGGGGCAAATTTAGACCGTATCAAATTAAATCAAGCCAAGTTAAATGGTGCGCAATTAAGTGGGGCCAGAATGACCAAGGCCAAGTTAACCCAAGTAGATTTGACCAAGGCAGATTTGAGCGGGGCTAACCTGACAGGAGCTGAGTTAAACGAGGCCATACTTGAAGGGGCTGATCTTAGTAGAGCTAATTTAACAGAAGCCATCTTGAAAAATACGAACTTGAAAAACACGTTCCTGATTGGAGCAAATCTGCAAAAAGCAAATCTAGAAGGAGCAAATCTGGAAGGTGCAGACTTGGCAGGAACAAAACTTAGGAAGGCCACTTTACAAAATGCTAACTTGAAACAAGTAGATCTACGGCGATCTGATTTGGAGCATGCTGATTTCTCTAAAGCAAAGCTGAACTCTGCAAATTTCACAGGAGCAAAGATGAGTGAAAGCCTGTTCATAGGTGCAGACCTGACAGGAGCCAAAATGGACTCTGCCGACACCACAGACACCCAGTTTGAAGGAGCCATCGGGTTTAAGGCCTAGCCTACCTCAAAATGTTTGCGCCTTTTATCGTGCGCCCCTGAACTGGCATTCCTGCTCCCCATATCCCAACATTTAAATGATTCTGGCTACTGTCAAAATTTATATCGATTTTGGCTTTGACTCCTGACCGCAAATCGTTTACCTCTAGAACATAGACTCCATTAACAGTTGCAATGTAAATCAAATTAAATAGAACTATGCTCAAATCCACTCTGTTAGCCAGCTTATTTCTCTCACTAACTCTCAACTTTGCTCACGCAAGTGCTTTAGAAAGTGCCCTGATTAAGGGAGTGAAGTTTCTCGATGATGTCCCCGAAGTAGAGTGGTATCGGGTGGATGGAAATACCCTGGTCATAGGGTGGAAAGGTATCCCAAGGTTTTTCACTCGTACTAACCGAAAAGCCGCAATACGAGGAACTATAACTACAGGCAAGAAAGTCAAGGTCTGGGCTGTTCGACATAATCAAAAAAAGTGGGCCATTGGAAAAGGGCAATCCTTTATCTGCTCTGTTTCAGCAAAAAATGGGCGGGTGAAAACCGATACATGCCCCGATTGAAAAAATCCTTTTTTACTCCTCATTTGTCCTTATAATTTTTCCTGTTATTTTAATATTCTTCTCTAATTTTTTAAGACTTCCAGAAATATTTTGCATCTAAGAAGGGTATCAATAAATATGGGGGGCAAATATAATGAAAATTCGTTCTTTTCACAATAATGGCTATGCCAGAATCAGGGCTCGCCCCCTCACCCTTAAAGAGGTTCTCAGGCTAAGAGACAGAATGGAAACCTCAAGAAACCAGCCCTACCAGATACAAAAAACCGCCAATAATGAAAAAATTCTATTGGCCTTAAACTAATTTTTTATCCCCCCTACACACACTAACCAAATACCCACTATTGAACCCTAGGTAGATTCTCACTCATGGAAAAACTCGAAGCTGTACAGAAGGTGTTACGATTCAGCCATCCTACAAGGGACTGGTGCGAAGGTGACCATGGTGTCTATTTTGATGATTTCGACGAGCAAAATGTGGATGACTATAACCCTGGCGGATATGGGGATATCGCCGATGAGATTATAGAACGCGGTATCTCGGAAGACCTTCTAGAAGAAGATGAAATAGAATAACAACTTGTGGATAAATAACTACTCACCTCGTTTCGAATCCAACAAAAATTAATATCAGGTAATCTCTACACAAAACCTATGTTTACACTTAGCCCTAAACTTAACACGATCGTAACAGTAGAAGTGGAAATAACGGATGACCTTTAATTCATATTAGATTACAATTATTAATATGAGCTCATCATTTCTAAGCAAAAAGGCCTTGGTCATTGACAACTCGTCAATTATCACCAAGATCATCAAAAATTTCCTGACCAAAACCGGTTTCGAAAAGGGCAATATTTTTGTCGCCCATGACAAAAATCAAGCCATGATGATGTTCGAACTTGAGACGTTTGACTTAGTCACTTCGGGCATACACCTAAAAGACTCCAACGGAATTGACCTGCTCCAGGAAATCCGTGAAAAAGCTACTAATACAGAAGAAACAATTCCTTTTTTGATTATCAGCTCCGAAGACCAGGAAACCTATCAAGAGAAACTGGACGCGCACCAAGCCACTCAATATTTAAGAAAGCCCTTCAATCAGAACCAGTTTGAACAAACGATCTGTAGCATCTTAAACGGCACCAGTGAGCAAGAACCTGAAGAAGCTAAACCTTCAGAACCGACCTCAACTCAAGACTCCTCATGGGAAGAATCTCCTGTTGAAATCCCCCCATCAATCGTTGAAGCATTTACTAACAGCACGATTGAAGCCTTGGAACAATATATGACTGAAGCAATCCCAGAGGTCTCCAAAGGTTCTGTTGAGTTAAAGGGGTATTTCAGTGCCTGGGTAGATCTTGTAGAAGCTGACAGCCGAATACAGATAACTATGGTTGCAAACTTTCCCAAAGAGGCCGCTTGCAGCATTTATGAAGATATATTTGGGGAAGTTGATATAGAGCAGGTAGGCGGCGTCGTTCAAGAATTGGTAAATATTATTGGGGGTATCGTCAAACCCAAAATCTCACCATTTTCCAGCGAAATAGCACAGTTAGTTCCACAGTCAGAAAATTCACTGGGAGAAATTGAAATGGTTTGGGACCTTGGTCTTCCAGAAGCCAAGATGGGTGATGACCATTCTCAGGATATAAAACTCAATGGAGTTCCTAAATTTCATGTCCCATTTAAAGTCAAAGACGATGTCTTTCATCTTGTAGTGCTGATACAAAAGTTTTGATGCCTGATTTTGCAGAAGTATAAGACTCACTCAGCTTCAATCACAACCACACGTTTCTCACTCCACTCTAAATCCCACGGCAACAGCTACGCAGCAATAGTTGTCACTCAAAACCCTTTATATCAATATGTTATATAGCAATATCCTTAAAAATAGCCGGTTTCTCTGTAAGGGTTTTTCATAAATAACGACAAAGACTTCTATATGTAAGGGATTTTATATAGAATGGCCTAGCAAGAATAAAGCCAGCATAGCAGGGTCTCCAATTTCGTGGTAAGGACTGCTTTTTGCGCTTAGAAATTTTCAGGAGATAAATAGTGAATACCCGTTCCAAAATCCTTCAGGACGTTCAGAACTATTACGGAAAAATACTTAAAACAAAAAATGACCTTCAGACCAGTGCCTGTTGCGCGGCAGATACCATGCCTGCGTACCTACGCCCTTATTTAAAAAATATACATGAGGAAGTCCAATCAAGATTTTATGGTTGCGCTTCCACGTTCCCCACAAGCCTTTATGGAAAAACCGTGGTAGACCTTGGTTGCGGCTCCGGACGCGATTGCTACCTGCTAGCTCAGGTGGTAGGCCCTGATGGCATGGTCATCGGCATTGACATGACTGATGAACAATTGGCAGTTGCAAAAAAACATATCGATTTTCATACGAAAAATTTCAACCTGGAAAAACCTAACGTTGACTTTCGCAAAGGCTGGATAGAAGACCTTACTTCGGCAAACCTGGAAGACAATTCTGTAGATGTGATTATCTCCAATTGCGTGATCAACTTGTCTCCCGACAAGGAAAGTGTATTTCGTGAAATTTTTCGAGTTCTCAAACCGGGTGGGGAGTTATATCTCTCAGACGTTTTTACCGGACGACGGGTGCCGGAGCCACTGACTACCGACCCAATTCTACTTGGCGAATGCCTCGGCGGTGCCCTTTATATAGAAGACTTCAGACGCATGATGAGAAACGTAGGGGCTCTCGATTACCGGGCTGTTTCCAAAAACCCGCTCACTCTCAACAACGAAGACATCCAGCGCAAGGCCGGCATGATCGATTTTTATTCCATGACCGTGCGTAGCTTCAAATGCGATTTCGAAGACATTTGTGAAAACTTTGGTCATGTTGCCTACTACAAAGGTAGCATTCCTGAATTCCCACACGGGTTCACTCTTGATGACCATCATTATTTTCAGACCGGAACTCCAGTACCCGTTTGCGGCAACACCAGTAAGATGTTGAGCGAAACCCGATTCGGCGAGCACTTCAATATCCTCGGAGATTTCTCAACCCACTACGGCCCCTTTGACTGCAGCACTCCTCAAGCTCAAGAAGGTATCTCCGCAAGTAGCGATGGAGCCTGTTGCTAACCACTAGGTGTGGAGCCAACTGCAATATCGATATCTGGCTATCAATAGCTTTTCTCGACTAAATGGGCCATTGCGATCTGCCTGTTCTAACAGGGGACAAACAAGAACACAACGAGGTCGGGTAGATGGCGAGTCAAACCATCGATATTCTATGCGGTCAGTGTGGAATGTTTATGCTTCGATACCAGAAAAAAGGGTCGGGGCAATTGATAAAACTTTACCTTGAACGGGTTGTCGAACCCGATTCTCTTTCGCGATTAAAATCTGTTTCCATTAAATCTGAACTCCCCGCGTTGATTTGCTCGGATTGTGGCACCAGAATTGGACTACCTCAAAAAGGGGGGACTTACCGCATGATAAAAGGTTCGTTCAGGAGAAAGGCTGTGAAATAAACAGGCCGTATCAATAACAACAGTTTTAAGAACCAGCTACAGACCAATCAACATCAGGCATCCAGGGTTAGGTCATCTTTAGGGATGCTAATGCACGCAAGACAGGAACCTGCTTCGGGCTCCGACCCGGGTTCTCCCACTAACTCCACCGCACCATTCTTGATAGCAGTGAGACAGGTTCCACAATTGCCGGCACGGCAACCTGAATCAATGGGGATCTGGTTCGCTTCCGCGAAATCCAGCAATGATGCCGCTTTTGAATCCCACACCAAAGTTTTTCCTGACTTCTGAAACTGGATATTAATTTTAGCAACGCTTTCCTTGCTTGTTTCGACCTTGCAACCTTTAACTGTAGCTGGACCAAAAGCCTCAAAATGAATATTTTTTTTGGGAACTCCCCAGCCGTTTAAATCTTTTCTCAAATCTTTAACCATTGGAGGCGGAGCACAAATATAAAAATCAAAGTTATTTGACGGAAGAATTGCCTTTAAATTTTCTACAGTAACCCGACCCTGAACTTGATAATCATCGTTCAACACATCGGTTTCTGCTGGCGAACTATAAAATACATTCAAGCTAACGTTTTCATTCTCCCTAGCCACCATTTCCAGGTGCTCCTTCATAATATGCTCTGCCCTGTTTCTCACACCCAAGAAAAACCAGACCTCTCTCTGGGAACCCATTTCAGTGATGGCATTGAGCATGCTGAGAACAGGGGTGATTCCCACCCCTCCCGCTAAAAATACTACCGGAGTTTGTTTCATCATACTCAGGCTAAAATGTCCACTGGGAGCTTTAACATCGACTATGTCATTCTCGTTCAGAGAATCATGAAAATAGTTGGAAATTAATCCAGGAGGAGCAGTAAGGTTGTCTCTTGGAGCCAGGACTCTTTTGATAGATACTCGATAGCGATCCGGATGGTAAGGGCTGTCGGATAGAGAATAGCAACGAATAACCGGCTGAGGCTGATCGGGTAAATGAACCTGAAAAGTCAGAAACTGTCCCGGTAAAAATCCGGGCAGCTCCTTACCATCATGTGGAGCGAGATAAAAGGAAGTAATATCGTCCGTTTCTTTGACTTTAGAGATCACCTGAAACTTTCTAAAACCGTTCCAAGACAGTTTCAACTGCTTTGTTTCGATTTCACGCCGATCCATTATGCTTTTGATCTTCGCCTTTAACAGCTCTGCTTCCAAATCAGCACTGTTCTGGCTAATCGCAAGAATCCGCGAGTTATTAGCCAAAAGCACTAACACATAGGCTACCAATCCTAATAAAAAAACCAGCGCAACAAAACTGAATATTATATTTAGCACAATCTCTCCTTAAAGATGAAGCATGCCGCCATTGATACTCTACGGTGTTGTTAAAACTGGCTCTGTCTTCACGACAAGCATATCTTTTTTAAAGCTTGGTTTGAAATGATACAAATGGCATTTCTGGCATTCAAGGTCAATTTGCAACTTCGAATGACACTGCATACAAGTCTTCTTACTGATGAACTCAAAGTTACTGACCCAATTAACGGAGTCGTATTGCTTAAAAGACGCCATATAGTCCACTTCCTTATTAAGGATATGACAATTCGAGCATGCGCCTTTGGTTCCTAATATTTCTATATGATTTTCATGCTTATAGCGCACATAAGGGCTGTCATTTTTATTTTCATAATTCCATGCCACCGCTAAATGGGAACCAACCTTTGAATTTTTAACCTCCGATACCGCATGGCATTTGATGCATCCACCCACGCCATCCTTAACAGAAAGAATCTGATCACGCATAGCAATCGCTCTTGCTGCCTTGTCTTCCTCTTTCTGATTTAAAGACACAGCCAAGGCAAACTCTAACCAGCTTTTAACCACGGGGTCAGCATGCCCTGAAGGTTTGTAGCGGATTTCCAGCATGTCGGTATACCAACCTCCAAACCTCGCCTCTGCGGGAGACTCATACTCCAGATTCAGCCCCCATGAGCAAGCCGCACGTTTGAGCACTTCAGGGTTCAAACCCATCAACAGGTTTTCAGACATTGGGGTTTCCGTTTGACTATCAATCAACTCCGCGAAGGGAGTGCTACTTTCTTCAGCCATAGCAAGAACCAGATCCTGCATAGGTTGGTCATAAATTTCCGGGTCATCTTCAGGAATATTTAAAAGAAAGGCACTCACTAAAGCCGGTTGTTCGGTAGAAACACTGAGAAATTCTTCCTCCTCTTTTACATTACCCTCTGGAAAATTACATGCCTGCACCAAAGAGTCGTGGTCAATCCGGTTTTGTATCAACTCCGGAAGCCTAAGGAGTATGAGATCTTTTTTCTTGATCTGCGAATCATGACAAGCAGCACAAACTGTCTCATAACTACTCGGACGTACCTCCCTGTCCTCTAGCGTTATCATGTGGCAGCCTATGCATGACTCTGGAGCTTTGTCAGAAACCTTGGGATTCTCAAAATGCTTTTTCAAGTGAGAGCTATGATCAAACTTGATCGAGTTGCGGTTGAAATAGGGGTATTTTTTAGAAAACTCAGGATGCCCGTGCTCTAAGCTCGTGAACTTACTCTTATGGCATGAATTGCACTGTTCTGGGAACAATGCTCTAACATTCATGCTTGGTCCATTATGCTCGCGATGGCACATGACACATTGCGTATCACCAACTTTTCTTTCTGGAGACATATTGGCGTTATGTGCCTTAAAACTCGGGCCACCAAAACTATGGCAATTCACACACCGGGATGAAAGATCAGAATCGCTGAATACTGCATTAATCCATTCTACAGGACCTTTGCCATGAGCTGCATGACAAGTGGAACAACCTTCTTTTTCGGTAAATTTGGCATGGGATTTGGACAAGGGTCCAGGATCAGAAATACTGATCATACCTCCAACCTTAGGATCCAGCACCAGAGAGGAACCTATCAAGGCTAAAACAATACTAACAGCTAGCAGTGCCAATCTTCCACGGATGATCCGCAAGGTACTTCGAGGGGCACATGGCGACCTTTGGATTGAGCATTCTCCACCTGAACCAGGACCGTCTTCACACGGACCACCGAATCTTTTCTCCCTCCTGCATTCCCATCGATCATTTTTTAGAAACGGGGTGCATTCCTGAGTTCCACCGCAGGTTCCATCCACCTCCGGACCATGATTACAGGGTGTTTGCCATAAAGATGCTCTCCCACAACGATAGGGTAGTTTAGGCCTTTCATAATAACTCTGATCGTGACCAAACTTATTGTCTTCCATTATACGAAGTACACCATAACAAGGGTTAAATGCCAGATCACCATTGCCATTACCGCACCTGCCAAGGGAATGTGGACCAGAAGCCAGGTTTTAAGTAATGTTTGAAGTGCATAATGAAAGTCAATCTTCCTCTTTTTTTCTGCTAGCGCATAAACCTTGTCCAAATATTCACGTTCCTTTTCATTTAAGAAACGTTCTAATATCATGCATTGCTGGTGCACCCAATGCTGAGGTAGGTGGCTACCAAATATATTATTTATGAAAAACCTTGGCCGTTGAAAATATTGCCCCAAGGTTTCCAGATAATGTTCGGCCAGCGTACTACTACCGGTTTCTTCGGTACACTTCAGAATAAGAGACTCTACTTCCTCTCTTATTTCAGCAAGCTCTCTTGGAATGCGTTCATAAATGACTTCCACACCGCTTCGGGTTAGCTGACGGGGATAAACTTTTTCAATAAAGAGTCCCACTATTCCTGAAATAGAGGTGATATAAAATAGAACCGTCATCACCTGCCCATAAAATCCTTTCGACCATATGCCTCCGATGTGTAGCCAAAACAAGAACAGAGCCAGAAACCCGCAAACCACGTGAAGTAGAAACCATCTAGATGAAGAAGCAAGAGGCAAAAATGGCAATCGCTTACGTGCACTAAAAAGAGAAAGAAAAATCAGTATCCCAAATAATACCCAGCCATTGGCAAAAGCTGAAATACCGAGGGCGCTATCAATCTGATAGGTCCACATCCATGTCACTAGAAATAAAAGAGTCGCCAAAACCACGTAGACCCAATTTCGGACTAGACTAAAACCCTGTTGAATTTTCATCAATATCTATCTTTCTAAAGTCTACTCGGCTCATGGCATCATGCGGGCAGGCAAAAACACAGGCTGGCCCACTAATCTGGTCGGCACACAGGTCACACTTCGTCGCCTTAAGTATGGGTTTCTGATTCTGAGGGTCTGTAATTAATTGCCCTTCATGATCGTTGATCGACACCATCCTGATATTGGAATAGGGGCAGGAGTTCGCACAAGTTTCGCAACCAATACAAGTATCATCATTAATAATGACCATACCTCCAGACATGGACCGATGAATCGCACCAGTAGGACAACCGATCATACAAACAGGATCAGCACAATGCATGCAGGCATTGGCCACCATCCAGTTCCCAAAAGTCTTGCCATGCCTGACAAATCTGGGATTGCCATCATGCGTTGCGGAGCAAGCCTGAACACAGTCATCACACCGCACACATCGATCAAGATTAATCAGCATCGCCTGAGTTCCATTTATAAAACGTTCTTCAACCGCCCACTCCATTAAAGCTCCATCGGTCAAGGTACGATCGATATAATCCTGCAACCGCCTTGACTCAAAGGAAGACTGCGAAGTCGCCTGTCTAAACCCTTCTCTACCAGATGACCAGTAAGTGAATAGGTGTTTCTCTACAATTTTACTAGGTACCCGGAGCATTTCTGCGTACCCAATAGCTGTGATGGTCACTCTCATACCAACATTAGGTTCTCCCTGCCATACTTGGAACAGTTCGTCCGCTCCGTAAAAATCCCCTGTACCCAAATAGGTTAGAGTCTGCTGGCCATTTCCCCGGTCTACAGAAACCCGAGCAAACCCAGCCCGAACCAATAATATTCCATCTGAATAATCGCCCTGATTGGCAATAATCGGTTCATCCTTGATGCCATGGGTTTTATCATGACTTTGAAGCTTGTTATAGGTTAGATGCCAATCAAATTTTCCGTAGGTTTCAAAGAGGGTGGCATCTGCCACCTCCTGAAGATCTTTATCATCTAAGTGAGAAAAAATGGAAGTCGCCCTTAGGTGGGCGTTGAGGGCGTTGGTACGATAACGCTGATCAATGAGGCGGCGCCATCCTTGATCATATTTCCTGAACTCACGGAGTCCCTGCCAGCGTATCTCCAAAAGCTCTGTATCGGATTCTGCAAAAATAGTGGATGTTCTAGGGGTCCGCCCCAAGGCGGCAAGTTCTCCAAATAACGCTCCTTTTCCCAGAGAAGCGGTTTTATTCTTATCTAAAACAGCAGGAACATCTTGGAGAAAAACATGTGATGACCCCAAATCCTCCGCATCTCGAACCATAGCATGCAGACCATAGCGTTTTACATCACGGGTTTCCGGAATTTTACTCCGGGTCCAAAGCTGTTTGAGGGCTTGCCAAAAGGTTTTTTTTTGAATGGTTCGTCGACCTAGCATTTCACCAGGAAGGCCAGGGAACAACACGACTTTTAGTGAACCGTCCAGAACCAGGAATGCAGAATTGCCATAGTCTCCCTCGCGGATGACAATGTCTCCCGCTGAGTACTTTACAATCCGCGCATCATTTTTAAGAATTCCTCTGAGAGAGCAATGAGGGGGAAATTTGCTCTCTTCTATCGCTGCAATCTCTGGAGTGGTCAACAGCCGGTCCACATCCAATTCGGTCATAAGCAGACCGAATGGTTGGTCCCACCTCTGCGGACGCACTTGAGTCGTTATAGCCACCCACCACCTCCAAAACGCACAACATGAAGAGGCAAACCTGTCATCTAACTCTGGAGTTGTGACTCTTAATATACTATTAACGATTCAGGGAAACCAAAACCCAGGCTATAAACTTCCTCCCTATTTATAATCCGCTTTAGCTGGGAGCTTACTTCCAACAACCCCGGTCAAATCTTTTCCCGCTACAGATTTAATAAAGATTAAAGCATTTTCTCTTGAAGGTGCGGCTAATAATCCCGCCGCTTCAGAAATTCCACTAAGCGCGGACTTGGCAATCTCAACTCGTTTGTTTTGCGCTTCCTTATATTTAGCCTCACCAGATTTAGAAATGGCTTCAGTGGCAGAAACCAGCGCCGCCGCTTGACCAATCACATAAAGACTAGCCAACTCCGTAGGAGTCATTTCAGCATTGGTCTTGATATCGGGTGGATAATGCCTGTGACGCACTGAACCTTGAGAGTATTTAACCAGTTCGAAGTTGGGGTTAATCGGATGTCCGGCTCCCAACATTTTAGCCAAGTCATCGGCTTTAAGGTTGGGGTGAGCCAGACCATGGCAAGTCATGCAGTTTTCAGCAACCTCATACTGCATGGATGGCCATATCAAACCCGCCGCCTTGGAATCAGCAACCCGTTTGATTTTATGATCCGCCGCTTCCTGATCTCGCTTAACATCCTTCCCACCATAATTATCATGAAGCGCCAACCAATCAGAAGACGCACCATGGCAACTTTCACAAGAGGTTCCAGACTTTGCAGCCGACTTGGAACCGGCATCTTTCTTCACAAGCGTGTAATGGCACAGATAACAGGTTTCATTCCTTTTCATCCGTTTCTGTCCCCCAACAGCACTCAATATTTTCTTGGGAGAGGGTTTACTATCATCTTTAGGCTCTCGGTGAACAGTCCTAAAAGACGTGTAATGCTTGGTTTTCTCCCAAATCTTGGTCTCTTCTTCATGACATTCCTCACAGAGCTTGGCACCTTTGAAAAAAGGTTGGGCCATTGATGTAACAGGAAAAACCAGCCATGCTAACGCCAAAACCAACGCCATCAGAGAAAAAGGTTTAAATATGAAATATGTATCATCACGCTTCATAACACCCTCACTTTTTAAAGGGAGCGGTAACACAACCCAGCAAATATTGCAGGGCCGGAAAAACCCGATCCACTCTCAAATTAAAATTGATAGAGAATTTCTGTTCGCAAACCAAAACCGTCACTACGCTTTTCCTGGACAGTATAATGGGTGTCTACTTGGAGCTGGATTCTTTGGGCCAGTCTTTGACGGAATTCAAAACCAACCGCTATGTCATCAAATCTTTCACCACTGGTATCTTTTCTACCGGCCAATTCAAACGTAAGACTTGTTCTATGGTGATTCCAAAATGCTTGGTATCCCGTGGCAAACCCGGCCACATCATCCGCAAAACTATTCAACTCAGACCCAAAATTACCGAGACTGGGAGAGGCAAATAAGATACCTAAAGCCCCCAAAGGCCCACCAACTATCGCCTCACGACCCACTTGAGTGAAATTTCCAGCCGCAACAAAGGCATTAAAATATACGATGTCATCAGATTTTTCGGGTGTAAAGGAAGTTTCGGCAGAGAAAAGGGTTCCAGTACCAGCCTTTGCGTTATCTTCTCCATCCGCAACCGAGCTATTAATTCTGAAAGCCGTACTGTAAACCCCGATTCTTTGAATTGTTGAAAACCCTACATGAAAACTATCACCAGCAGAGTCCTCGTCAGTAACATACACCAAGTCCAGATTCCAAGAGAGATCCTGCATATCTGCAGAATTAAACAACCCAAACATATTCGCAGTATCATCCCGCCCCGCATTGCTTCTTCCCACCTCGTTCCAACCCCACACGAAGGAAGATCTCAAGCTCGGTATACCTGGAAGATGAATATTATTGCGAGTAATCCCAATGGCATCTATTTCATCATTGAGCATGATGCCCTCTTGGAACTGCAATAATTGCCTTCCCACAGAAAACCCAAAGTCCAGTGGCTTTGTTCCGGCAGGGTCCAGCTTGGGAAACAGACTTCCCAAGTCACCCTCAAAAAACATGGTCCGGATATCCATATTAAATTCGGACTGACCAGAACCCCGATTATCGTTAAACGATACTCGTGAAAATTGGGTGGGCAAATTTCTATCTAGAGGTCGAGCTCCAATAATAAACTTTTCAGTACCTGTTAACTGCACATTAGCGTAAAGATCCAGGCGATTTGCCCATTCAGAAGCAGTACTGTTCGAGCCCGCATTTTCAAACATTTGCAAACTCGAACGCATGGTTCCAAAAACCCACAACTGCGGTTGCCAGACTGCTCCCCATGGGGTCTCAAACCCCTCATAAAGATCTCCTACTCCAAGAAAAAGGTCTCCACCCTCATAAATCAGCGGAGGGCGCGTACCGGTGTCAGAAGGAGGACGCAACTGGATATGCTCCTCAGAAAAGGAGCTCGCCTCTGAGGTGTCTCCCAATGGAAACCAATCTGCGTAAGCCGGAATAGAAAAGCATAAGACCATACCTGTGAATATAAGCCCGAATAGAACTCTATGAGTTCGGCCTAAAACTGCGCCATACATTCTCACTCTCTCTTAGCCTCCAAGTATCGCAGAAAGGTTAGTCCTGAATTAATTGTTAGCTTTAAAACTAACTTCTTTTTCCCACAGAATTTCATAACCTGCGGCAACGCCGTCAACGACCTCACGGGCACTCATGGCATAGTCAAATCCCCGCCCCTGAATAGCTCCCACTAAATTAGCTGGAGCCATACCCGCTTTCAATTCGATTTTAGCCTTGTAAGGACCTTTGCCAGTCAGCGCATCGTCATCAACCCGATATTTAGCCCAACGATAACCGGATGGTTCGATACCTCTTCGATGATTTCGCTCTGTACCTGGCTCACCCGATAACACCAATGACTGGACTGAAGGTCGCACAAAAGGAATTGTTATCAATGGATAAGGGATGGGGATGATTCTCTCCCGCTCTCCGCCACGCAGGTTTGAGACTACAAACCGTGATCGCAAGTCAAACAACTGCCCATCCAAAGGAAGCTCCCCATTATGAACAAATGTGGATTCTCGATCGCGCACATCCCCATTCGGGTCCAGATCGCCTGATTCGAGAACCACCTTTCCGTCACGGTCTGTCACAGTAACATGGAGCCAGACAAGGCGCTCTCCTGTAAACCCAGTCGGAACATTATGGCCATCCGTTAGATTACTAACCTTAACCTTAAAGTGTATGCCTTCCTCATTACTCTGCTCGGTAACAACTTCTCCCAGATGATAGCCATTTCGCAATACTTCCAGACGTAATTTCCGGGCATATGCCAAATGTTCAAACTGTTTGTTTAAAATCTCACGGGCATCGTAGCGGTCATCGACTGAGTCCCAACGAACAGGGAACTTCATATCCTCGGTGACCTTGTCTTCAAACTCATCGGTACCCCAGCCGGCTTTATGATCAAACTCAAGCCACTCTCTCATACTAGCCATTTCCTGAGCCTCCGCGTTATGCGGAAAAATCCCGGGATGAATGACTGAATAGTCCGGCCCCGCAAAAAAGTGACTGGTGACCTTTCGGTCTTTAGTTGGTTTCCCTCCTACCATGGCAGCAGGTCCAACATCATACCCTGAAGCCACACCCTGCTCTTTACCCATATGACAATCCTGACAAGTGGTTCCCCTAGCCGCAGCCGGAGAAGTGCGGTACTCGCTAAATGCCTCCTCAAGGCGGAAACCATTAAACAAGGTTACATCGTGGCAAGTTCCACAAAATACAGGTTGGGAGATGGAAGCAAATTTCTTAACTTCTCTATGAATTTTCCTTCCAGGCTTTCCTTCTTCGGTCACAACGCGGTATTCATCTGTATTATCCAGAACACGTGCCATCTCTTCATTACCCATTGGCCCATATACCGGCTCGAGCAAGCCCCCTTGCTCTAAAGCTAATCTCCCACTCCTTTTATTGTAGTCCTTGTTCAAACGATGACAGACCACACAGGTTATGCCTTCACGGGATGTAGGGTGTCGGTCCAAGTTTGACATAAAAGGAGACTCACCAAGGTTGGCACCAATGGGGCTGTGGCATCTCAGGCAGAAATCCCCATTCGATCCACTGGACAACTCATTGATCTCACTGCTGAGAGAAAGATAAACCGGGCTCAACTGTGCATAAGAATGCGACGAAACCGACCACTCTCGATAATGTTTGGGATGACAGGTGCCACAGGTCGCGGCCGAAGGAAATTTACTTTCTGCAAACAGTGCTTCATGGTCTGCTGCCGCTTGTAGCGCGACATCTTTTCCAGAATTATCTTCACCCGAACCGGTCTTTTTTCCCACAGAATTAGTGGAAGATTCAGAGCCCTCTTGTGCCACCGCGCTCGCCTTCTTATCCGACATTGCAGAAGCTTTTTCGGAAGAAGCATTATTAGTGGAGCCAGGTACATTCTGGATGCAGGAATAAAGAAAGAAAAGAGCAAAACCTATTATTGCTAATGACAGAAAAGAGAAACAGTTATTTTTAGAATAAGATTTTAAAGGCAACACATCGGTAGGCTTAGTAAAAATTCTCATGTCTCACCCTGCAAAATATCAAATTGTAGTTTTCAAAAGAGAGCAAAACCCTGTCACAACTAAAACACAGGCACTCCCCGCTAAAAACGAGTCACTTTCCGCAACATACTAACTCGAATAAAGTCAGGGTCAAGTAGAAATTTCCGGCTAGGGCCAGGAGAACCTGCTAATCATCCGCAGTTCTATACATTCGGCACTTGAAGCCTCACAAACTCAAACTTTTGACATTCATAGTCTACGAACAAAGGAATGATGCACTATTAGAGTTAATAAATATTGCACGGCCATAACCCAGGCAAAGGGGATCAGGCTGGATGAAAGAATTCCAAGAATAGCGAACAGGGCAAGCAGGAAAAGCGGAAGGTCTAGCCCATTCCACCGCCAAAGCAGTAGAAGAATTTTTATTTTCTCGTAGCAGGCTTTTCGTTGTTCCAAGGTCAAGTCCGCTTGCATATCTTGATCGTCTGATTTCGCCTGCCGCAAAAAACTCCATTCACCGCGAAAAAATAATTGTTGCGCCTGCATATAATAAAAATAAAGCACCAGCACCCATGACTTTTTAGCCTTATTTTTTTGGCGGGTACTTTCAATCTCCCTTTCCATGCCATCAAAGCCTTGCAATATCAAGGTCGCCAGACTTTGCTTACAATAGTCATAAGAGATGGCTCTCAATATAATCAGTCCTGCAATAATTTTCAGGACTGGTTCATATTCCGGAAAACCTTTAATGAGCCCTATCACCACCGCAAGGTAGGCAAAGTAGCCAGCGATACCATCAATCAGCCTACCCCATTCGCTTGCCATGGCCTTAGCCCGAGCCAGTTGCCCGTCTACACAATCCAGCACCAAAGTCATTTCCAGCAAAATCCCCCCCAAGACCAGGGATACCGGACTGGCAAAACTGAACGCATAACCGGAAGCAAAACCTACCAGGACGGAAAAATAGGTCACTTGATTGGGAGTCACCGGAGTGTTCTTTAAAAAACCTACAATCTTTTTCGCAATCGGGTCCTGAATATAACGATTGACTGGCTCCACCAAGTCTCCGAAGGCGTGTCCCGATGTCTCACTCATGGCCTACATCCATTTTTCTTTTTGATACCATTTGATCGTCTCATCCAACCCTCTACTCAGCTCATATTTAGGTTCGAAGTCGAACGTCTTAAAAAAATTTTCCGGTGAAGCTGACCAGGAGCTCTGACGTATATCAATCATCCTTTGCCGATCAAACAACGCGGGTTTGGAGTTGAAGCTAGACCACGCCTCAAAAAACAAAGCAACAGGAACAAGCACCACTTCAGGAACTCTCAAAGTCTTCACATGAACATTCAAAATACGCGCGCACTCTTTCGCAATCTGCTCCCAAACATAAACACGGCCATCAGTAACAAAATAACTGTGTCCCTTCTGCTTAGATGGATCGGAAGCAGTGAGCATAGCATCGACTAG
This sequence comes from Nitrospinaceae bacterium, assembly GCA_029261455.1. Classification (GTDB taxonomy): domain Bacteria; phylum Nitrospinota; class Nitrospinia; order Nitrospinales; family VA-1; genus LS-NOB. The sequence goes on from JAJDBH010000210.1 coordinate 43,193, forward strand.
GTCAGAAACATAAATCAACGAAAGTTCTTTACCTGCCCTTCCAATTTGCAACCCCCAACCTTTCTGAATCAATTTAATGAAAGTAAAAAAGTTTTCTTCTCGAGGACCATACACCACGGGAGGACGAATAACAGTAAGAGGGAGCGACTGCGAATACTGAATTGCAATTTCTTCTCCCGCAAGTTTTGACTGCCCGTAAAAAGTCACAGGTTTGCAAGGTGTGATTTCATCAACAAGGCTACCCTGAGAACTGGGACCAGTTGCCGCCAGGCTACTCAGATGGACGATGCCCTTAATCCGGCTCCCACGTTTTTGGCATTGCTCATAGAGATTTGAGCAGGCAGTCGCATTGACCTGAAAATAACCGGAACGGGATTTCGCCTTAGTCAATCCTGCGCAATGGAAAACATAATCTAACTCCTCCAAAGCAGGGACTATGAAGTCTGGTTGCGCTAAATCCACTCGGTGAAGGTGCACCTTAGAAGCATCCAGCCATTTGAGATCAGAGGATTCTCTCACCAGTCCATGAACCGTGCAACCAGAGGCCAAAAGCTGACCTACCAGATGACTGCCGATAAAACCATTCGCGCCGGTGACCAACGCCGTAGCACCTTTAAGGTGTGATGATGCGTTCATAGATGCGATGTCTTTTATAAATAGTTCCCCCTATCCGGCTCATCGGATCGGTAATGCTTTTATTATCTTCCAACAACCAGGACATCTCGCACCATTTTATCTTTTTATCCAGAAACAATCTGTAGGTTTCATAATAAAACCAGGCATCAATACCGAGCTTGCGATATTTCTTTTTCACCCCAAGAATAGGAACTCGGTAAGCATTAATTTTACTTTTCTTCCATAAAAATCGTGCCCAACCGAAGGGGAACAGGCTGCCATTTAGCTCTATAAGTATCTGGTTGATATCGGGAAAGGCCATGGAAAAACCTGCGGGTTCACCTTTAACTTCGGCAATCATACAAAATTCAGGTTGAATAATGGGCTTCACTTCTCGAATAGAAAATTCAAATTCTTTTCGTTTCATAGGCACGAACCCCCAATTCAGACTCCAAGCAGAATTATAAACATCCCAAAGAATCGAAATTTCTTGATCAAACCGGCTCAGATTCAGAGGCCTTATATTAAAATGATTCCTTCGCTTTAGCTTTACTGCGGCCTGCTCCAGGTAATCTGGAATCTTTATCAAGTCAAGGCGGAAAGCTACAAGGTCTTTAGCCTTTTGCAGGCCCCATTCTTCAAAATGTTTTACATAATATTCAGGGTTATAAGGGATGCCCAGCATAGTGGGGGAGTCAAACCCTTCTACCAACAGACCACATTCATGATTGGTCGACAAATTCATCGGTCCTATCAGACGAGCATACCCTTTTTCCTGACACCATTGATAAGCCTTGTCCAACAAAAAGCGGAAGAGGTTTGGGTCATCCATCGCCTCAAGCATGCCAAACATTCCAGCAAGTTCCGAATGAACTTCCTGATAGCCCTGATCATGAATCAGAGCAATTCTACCCACTGGTGATCGATCACTATCAAGCGCCAAAAAAAGATCGACTTCAGCATGTTCGAAAAAAGGATTGATGTCAGGATTCAGGAACTTTTTACGTTCCTGTATAAGGGGAGGAACCCAGCATGGCTGGTCTTTATAAACTTTCCAGGGTAGACGAATGAATCGTTCCAGATCCTGTTTGGTTTCAACCTTTACTAGTTCAAAACCCATTTTTACTTAGGAATAACACCTAACTTTGTCCCAAGCTTCTTGAAAGAACCAAGTACTTTATCAAGATCTTTCTGGTCATGGGCAGAGGTATAGCTGGTTCTAATCATAGCGTTAAGAGGTGGCACAACGGGTGATACTGCGACTCCTGCAAAAACCCCATCATCAAAAAGGAGTCGGTTCAAATAAAGAGTGAGAGCTTCTTCTCCTATTTTTATGGGCACAATAGGAATAGAATTATTATTAACCTGAAAGCCCATATCAAAAAACCCTCTTTTTATATAAGCTGTATTTTCCTGCAACTTATCGATACGCTCTGGCTCATTAATCATGATATCCAGACCCGCAATGACCCCGGCAACAGACGCAGGAGGCAGAGCTGCGGTAAAGATAAATGCCGAAGCTTTATGACGAATAAACTCGGTTATCTTGGACTTGGCAGAAATAAACCCACCGATAGACCCCAAGCTTTTGGAAAACGTTCCCATATAAATATCTATTTCGTCTTCCAAGTTGTAGTAGCTGGCAACGCCCTTGCCATTTTCACCCATGACACCCAGGCCATGAGCCTCATCAACCATGACGTTGGCACCATAATCTTTCGCAAGTTTCACAATAGCGGGAAGATTGGCAATATCGCCGCTCATACTGAATATACTGTCAGTAATAATTATTTTTCCTTCAACATCTGAATATTTTTTCAAATAATATTCAAGATGATCCATATCATTATGCTGATAGCGGACAGTCTTTCCAGGTGCAACCCCACACCCCTCGTAGATACTGGCATGGTTTTCCCGGTCCGAAAAAGCCACATCCTTTCTACCCAATAGACAGGCGATGGTTCCCTGATTTGCCTGAAACCCCGTGGACATGACAATGGTATCTTCCCGGTTCAAAAAAGAAGAAATTTCCCTTTCCAAGGTCTTATGCAGATCGAAGGTGCCATTGAGAAAACGGCTACCGGTACAACCAATGCCGAATTTTTCCAATGCATCTCTAGCCGCTGCGACCACACGAGGTTCTTGTGCCAGTCCGAGATAATTATTGGTGGAAACAGAAATAGCTGGCTTCCCGTCAATGACAACATGGCACCCATCAATCTCCTCAATCGCTCTGAAATACGGGTAAATCCCCAGTTCCTTGGCTTGTTCTGGCGCAAAATAGCCGAAGCATTTTGCCAGAATCCCTTTGTCTTTACTGTTGGGGGGGCGCAGGTGGGAATTTTCAAAATCAAACTTCTTTTTCAACAAAGAAGTGATTTTACTCTTCTTTAAATGAGAAGGTTCTCCGTCATTACTTTCAAGTTCACTGAGCAGGGTAAAAGGTTTTGTCATAAGTTTCTCATCAGAAATTTATAAGAGTTTAAAACCATAATTTATAGTTTCAGTTGGCAGCCTGTTTCCACAACTGGTTCAGCGTCGGAAGCAAACCTGCGCAGACAGTTTGGCCGTATAGGGAGTTCTCTCCTTGATCCAAGATCAGTCGGCGATGCGCCTCTTCTAATGCGTGATAAGGCAGATCAGGAAACAAGTGATGCGTCGCATGAAAGCGAAGCCCCACTGGAGCCCATAAAGGAGTCGTCCATCTATTCCCGGGAATATTGACCGAGTCCAGCATTTGACTTGGGTAGCTCATCGCATCTTCCTTGGGGTTTTGATAGCGGTGAGCCCCCAGGGTTCGAATGGAATTAACCATAAAAATCAACGCCTCAACACAATACCACAGGATTAGGGCCATCACAGGAATAATTTCCGTCAAAACGGCCCCCAGAAATGCCCAGGCAAAAATACATGCCAAAAACTCCTGTATTTTCCAATCTTCCGCATTCTTCCAGGAAGATTCCGGTCGCTGGTAATCCAAGTCAATAACCAGGGCAGACATCCTGGCCATCAAAAAAAATCTCAATTTCTTATTAATCAGGGATAGGGGAGTTAGAACTGAAAAACGTGCCAAAAATATAATCGGGACCAGAAATGAAAAAAGAACATGAATGATAATCCACCTTCTTCCTTTTAAAGCGAATGGGAAATATTCCCCATCCTTTTCGGTCCCATAGAAATTCTGTTTATGGTGATCGAAGTGAACAGACTGATAAAGAAAAATGGGAAGCATCAAAGGAAAACCACAAAGTATATTCCAGGTCCAACGAAATATCTTGAAGGTGTTTTTTTTGAAATGGACAATCTCATGAATGAATAACACCGCCCGGTACAAAGACAGACAGGAAAGAGTCACAAAAAATATTTGTCGGGAAGAAAAAACAGGAGCCATCAGGGCCAGAGCAAAAGTACTCCACCCCAGAATGGCACTGAATAAAAAATCTACCCAATAAATAAAAGGGTTGGGCCGAAAGAGATCCTTAACCAGTTCTCTCGCCCTGCTCATCGGAAAATCTTCCTGCTCCCTTGAGTTCTTTTCATCGGTCTGTTGCGTCAAAACAATCGTCCTAATAATGAGTTGTTATTTTTTTTCTGCGCAGGATACGCATAACACATTTTCCGGCATGAGCAAGATACGACCTTTTGGAATCGTGTTTGCACAACGCACACAGACTCCAAAATCCGACATGCCTACCTTACTTAGGGCTTTTTCAAGCTTGACCAGTTTAGCCTGAGCTGAATTTAACGAAGCTTCGCTAATGTTCTGGCTATTGATGGCCTCCATTCGGGTGAGGCGGCCTATGGCGTTGTCCGGAGAAACCGGTTTGGAGGTTTCAGTAAAACTTTCTATCAAGTGCTTTTGCACCTCAATCTCATCAGTAATTTGCTTTTTAAGTTCCGCTCTACTCTCATCATCCATACACGACCCTACCATTAATGCGTAAAAATCGGATTATTTTTGAACTTGAATAAATCCGGACATAGCGCATCTTTGAGCCAATAGGGGAGTGAAACGGTTGGTATCTTGAGAGAGGTCATCCATAAACTCATGCGCCAGGTTCTGATCTTCAAAACATTCGTAAATATCATCTAGAAATCCTCCCCGCAACAGTGGGTGCTCAAGAAAATCCCTGCCGGATTGGGTAAAAATTTCCAACGGCCATTCTGTCACCTCGACCCGCTCCAGACCCAGTTCCTCCAGCCATTGTTTCGCATGATTAGCAGAAGGTCGTTCCTCTATGTATTCGGACAGAGCTTTTCGTTCTTTCTCCAGTTTTCGCCTCTTCATTTCCTCATCCACGAGATCCCATAAAGAGTCAAAGGTTCCCATCGAGGGAAAAGTCAGAACAATTTGTCCGCCCGGCTTTAAAAACTGGACCAGATTGCTGAGAGCCTCAAAACGATTCGGGCGAAAAAACATGAAAGAGAGGTTGCCGGTTATGCAGTTAAACCGCGGGAGTGTCGGCGGCAAAAAGCGCATGTCTCCCACTTCAAACTGCAACCACGGCATTTGTCGACCTTGAATCGACCGGGAGCGAAGCACTTGCCCCTGATGAATATCAACCGCCAACACACTGCCTTCAGGCCCGACCTGTTCAGCAAGGTGAAATGCCGGGACCCCTCCCCCAGCGGCAATGTCCAGCACCGAGTCACCTGGTTGCAGTTCCAGTTTATGCATCAATAGTTCTGCAAACGGGGTAGACCAAGGGTCATTTTTGGGCAAAGGCCATGATAAGGCCATAACATTCCTTTCAGTTTTTAATCTCTGACCAATCCGGTTATTCCGGTTATTATAAAGCAATCATTATTCTACCGGATAAATGGCCCAGCATGGATATTTTTACCGACGATAGACTTCCCGATTCATACGCCATATGCCTTATCGGTCATGGAAGTAGCGACTCAAAAGGAGTCGAGGAATTTTTAACCCTGGCACAAAAATTACACAAAAGAAAATTCTGCGAAATAATAGAATCTGGGTTTTTGGAATTTGCCAAACCCACTGCTGCTGAAGCTCTGTCAACTTGCCAACGTAATGGCGTTAAAAATATCATTATACTTCCGGGTATTTTATTTTCCGGAGAACACACGCAAAGGGATGTCCCTCACACTGTTGGCGAGGTGTTTCGAAATCACCCAGAAATCAACTTGATTTATGCCGAGCCTCTGGCAACACAACCCAAAGTTATTGAAGCCTGCCAGAAACGAATTGAGGGGGAGGAAAAGGTTTCGACAAAACCTTTTTCCCGGTCAGAGACATTGCTCATGACTGTTGGTCATGGAAGCCGCGACAATGCCTTCAACTCCGAAGTTGAAACAATCCTTTCCCAACTGGGAGAAAAAATGGGCTTTGGCAAAACCCTCACCTGCTTTGCAGGAACTTCCCCGCAATATCTGGAAGTCATGCAGGAGAAATTCACTCCACAAGGGTTCCGTCGTGTCATATTATTACCCTTTTTTTTATTTAATGGAGTTTGGGTCAAACGCGTGCATGCTCTCGCCGACACTTTTCAGAGAAAATACCCGGACACAGAATTCCTCAAAACCCCCTGCCTCAACCATCATGATTTTATCATTGACGCATTGATTCAAAGAGTCCGAGAAAGTGTTTTAAACAAATAATTCTGATTTCAAAATTGCCCGTATCAAGACATCTTTTAATTCCACATTTTTCGCTTATATTAAAACTAACACGACTATAATAAACTTCAAAGTTGGAGCAGGAATGCAACCCATATCTATCAATATCAGCAATGATTTTTCTGAGCTATTAAAATGGATGTAACAAACCAAAAGCCCTGGCACGGAATTGGCGTGGAAGTCGACGCTAATTTCTCCAGCCGTGAAATGCTTTACAAAGCAAAACTCGATTGGGAGGTTTCCAAAATCCCTTCTCAAAGACCCAAGTCTTATGGCAATCAAGAGACAATGAGGTTCTTCAAGGGATTTTTCGAAGCGAGTGAGGCAGAGATTGAAACCATTGGCAGTCTCGATGGTTCGAGAATTCTTTGGAGCCTTGCCCGATTGAATCAGGACTTTATCCTGCCGGGAGAAGACAAAATAAAAGGCTATGTTCTGCTAGCCTCTCGCAATGAAAGCCGGGAAAAAATTGAGATCCAGTTTATCATCGTGCGGGAAAGTTCCCACAACATGCTACCAATCGCATCCACGGCCAAGCCGCACATTAAAAATATTTTCAGGAGGACGTTTAATCCCTCCTTTCCATTCATAAATCAAAAGCCACAAACTTTTGATGATGAAATGATAAAAAAAGTAGCCACTATGGTCGACCTGGGACGCGAAGCGATTTCTAACTTCGCAGAAGATGCTCAGCTACTGGCAGGTAAAGTAGTGGATACACCAACTGCATGGCTATACATGTTCAATGTATTCCAGCCAGAAACCATCAAAAACATTTCCACTGTCGGGGAGAAAGAAGTAGCAGAGCTTGCAGAGAAGAACACCAAGCTGGCAATAGAAACCCTCTCTCAGGTATCGGAACAGCAACCCGGCGACATGACAGCGTGGAGCTTGCTCAACGCGGTGACCTACATTATTGACCATCGTCTTGGGAGTAATCAGGACTCCCGGCTGAGACAGGCCTGGTTCGGCTCTAACGCAAAACTCAAAACGCGAGCCCTTGAGCTTGCATTGGCAATATGAGATCAGATAAATGAGAGACAGCCTGTTTAAATTTAATTTCAAAGGTGATTTTTTATGATTAAAGAAACCCAGCCTGGTTTATATAGTTGGAGCGAATACTCTGATGAAAAACAACTGGATTTTAATGGTCTCTTCATATTGGGAAAGGGCGAGTCCGTTATCATAGACCCCCCTGATTTAGGGAAAGATGATATGGCCGAATTAAAAAACATTATTGATAGTCATTTATCCTGCCCTTTAAAAGGGGTGTTGTTGACCAATGTCCACCATGAAAGAGCCAGCGGTTTACTAAAGGAACATTTCTCTATTCCAGTTTGGGTGAATGAGTTGGATAAGGAAGCATTGGAAACATCTACCGACAAAACCTTTAAGGGTGGAGACATTTTATCTTGTGATATTCAGGCAATTCAATTGGAACATCAAAAATCACCTGGTGAGACCGCCTTTTATATTAAGGATCAAAAAATCATGATCCTTGGGGACGCTTTGATCGGCAAAGTTCCCGGCCAGGTAAATATGTTGCCTCCTGACAAATACCAGGACCCTGCTAAAGCCAAGGCTGGTTTGCATCAACTGTTGGAATATGATTTTGAAACTTTGCTGGTTGGCGATGGATCATCAATTTTAAAAGATGCTAAGGAAGCTGTAAAAACTTTTCTCTCTCACTAGCAGGATATTGATATTTTTAAAATGTGAGGGTTTTATAGAGGACATTATGAGTCCAGCGCGAAATCCTACCCTCTAAAAACATACCGGATGGCTCATCATTATATTCTTTATCGTCACTTTCTCTCCAGCGCAATCACAGAGCATCCCAGACATGATACGGACCGAAGCTAACTGCTTTACGATGGGAAGCGAAGAGTTTGTGGTTGAAGAGCCAGAACACAGAGTTTGCCTCAATTCTTATTTACTAGGAATCCACGAAGTCACCCAACAAAAATTTGAAAGTGTCATGGGCTACAACCCCTCCCGTTTCAAGGGGTCCGACTTGCCGGTGGAAAACGCCTCTTAACCCGAAGCAGATACTTATTGTAGAAACTTCGCCGGTCGTCTCCCGACCCGAAGCCGAGTGGGAAAACGCGGCACGGGCCGGGTCTACTGCGGCTTATTCCTGGGGCTGGGATATCAACAATACCTACTCTTGGCACCGTGGCAATTCACAAAACAGCACTCATCCTATCGGACAAAAAAAACAAATCCTTTAGGGTTGCACGATATGAACGGCAACGTATGGGAATGGGTGGGCGACTGGTACCGCGAAGATTATTATGAGACAAGTGCAATGTCGGAGCCAATAGAAAATCCTCTAGGACCCACTACCGGGCAGTTTATTATCCTTCGTGGCGGCTCTTATAAAGATGAAGCCTTCTTCCTAAGGTCTGCCTCGCGCTACTGGTATCCCCCAACTCTAAAAAACCATAACCTGGGATTCAGATGCGCCTCCAACCTGCCGGACAAGGAGAGTTCACAATGAAAAAGTTTTTGGTCCTGACCAGCATTCTTTTATCTCTCCTTCTCAGTTCAAAAGAAGGATGGTCTGAAACGGTGGAAGTAAAAATCATCAAATCGACTTTCATTCCCGCAGTTATAAAAGTCAAGAAAGGCGATACCGTGCGATGGGTCAATACAGAAGAGCTTCGGCACACAGTAACGAGTGGAAAAGCTCCCATCTCCGATGGAAAGTTCAACGCTGCCTATGTTAAAAAAGAGTTTGAGGTCACCCTCGACAAAGAAGGTTTCTACGATTATTACTGTGAACTGCATCCGGCCATAATGCGCGGTGTGGTTATCATAGACCTTGCAGAAAAATAATCACGACACCGAGCACACATAGCTAATGCCTTACCTGACACCCCCATAAGAAATCCCTGACAAATTAGCCATATCCTGTTTCCAGGTTGTGAGGTCATTGAGTTGAAATTCATTAACATGTTCGTGACCACAAGCTCTCGCCATCACTTTCATCAACTCAATTGAGGCTTGGAAAAAGTTATTAAGACGCTTGGCAGATTCTTCGATGACCAACCTTTGCCTCAAATGATCTTTCTGAGTGGCAATGCCAACAGGACAATTATTGGTATTACAGGCTCGCATACCTATACAACCTATAGCCTGCAAGGCAGAGTTAGAAATGGCAATGGCATCTGCCCCTAAAGCGAGAGCTTTGGCAAAATCGGAGGGGATTCTTAATCCACCCGTGATGACCAAAGTCACGTCTTTACGATCAAGTTTATCAAGATGCCGCCTTGCTCTCGCCAAAGCCGGAATCGTGGGCACTGAGATATTGTCGCGAAAAATAAGTGGTGCGGCTCCTGTTCCGCCACCGCGTCCATCGAGAATGATGTAATCGACACCCACTTCTAAAGCGGCATCAATATCTTTTTCTATATGTTGTGCAGATAGTTTGTATCCAATAGGAATACCTCCTGTCGCTTCTCTAACCTGATGAGCAAACTCCTTGATCGGTTTGATATCTGTCCAATCGGGAAAACGCGGCGGGGAAACAGCAGCTTCGCCTTCTTTCAATCCACGAACCTCAGCGATTTTTCCTTTTACTTTATCTCCCGGCAGGTGACCTCCCGTCCCTGTCTTTGCGCCCTGCCCGCCTTTAAAGTGAAACGCTTGACAACGTTTAACTTTATCCATCGAATACCCGAATCTCCCTGAGGCAAGCTCGTAGAAATATCTGCTATTGGCGTCCTGTTCTTCCGGGAGCATTCCGCCTTCACCACTACAGATACCCGTTCCCGCCAATTCTGCTCCCATTGCCAATGCAATTTTGGATTCTTCAGAAAGAGCTCCGAAACTCATATCAGAAACAAATAAAGGAATATCCAGTTTGAGAGGTTCTTTTGCTCCGGGACCAATAACAACTTCTGTTCCGACCGGGTCATCATCCAATAAAGGCATGGTTGCCAATTGCGCTGTGACAAACTGAATATCTTCCCATTTTGGAAGTTCCTGCCGAGGCACACCCATAGCCGCGACTCGACCATGATGCCCTAACTTAGAAAGACCATTTTTTGCCAGCTCCTGAATAAAGCCGGTATGAGGCTCGGCGTCTGTTCCATGAGTATCTGCATATAATCCCAGATAATTGTCGCGTTGATAGGGCTGTGGGTTTTCTTTCTCCCACTCAAATATTTCCGCTTCATCCACCAAAACATGACCGTCCTCGACCCAGCCGGAGAACTTCTGCAATCTTTCATCATTGTCGTATTCACTGATTCCGGTTTCATACTTGAAATCCCATTGATGAATACCGCAAATAAGATTATGACCTTGGATATGCCCATCCGATAACAACGCGCCACGGTGCAAGCATCGCCCGTATAAAACCGACACCTTGTCATCGTAGCGAATAATAACCAGGTCCACATTCGCGACCAAGGCATAAGAAGGTTCACGATCTTTCAGACTGACCCAGTCGGCAACAACTACCTTTTTCATTGCATTATCTCCGTATTCGAATTAGCTGGAATATAACCTATCACCCTTTATTCAAAATCAGGTAAGTTTTGAGCCTATAAACTCTAAAGGTCTTTGTAGACCATGAAGCTCTAAATATAGACTCCATATTTGTCGAAAGAACACAAAGATTCTTACATTGCTTTAATATATAAAAGTTGAGAGTATCAAGTGTAAACCTGAAATGTCATTTTTGTTATGAGGCGAAATCATGGACAAACAGTTGATAGCAAACCTTGGGCCTCTGGCCCTACTGGCAGGCACTTGGGAAGGCGATAAGGGAGACGATATCGCCCCCGACGAAAACCCAACGGAAATAGAAAACAATAAATATCGTGAAAGGTTGGTGTTGGAGCCTTTCGGGCCAGTGAATAACCACGCCCAAACTCTTTACGGACTAAGATACTCGACCACAGTATGGAGGTTGGACCAAGAAAGTCCTTTTCATGAAGAATCAGGATACTGGCTTTGGGATCCGGCAAAAAAACAGGCACTGAAATGTTTCATCGTGCCTCGTGGAGTAGCGGTGATCGCAGGCAGTACAGTAGAACCCGATGCACGAGAATTCCAATTGGTCGCCGATGTAGGCTCAGAAACCTACGGAATCTGTTCCAATAAATTTCTTGATGAAGAGTTCAAAACAGTTCGTTATGAACTGAAAATATCCATCCACGATGAAAATAGTTTTAGTTATGAGCAAGACACTCAACTCCAGATCAAAGGTCAGGAAAAACTGTTCCATCACACCGACAAAAACACCTTGAAACGGGTCTGAATATCGACGAATAGAGCCTCAATTTATTGGAATATGTATGGAAAGAGGATTATATTTATTATAGAGGGGTTTGTTTATTTTAAATTCTGTTATCGAGAAAAGTCATGCTGATTGCGCCGATAGACCGTAATAAAGAACCGGATCCGGAAAAACATGTAAGCAGGATCAATTCTCTGTACTGGACCCTGCCCAGCAGTATGGGGTCAAGCACTTCGCAAAAACATAATCCAACCCACTCCAGTGAAGGAGTCGTAATAAGGGTGAGAGATACCCGTCTGATGGAACGGCGTAAACATCTCCCCCCCCCTGAGCTTCCAGAACTGGAAAGACGCCAAAGAAACAATCGCAAACACGCTGAAGATCCTGACAACCATCACATTCTTGTCATCGCCCTCGACCCCAAAGCCGGGGAGCCCGCCCCCTGGAAAGCCGGAGACCGCGTATCAGTAGTTTCCAAACCCCGAACCCCTACGCCGACCCCTCAAAACAACGCACCACCTGAAACAGGAAAACCTCCTTTATTGACCAAAGATGAAGGGGACTATGTATTGCATCTCAGCAAAGATTATCCCCCTGAACGCTAGACCTACAGTCACTAATGCGATTTAATGATCTGTACTTTTTTTATCAAAATACACAATACCGCAGGTTAACAATATAGCCCCGGCGATCAGGCTTACGGCTGTTAACAGGTGGCTGAGCATGTCAGGAGCAAAAAGCAACAGGAATCCTAGTTCAAGCATCATCAACCCGGAAACCAGCTTTAGAATACGTCCTTCTTTTTCACTCAACTTTCTAGCTCCAAGCGTTTTCGCAAAGATAAGCACCACTATCAGCAAAGGGATCACATAAATAATATTGTAGAACAACAGATAAGTATAATAACCCCATGAGGTCAAATCATGCAGTGTGAGGAGCCGGGTAAAAACCATCGGGAACCCTGCAGTGCATAACAATTCATAGGAATTGGCAACAATAGCCAGCATAATCGTTCCCAGAATCATGGTCGGCAAACTCGACGCGTTCATCAACTTTCTGATTCTTTCGTAAAGACCAGGCTTGGCACTGTCTGGTATGGATAGGGAAACTCCTTTTTTAAAGAGAAAATAGTCTTTTATATTGATTGAAGAAATCCCAATGGCTACCACAGCCGCTATGATGGTTATAGTTCTCAACTCCCCCATATAAAGAAATAGATTTAACCAGGCCGCCATGAAGATGAAGTAAATGAATCCTGAAAAGAACACAAAGATTCCGCCGATCAACAACATCCTTTTTCTGTCTTTGGCGTTGACCAGCAAACTCAGCATTAAGAGCAAAACAAAGAATGCACAGGGATTGAACGCATCCAGTCCCGCAATGATGATCGTAAAAACGGGCAAGGACATGCCCTGTGGATCAAACGCCCCTAAAAACGGCAGGGAGAATTTTTCTTTATCCCTCGCATGACTTGAAGCTTCATTCTTATCCGCCACCAAGGATGCTCGGCATTTTAATAGTTTGTCCCGTAAATGTGCCCCCGTTGTTTGCTCATCAAGGTAGCCAATCACAATCTGCTCGCAAAACATAAAGGCTGGCACTGAAAATTTTTTCTCTCCCAACTCTTCCGCAAGAGATATATACAAATCTGCATTTTCCCGGCTTTCACTGATTTCATAGGAATTGAGCTCCAGCCACTCATAAGACTGCGTCAATTTATTAATAAAAGGTTTGGCCTTTTGGCAATGTGGGCAAGTCTTCGACCAGAAAAAATGAACCCGGACTATTTTTTCCCCTTCAGAAGATATGTGAACCCAGGAGGTTTTGATCGGCTCGGCAGAAATCGAGGTAGGGACCAGCAAAGCGAGGGAAATTAGAACAATGAATGCTTTAATCCAAGAAACCATTGTGTTTCCTCTAATAAGGTTCTAAATGGCAACAGCTTGATCATTGAGCCATTGGATTTTATTCCCATTGCTTTACTTCATTGTATCTCAGCCCATGGAGAAAAATAAATTTTATCAATAGAATATTTAGTTAATACATAAAGCAATAATTTTCTTTAGGAGCATTTATTGATAGAATATTGTAATCTTTAGTCAGACAGGCAGCCTCAACCTAAAGTTGTAAGGAAGTCTTTTATTATGATCACGATAAGGGTTTTTTTCTGGATAGTTTTGGGAGCTATCACAATACCTGCATTCTCTTATGCTGACGACACTATCAGCTGCACGCCCAAACCACCCTATGATGCCCCTCAATATGTCGAACCAATAAAGAAACCAGAAGTTTCCAAACTACATCTGATTGACAATAACGATGGGACCATTACTGACCCCGACTCCGGTTTGCTCTGGACGAAAAAGGACAGCTACGCTGATCTAGGGAAATGCCTGACATGGCAGGAGTCTATGGATTATTTGGAGAAGCTGGATACAGCAAACTTTTCTGACTGGAGAATGCCCACTATAAAAGAACTCGCCACCATTTATGATTCCACTAAAGAAAATAATATGGCTTGGGATCACAATGCAGAATACACCCTTGGTCTGGATGAAAAATTTGCCGACGGTTCCGCCTACTGGTTTTGGAGTAGCGACTGTGGAGTTGTGGAACAAAAACGCTGTTGCGCCAAAACCCTGTATTTTGTGAAAGGACTCATCCACCTCCGTAACCTGGATCAATGCAACAACGGGGGTGTCCGCGCAGTTAAAAACTTGAAATGAACCACACCCCTCACTCTTAAAGAAATAGGCTCGGGTTGCTTTTGTTATGATTTAGGCCAATATTTTATATGTGGGTGAATCATCCTTTTTCGGAGAGTCATTTATGAAAGCCTTGGTCCTTGATACTCCTCGTATTGAATGGGACACCACTACGGGAATGAATCTGGCGGATGTGCCCGAACCAGAACTGGATGAATCACTTCGTCCTGCTGATTCCAACAAGTGCATCATCAAACCTCTCTATACCGGGTTTTGCGGTTCGGACAAAAGCCTCTGGTTTCGCCACGCGTTTAAAGACATGTTGCTCGACTCTCGCGACCAGGATGGGCAGCCCTACAGAATTTGCGGGCACGAACTGTTAGGGGAAATTGTCGAAGCAGGCTCTTACTCTCAAAAAAATTACGGTTATAAACCGGGCGATATCGTCTCGACAGAATCGCATATCTTCTGCGGGGTTTGCCACCAATGCAAAATCGGCGATGCCCATGTCTGCTCGGACCATCTAATTATAGGAATCTCCACAGATGGATGTTTTGCGGAACAGGTCAAACTGCCGGCGAAAGAACTGTGGCGCACTGATTTGGATAAAATCCGGCCTGAGGTCGCGGCCATTCAGGAACCTTTGGGAAACGCAGTGCATGCCTGTAGCCGGGTCGATCTGCGTGGCAAAACTGTTGCTGTATTCGGCTGTGGCACGATAGGACTTTTCACTATTCTTGTCGCCCGAGCAATGGGTGCAACAACGATCATTGGTGTTGACCCCTCAAAGGCCAATCTTAAAATCGCGGAGGAACTTGGCGTGGACTCCACCTTACGAGTCTCCACGGATCCAATCAAAAATCCCGCCCCTGCCCCGGACCTCGACATCGCTGACAAAATCCGCCAGCAATGTTTCGGCGAAGGGGTCGATGTGGCCTTTGAAATGTCCGGAAGCAATCAGGCTTTGAACACGGCGATTGCCTCCACCCGCGCCGGCGGGGATATTATTTTATTCGGACTTTCTTCTGGCGACTACACTCTGACTAATTTCCAAGACATCATTTTATATGGAAAATCCATGCACAGCGTTGTCGGACGAAAGGTTTTCCAAACCTGGTACATCACCAGCAACCTGTTGATGTCTCGCGGTCATTCCCTGCAAGACAAAATTTATGATGTCATCTTAAACCGAGGCCAAGGTACGGTTGTCCCGTTCAAGGCTTTTGATAAAATGCAATTTGAAAAAGCCATCACCTCGCACCCCAAAATTGTGCTGAAATATGACTGACAAGAGTTCAGATAGTTTTTGCGCACATCTTCGGTCTGAGTTGGAAACGATTCACGAGTCCGGCTTATATAAAGATGAACATATTTTACTGTCTCCTCAGGGGGTCCACCTTTCTACGGCCCACGGTCAGGTCCTTAATTATTGCGCCAACAATTATCTAGGGTTGGCCAACCACCCGGAAATTCTCGAATTTGCTCACCAGGCTCTCGACCAATATGGTTACGGCATGGCTTCGGTACGATTCATTTGCGGCACTCAGGACATCCATAAGCAATTAGAGCAAAGCATTTCCGCATTCCTGCAAACTGAAGACACTATTCTCTACTCCTCATGCTTCGATGCCAATGGCGGATTGTTTGAAACTCTGCTGACGGAAAAAGACGCAGTGATCAGCGACCGACTGAACCATGCAAGCATCATCGATGGAGTACGCCTTTGCAAGGCCAACCGGTTTCGTTACAACCATGCCGACATGGGGCATTTGGAAACCCAATTGCAAAGAGCGCAAAAATACCGACATCGCATCATCGCCACCGATGGAGTTTTCAGTATGGACGGCAATATCGCTCCGCTGAAAGATATTTGTGATCTTGCCGACCGGTATGACTCTATGGTCATGGTCGATGACTCACATGCCACAGGTTTTTTCGGCAACACCGGTCGTGGCAGTGTTGAGTATCGCAACGTCATGGGCCGGGTGGATATAATCACCTCCACCTTCGGCAAAGCACTCGGGGGGGCCTCGGGTGGGTTCACCAGCGGGCGCAAAGAAATCATAGACCTTTTGCGCCAGCGCTCACGACCTTATTTGTTCTCCAACAGCCTGTCGCCCATCATTACCGCCACCACTATTAAATCTATTGATCTCATTTCAAATTCTTTGGGATTGATCCATAAGCTTCGTGACAATGTGAAATATTTTCGTTCCGCAATTTCCGAGGCTGGGTTCGAAATCCGGCCCGGCGACCATCCCATCATCCCTATCATGATTGGCGACGCTTCAGCGGCAAAGAAGATGGCCGACCAATTGCTGAAGGAAGGCATCTATGTGATCGCCTTCAGCTATCCAGTTGTCCCTAAAGACACGGCGCGGATACGCATTCAGATTTCTGCCGCCCACGAAACCGTCGACCTTGACCAAGCAATTTCGGCTTTCAAAAAAGTCAAAACTGAAAACACTTAACAATAGCTGATATTCTTCTTGCCATCCATCCGCCAATAAATTCAAAAATGACCTCCTCCAAAATTCATACCTGAAAAACAATAGGGCTGATTTCCAAATTTCTTAATCCCTCACTTATTTGTAATGTTTGGGTGCCTTCCTACGACTGTAAGTGTAGGATATTCATCAAGCAGAGTTTCACCCAACCATTAACGAGCTTAATGCTAGCCAGGAAAGAAAAAATGAAGAAAATAATTCTACTGGGATTCATTGTCGGTTTTTTATGGGCATTTTCCCACTATGACCTTGGCCATTACCTGACCCTGGAATACATAAAAGGGCAACAAGCTGATTTCGCTGCCTTCTATAAAGAAAATACTCTATTAGCGATTGGTGCTTATAGCGCAGTCTATATTGTGAGCACGGCTCTTTCTCTGCCTGGCGCCGCCCTTCTCACCCTACTTGGCGGTGCTTTGTTTGGATTGGTCACAGGAACGATTCTGGTTTCCTTTGCCAGCACTATCGGGGCGACACTTGCTTTTCTTGTTTCGCGTTTGTTACTGCGGGACTGGGTTCAAAACAAATTTGGCAGTTTCTTGAAATCGTTTAATGAAGGCATCGAAAAAGACGGAGTATTTTATTTGTTCACACTCCGGTTAATTCCGGCCGTTCCATTCTTCGTCATTAATCTTGTCATGGGTTTGACTCCCATGAAAGCAGGAGCATTTTTTCTGGTGAGCCAGATAGGAATGCTGGCAGGCACCATTGTTTTTGTAAATGCCGGAACACAGCTCGCTCAAATCGAATCTTTAAGCGGTATTCTCTCTCCAGGCATTATCTTTTCATTTGTCCTGTTGGGGATTTTTCCATTGCTGGCTAAAAAGATTGTCGGTTTCTATAAAGGAAGAAATATTTTGAAGAAGTTCAAAAAACCAAAATCTTTCGATTACAACATGGTAGTTATTGGTGCCGGGTCAGCCGGTTTGGTCACCAGCTACATTGGAGCGGCAACCAAAGGAAAAGTTGCATTAATAGAAAGACATAAAATGGGCGGAGATTGCTTGAACACAGGATGTGTTCCAAGTAAAGCTCTCATCCGTTCGTCCAAGTTTATGGCGGATGCTAAAAAATGTCAGAAGCTCGGATTCAAAAGTGCCCAGATTGAATTTGATTTTGCCGATGTAATGGAACGGGTTCAACGAGTCATTAAAACCATTGAGCCGCACGACTCCATCGAACGCTACACTTCTCTGGGAGTCGAATGTCACACAGGTGAAGCCAAGATATTGTCTCCCTATGAAGTTTCAGTGAATGGTAAAACTCTCACCACAAGGAATATTGTGATTGGAACCGGAGCGCGCCCTGCCATTCCTCCGATTGAAGGCATTGAAAATGTCGACTATCTAACTTCTGATACCATTTGGAATATTCGCAAACAGCCAGACAAACTACTTGTACTGGGCGGGGGACCTATCGGCTCCGAACTGACCCAGGCCTTTGCTCGGCTGGGGAGCTCCGTAACTCAGGTTCAGCGCAACAAGCGGTTAATTCCTAAAGAAGACCCTGAGGTATCACAAATGCTTTTGGAAAGTTTCCAGAGCGAAGGAATCAATGTATTGACAGCACATACTCCCAAAAGATTTTTCAAACGCGATGGAAAAGATTTTCTTGAGTGTGAGAATAGCGGAAACTCTGTCGAAGTCGAGTTCGACACTCTTTTGGTAGCATTGGGAAGAAAGGCCAATACAACAGGGTTTGGGTTGGAGGAACTCGGCATTGAATTAACCCCTCAAAAAACGATACGGGTTGACCCCTATATGAAAACCAACATTCCCAATATATACGCATGCGGTGATGTTGCAGGCCCCTATCAGTTTACCCACACTGCCGCCCATCAGGCGTGGTACTGCGCGGTTAACTCGATGATAAGTCCTTTCTTTGGTTTTAAAGTCGATTACAGCACTGTCCCATGGTCAACCTTCACCGACCCTGAAGTAGCCCGATCTGGATTGAATGAGCAGGAAGCCAAAGAACAGGGAATAGCCTACGAAGTCACAACTTATGGAATCGATGATCTGGACCGAGCCATTGCAGATGAAGCGGCGCATGGAATTGTTAAGGTATTGACGGTCCCCGGAAAAGACAAAATCATAGGTGTCACCATTGCGGGACTACACGCCGGAGATATCATTGCAGAGTATGTTGCCGCGATGAAAAACGGATTTGGAATGAACGCAATCCTGGGCACGATTCATATCTATCCCACACTGGCAGAGTCGAATAAGTTTGCGGCAGGCAATTGGAAAAAAAACAACGTAAAGGAAAGCACTTTGGCTTGGGGGGAGAGAATCAATCGATGGCGAAGGGACTACTTTTAGGTAGTTTTAGTGGTCTTCTCTTCAGGTACCTGCAAATCTCGAATTAGAACTTCAACCGCCTTTTTTGCATGCACTGCACTGAACGGTGAATTATTCACTTGGGCCATAGTGATCGCTCCTTCTAATAAAATAATAATTTGTTCAGATAGTTGATCCGCTCCTTGCAATGGCGCATTTTCAACAAGGACTTTGATATAACCGAGCATTAATCCTTTCGCTTCCTGACAAAAATTCCGGATCGGTGTGCCCTCATCCGGATACTCCCCCATAGCCCCCACAAACATGCACCCAAAAAAGTCATCTTTGCTAAACCATTCTTCCAACACATCAAAAACTACAAGTAAACGTTCTATAGGGCTAGTTGTTCTAGTTTCAACGGCTTTCATAAAGTCATTTCGAAATCGTTCATCATAGTATCTAAGGGACGCTAAAATAAGCTCTTCTTTCGACTTAAAGTGGTGGTAGAGCGTTTTTTTAGTGACGCCTGCCCTTTCTGAAATAGAGTCAACCCCCACCCCATGAAATCCATTCCGGGCAAATAACACCACCGCAGCTTGAAGCAATTGTTCACGTTTTGATGGTTGTGCCAATATATTTAATCCTTCTCAACCTAACTATACAAATCAGTTTATAATTTATAACATATCACAAGATTTAACCTTCACATCTTCTAAGCTATTAAAAATAATAACACATAACTTATTATATTTAATGGACTTATATTGTTATTTTAAAATGTAAGGAAACCAGACCGAAGTATACCAATCTGTGTATATTTTATCAGGATATTTTAATATTCAAACTAATTCAAGGAGAGTAAGTCATGAATTCCAGCTTTAAACGTGGCACCCGTTTTTTTGCAATGATTTCGTTATTAGTCGCTTTCTTAGCCACTGGCGCGTCAGCAAATACGATGAATGGAACAGAAATTTCGGCCCCAGTAATGGGTGGATACGACCCTGTCTCATATTTTAATCAGGGCAAACCCATGCGAGGGAACGGCTACCATACAGCAACTTACAACGGCGGAACTTATTTGTTTGCCAATAAAGAAAACAAAGAAATGTTCACTTCCAACCCAGGGAAATATGCACCTCAATTTGGCGGTTATTGCGCCTATGGTGTGGCAGTTGGTAAAAAGTTTTATTCCGACCCGATCATCTGGAAAGTGGTCGATGGCAAACTGTATTTAAACCTGGATAAAAAAATTCAGAAAAAATGGAATGCAGATATGAAGAGTCACATTGTAAAGGCTCATTCCAATTGGAAGGACATTACTCACAAACTTCCATCAGAGCTTTAATTGGATTTCTGAAAAACACAAAAGGGGGTCTGGGTTTTAACTCATAAAGAAACCCAGACTCCTGCTACACCTCAAAATGTAAAACGAACAATCTATAAATTCGAAAGGAAAAATCATGAAATCAGAAAATCTAGTTGGAACAGACGCAGAACACCCCGCATCGGGAACAGTCAAAGTCGAAGAAGGAACTGTTTTGCTGGAGAACGTTGAAATCACCGAAGTTCCTGATGGAAGAGTTATTCTAGCCAAAGATTTTGACGAGAAAACAGGAGTCAGCCTGGGGAAACTTCAGGGATTTAATGGTAGTCACCAATATCCGATTCCAGAAGGAACAAACCTTAATGACTTCAATACTGTTTTGATTTGGTGTGATCAGTTCAAGGTTCCAATCGGAAAGGCAGCACTCTAATTTCATTCTAGTAAATGGGAAGGGGGGGCTCGACTTTAAAAGAAATACTGAACCTCCCGCCTTTCTAAATCCCTTTAAAAAGATTACTTCTATGAAGGAAAGTTCTGATGAAACATAAATTGATATCAATTCTTACACTAATTTTTATGTCCATGGGTTTTTCTGGGGTTGCAACTAGCGCAGAGATGAAACCTGTTGCACCCAACGTTGATTTAAAAACTGGAGCAATCAGTGTTCCTGAAAATTACACACGATGGGCCACACTGGGAACCTGGGCACACGCCAA
>JAJDBH010000211.1 GCA_029261455.1 Nitrospinaceae bacterium
GCTTTACACCCGCATGAAAGCCGACAGAGAAAAAGAAGACCGTTCGAGTGAGTAAAATAAACTTGAATGATGAAAGTGACTTACTCAGCAAGTTGAGAAGTGCTTAAATATGATGTCCTCCAAAATGGGATTACCACCAAACACGGAAGGTTCGCCATAAAAGGTATCCGCGAATTCAACCCATAAGTGCAATTCCAATTATAGTGAAGGGATCAAGTCGCTCATTGCACATAGGTTGACTCGATCAAATGGACAAAGCACTGCAACTTGCGACCCTCCTGTAATACCTTTTCGACATGGTAATGGTGATTTGAAGTCCCGGAGAGTGTCTTCCAATATTTTTAATATTTGCTCTTTATTCATTTATAAAGGGGTCATGACTACATTTAAATTATGTCGCCCTCCGCGAGGTGGCGAAGTTTAAAAAGCATTTCCATTTCCCGGTTGTATAGCAAACCGGTTGTATAGCAAACCGGTTGTACGTTGCCCTCTGCTAAGAGCGCGCCTGGCAGGATTCGAACCTGCGACCTACGGATTAGAAGTCCGTTGCTCTATCCAGCTGAGCTACAGGCGCAATATATTTAAATACAATAAGTTGCTTGATTATTTTAAAGAGAAGCTACCTCTGGATTATTTAATTGTCCCACCCCTGTCCCACTCTTATCTGGATTCCGGTTTTTCCGGTCCTAAATAGTCTTCGCATTACGAGGGTGCATAGAGTATCAAAAACCGCTGGTAGTCACAAATAGAAGAGGTCGCCAACTCGCATTAATTGGCAATCTCCGCGTGAAAATGGGGGATTGTCATTTCTTGCCAGCAATTGGCCCACCAGTGGCCTTTTTCAGATACCCCATTGTCCACGCAAATCTCATCTACCACACTTCAATCTTCTTCAGACACCAATACCCAAATTCGTTTTAAGGGCAGTTCTGCCTGGATGGCATCGGGCAGCTTTTCATAATTGGCTAAGAGTTGCTCAAGAAACCGTTTTCCATCCCAAAGTCTCACTCGAAAAAACCGGTGCTTCACCTGATCCCATGCGGTCTTGTTGTAGCCATCCCAGGAGACAAACAACCCCTGCTCCGCATTCATCTGGACCATCACCCCATCCAGTTCCCGAATAGCCGAATCATTCTGAATTCCTCCCGACTTCACCTGAACGCAAATCCGGGGTGCGTTAAATCCCATAGGACCATGGCCAGCCAGAATATCCACCCCACCGTCTGCTCCAGGTGGTGAACGGAATGTTTGATACCCCTGGGCGTTCAATACAGCCTCAACCAGTACAGCAAAATCATGCCCCTGGAATTTAGCTTGAATCAAATTTCTGATCTGGTCATACGCCTGCTCTTCCAGATTGATAAAAGACTCATCCTCTTCGGGTTCTCCACTTGTCTCAGGCCCTTTTATTGAACCAGGTTTAAGATGCGGGTCTTTTTTACCTTTAATAATGGCCTGGAATCTAGTTTCCGCATCATTCCGCTTAATTTGGCACACCGTGCTGAAGGCCCCCATAGAATAAAGCAGGTCCTGCCCAAAGGCGGAACGAGGAACCTCCTCCAACACCCAATCGACTTTACGAATATGCCTACCATCTTTGAATTCATAATTGCCAACCACCTTACCCAGCGCAATGCCTGAACGTGTTTTCAAGGGCAATACGGCTATGTCTCCTTTTTGAATTTTGTTTAAAAAAGCCCACAATTGAGCAGCATTGTTGATATTGGTTTTGGCCTTATTATCTGGGAAAAACTCC
Organism: Nitrospinaceae bacterium; assembly: GCA_029261455.1. GTDB lineage: Bacteria > Nitrospinota > Nitrospinia > Nitrospinales > VA-1 > LS-NOB. Next base: position 1,757 of record JAJDBH010000211.1, read on the forward strand.
TGGTGCTTTTCCTTCATTTCCTCATAGGACTGAACATTGGAAACATTCGGCATTTCCTGCCACCCGATAATTGCCACTCCTTTTTCTAAAGCGGCCGCTTCATCCTGTCCGTATTTACCCGCCCTAATCAGCCAGACTGCCATAAAATTTCTCCTTTAGTTTTTTAGAGATACTCTCTCCTGGTCTTCAGCTAATTATGTCAAAACATATCAACTTTAAATCATTTCTGGTCAGGGAAATCCGTTGAGAAACTTCTGACTCACTAGTAGAAGGCTGAATAGAATCCAGCATGCTTTCCAGTTCAGAAACAAAACCTGAAAAATCCTGATTAGTTACCTGCTCAGAAAACAGATTTCTTAATCCTTTTATTTGAACGGTTCTCATTGGCTGGTTCAGTTTTCTGATAAGGTCAAGACAACGCTGCCGAGTAACATTGGGGTGGTTTAGATTCTGTTGTATCAAGGTCACAACATTTTGCTGAGTAGGATCAATCGGCCGGGGAGCGGTCTCAAGCCCAACCTGTTTTTGGAAGGACTCCAGAATCTCTTTAATCACCACCTCCTGATGATCAAATATCCGACTGTAAGTTTCATGGTCTACTACTCGGGGAGTCTCAGAATCACATGAAATCAATCCGGCAATCAAAAAACGGTTATCCATTACTTTTCTGGAATGCAGATCGTAATACTTCCAAAAATGAAGTGTCTCCCCGGTTTTGGGTAAACCCTGAAAGTAAAAAAATACGCCTTTGGCCTTTGGCTTGATCAATCCGGAATGGATTCCATTCGGAAGTTCATCAAGAATATCCCTCCCGTCACTATCCAGTAGTGATTGCAGTTGCTGTTTCAAAAACTCACTACTGGCCAATTCCGTGAACTGTTCTTCTTCTTCAATCACCTTGCCATCTTCATCCATTATCCGTTTCAAGGTATTAAAGTTCCGAGGGTTGACCGACTCCCCCAGGATACTGGCATCTAAGAAACCTGCCTGATCAATATTTGAAATTTTATCCGACAAGCTTTCAACCAACCCCAGCAAACGGTCTAATCCTTCATCAGGGAAAAAATTGTAAATGGAAAGGGTATCAAACGGTGTTCCTAACCGGTCGATCCGGCCCGCACGTTGGACCATCCGAGTCGGATTCCAGTGCAAATCATAATTGATCAAATGACCGCAATCCTGAAGATTCTGCCCTTCAGACAAAACGTCAGATGAGAATAGAATATTTACTTCCTTTTCCGTTCCCGCCCATTCCTCTCTGCCATTGGCAACGGGAGAGAATCGTTTAATCAACTCTTCTTTTTCTTTTGGCTTCTCTCCACTGTCCATTCGCCGGATCGTTGTTCCACCCAGTTGCTGGCAAAACTCAACCGCTGCCGGATTGTTCTGCTCCCCAAGGTTTTTAAATATATATCGAACGGTGTCTCTGTAATAACTGAAGACGAGAACCTTTTTACCTTTCAGATCTCCCGCCAGCATTTCTTTTAAACTTTGAAGTTTTTTATCTTTGTCAGGAGTAATGTCTTTTATTTTTTCCCATAGCACTGTCAATAGACGGACATCATGCTGAAGCGCATCGTGTAGCCTGCGAAGGTCATAAAGCTCGTGGTCCACTATTTCCATTTCCTGAAGTGTACTTTGCGCTTCTTCATTGGCATCCAGATGATCAGCTATTGATGTTGGAATAGCATCATCTTCCACATCTTCCCGGTCCATAAATCTTAGTAGCTTATGGAACTCTTTGCTTCTCAGGATTTTTCCATCCAGCAGATAACTCTCAAAGGTATGGATGTAAGCCATCGCCCTCCGAATACTAATCCGAAATGCTTCCACACTGGATTCAAACCGCTTCAGGTAACGACTTTTGAAAATACCGACCAAGGCCTGCTCTCGGCCCAGCTCCATTTCATCTTTTTCAACATCCTCTTTCTTATAACTTTCCAGGTTATAAGGTGCCAGTCGCAGGTTTTCAATACCCGAAACAATTTCCCCATAGATTCCCTGATAAGTTCCCTCTAAGTCATATTGAATGGTCTTCAAATGCCTCTCCGGGAACTGAACCTTTTTCCCCCGTATGGTCGCTTCCGGATAAGCCTTGCGAATGAAAGGTCGGGTACGGCGCACCACTACCTCTTCCAGCAGGTTAAACAAATCGATGATCCCCTTGCCATCACGGGCATCCCGCCGAACCCTGCGAAAATAACGTTGCAGGTCCCCAATCCCGCAACTCGAAAAGTATGCCTGGTCTCC
>JAJDBH010000212.1 GCA_029261455.1 Nitrospinaceae bacterium
TCTTTCTGATGGAGCACCTCTTCCATCTTGAGTTACCTCTGTTTTTCGGGTTCCATCATGCGTTCAACTGGAATCCCCGTCCAACGGGAAACAATTCGGCTGATGTCTTCTTCACCCACTTCCTCATTAAGCATCTTATGCGCATCTTGGTCGTTGTTCTGGGCCTGTTCTAATCCTTCTAGTTCACGAGTTAAACGGGGAAGTGTGCTAAACTTCAACTCTGCGGCCAGTTCAAGACGACCTTCTCGTTCAGCCGACTCGCACTCATGGGTAGCGGATTCAACTTGCTCCTTCAGGGATCGTTTTTCTGCGATGATTTTTTTCTCGCTTTGCCACTGCTCCTTCATGACAGAACATTTTTCTTGTAATACGTTAAGATCAGCCCCTATTTTTTCCAAACGTTTCTTAGATTCCACATCGTTTTCTTTTTTCAACGCTTCGCGCTCAATCTCCAACTGGATAATTTTTCGCTGAAACTCGTCAATTTCAGCAGGCATAGAATCAATCTGCATTTTTAGACTGGATGCGGCTTCATCAATGAGGTCAATGGCTTTATCCGGTAAAAATCGGTCAGAGATATAACGATGCGACAAACGTGCGGCGGCAAGAATGGCAGAGTCTTGAATTCGCACTCCGTGATGCACTTCATATTTACCCTTTAAACCTCGCAAAATGGAAATAGTATCTTCTACCGTTGGTTCTCCTACCGGAACGGGTTGGAACCGACGCTCCAACGCCGCGTCTTTTTCGATATATTTACGAAATTCGTTCAGGGTGGTGGCACCAACGCAATGCAGCTCCCCACGAGCCAGAGCAGGTTTGAGCATATTGGACGCATCCATGGAGCCTTCTGCAGATCCAGCGCCAACCAGGGTGTGCAGTTCATCAATGAATAATATTATTTCGCCATTGGAGTTACTGATTTCCTTGAGAACAGATTTCAATCGGTCTTCAAATTCGCCACGATACTTGCTGCCTGCAACTAACTGAGCCAGGTCGAGCATGAGTATGCGTTTTTCTTTGAGACCTTCAGGAACATCTTGGTTTACTATACGCTGGGCAAGGCCTTCAATAATAGCCGTCTTACCCACCCCCGGTTCGCCAATGAGCACTGGATTGTTCTTTGTTCGTCTGGAAAGCACTTGAATTACACGTCGGATTTCACCATCGCGTCCAATCACCGGATCAAGCTTCCCAGAGCGCGCAGACTTAGTGAGGTCCAAACAGAATTTATCCAGTACCTGGTATTTACTTTCGGGATTGGGATCGGTCACCCGCTGGCTCCCTCGAACCGATTGTAAAGCCTTCAACAGATCATCGTATTTGATTCCAAGGGACTTGAATACGGAATTAGCTTTTTTATTGTTGGCTACCGCGAGCAGAAGATGCTCGGCACTGAGAAACTCATCCTTCATTTTTTGAGCTTCTTCTTCAGCTTTACTGACTACATTATTCAGTGTTTCAGAGAGAAAGACCTGCCCCGCATTCGACACTTTGGGATATTTCGCAACCCTATCTTGCAACGCTCCCTGGACTTGGTCAGGGTCTATCCCCACCTTTTTTACTAAGGCGATGGCTATACCATCAGGGTCTTGGAACAAAGATAGCAACAGATGCTCACATTCCAAGGCCTGTTGGCTTTCTGAAGAACACAAGGCTTGGGCTGCGGAAAATGCATCCTGCAACTTAATGGTCATCTGCTCAAAACGCATGTCTTATACCTCATTTCAGTGATTTACTACTTCTGGAACTAGATAAGACCGCGATTGTTAATTGTCAAGGAACCACAAATTTCACCAGTGGTCTACACCTTCGCGGGCTGTATCGCCTCTGGTGCTGGAGGTCTATATCCCAGTGAGCTATGCGGTCGAAGCTGGAGTAAGTTACCTAACCTAGAATACTTGGACAAATCACAATGCCAGCCAGCATGACTTCTACAACTGCCGGTTGAGCGATTCTTGCTGCAATTTAATATCCTCCAAGTGCAGTAAAAAGCAAAAGACTCATCTGAAATTCTATGGGATCTGTTACTCCATGTATTTTGGTAATGTGACCTTATGGTTGCTCTTCAGAACGTGGGTCGAGCAAATTCAATTCCGGAGATGTTCGCGGGATAGAAATAAAATCTTCCCGTTCTTCTATTGGGGCACGTTCCTGTTGGGTAATTCGATAATATGCGAATATCCCGGTCAAGCCATGAACAATGGCTGTAAACACAAAAAGGCTCGGTTGACCAAAGTGTTGAATGAGTTTGGAAGCCAAAAGAGGTCCTATTATGGCTCCCACCCCGAAAATTAATAGCAAGCCGCTACTGACCTCCACAAAATCTTCTCGACTCACCGAGTCGTTTGCGTGAGCAACACTTAAAGAATAAAGAGGGAAGGTGAATACACCAAACATGAAAATTAAAATCCACATAGTGGTCATAGAGTGCCCATGAGTCAGGGCTAGGCCAAGCCCCATACTCCCTGCAAAAAAACAACAAAAACCCATGACTTTCCGTCGGTCCATCGTGTCAGAAATTTTGCCTACAGGCCATTGAGAAAGTGCCCCTCCTAACACCGTTACACTCATAAAAATTGCAACTGAATTAATAGACATTCCGCTTTCCTGAGCAAACACTGGCCCGAGCGTCCAAAAAGCTCCGGTGGCCAGCCCTGCGCAAAAACAACCCGAACATCCCATGATGGATGCATTAAACAACCACGGAAGCCGAAGCCTGACTTCTAAAATGGGGGAAGGAGCCATCGATTCTGTCAAAGATATAGGAAGAATGGAAATTGATAGAAGTATGGACACCAATATGAACAAGGTTGTTCCTGAGGGTGAAGACCAATTTATCATCAATTGGCCCAAAGTAACGACAGTCAAGTTAATCGTAGTATAAATTGATAAAACCCGGCCGCGAGTTTCGTTATTGGTTTTATCATTAAGCCAACTTTCAATAACCATAAAAAGGCCGGCAAAACAAAACCCCATTGCTACCCGCAGGATTCCCCAAACCACTAGATCAAGGAAAAGAGATTGGATAAGAATTGTCGCAGAGGCAATCGCAGCAAATACAGCAAATGAACGTATATGTCCAACTCGCTTAACTACATGAGGGAAAACCAGACAACCGGCTACAAAACCTGCAAAGTAAGCCGAGCCTAGAACCCCAATGGCCATTGCTGAAAACCCCTCCATATTTGCTCTAATGGGGATAAGGATGCCTTGTAATCCATTACCCGTGAGAAGAAACGCTGTAGAGAGCAAAAGAGCAAATAGCGGAGAAAGTGTGGCCTTCAATTATATCTCCATGAGTGTAAGGAAGTGGGCTGGAAAACCATATTTAAAAGAATCTACTTGTCAGTTTAGATTGAAAAATAAAAAATTATTTTCAAAACTTATTTGGGTTTTTCCAACCCGAGTTTTTTAATCCGTTGCCACAAAGTATTATCCTTGACCCCCAGTAATTCAGCGGCACCTCGAGCACCCGATATTTTCCAATTTGTAGCACTGAGAGCTTTTAGGATATTACTTTTATTTAGTTCTTTCAGCTCTCCTTCTTTTGTTATACAAATTTTTTCTGATTCTGTTAACTGAGGAAACTCGTTATCCAAAAAGATGAGAAGCTCATCCAGGACCTGGCTGAAGTTGAGTGTGCTTTTCCGACATAAGATGACGGCACGCTCCATCATGTTTTTCATTTCCCGAACGTTTCCTGGCCAAGAGTAATTTTTCAATTTATCTCGGTCTTGAGAAGAAAGGATGATATTCGGAATGCGATATTTTCCACAATACTTATCCAGAAAATATTCGACCAGAGAAGAAACATCCTCTAACCGGTCTCGCAATGGAGGTACAAAAAGATTAAAAACACACAATCGGTAATACAGATCTTCACGAAAATGCCCAGCCTGAACCTCTTTTTTAAGGTCCCGATTGGTAGCGGAAATAACCCGAACATTAACCGTACGGGTCTCACTTTCTCCGACCCGTTCGAACTGCCCTTCCTGTAAAACTCTTAATAGTTTACTTTGCAGGTCTAAGGGTATTTCTGTGATTTCATCCAGAAATATGGTTCCGTTATGGGCCAATTGAAATCTCCCTATGCGATCACTGATTGCCCCACTGAAGGACCCTCGAACATGGCCGAAAAATTCACTTTCAAATAATTCTCTTGGTATTGCAGGGCAATTTACTTTTACCAGAATGCCACTTTTTCTTTGGCTGCTGTCATGGAGCAAGCGAGCAATCATTTCTTTTCCAGTTCCCGTTTCTCCCTGAATGAGGATTGCTGCATCCGTATCGGCCACCAGACTGATCTGGTCCTTTAATTTATTAATTGCAGATCCCTCACCTATAAAGTCATCACCTAGAAAAGAACGTATTTCATTTTTTAAAGAAAGATTTTCAGCTTTTAGCTGCTGTTGCAGCGATTCCACTTCATTGAGCCTTTTGTTTCTATCTGTAAGATCATTTACTATAGCAATGACTACTGAGGGGTTGGTCAGGTGAGATAATTGAAGCCGGACTTCTCCTGGATATATGCTACCGTTTTTTCTTTTAAGAAGAGTTTCAAAAACCCATAAAGATTCCTTACCATCCGATTGGAGTTTTAATTTCTTCTTAAAAGAGTTGTCTGAAATATCCAAAAATAGGTTGAAAGGAGTTAAGTCTTTCAGCTCATCAATGGAATACCCTAAATTATCCAAGGCTCCCAGACTTCCTTGCAGAAATTTAAGCGTTTTGGAGTCAAACACATAAATTTCGTTAAAGGAGTTATCAAGAATATTTCCCAGAATAGCGGTGATATTACTCGCCTGCTTCTGAGGTGTAATGTCATTGTGAAAAATGATAAATTCCTCTGATGGAGGATTTAAAGGGATAGCATGCAAAAGGTACCAGTAAACATTATCGAAAGATTCATAGTGAAATTCTTGAACGAATTTGGAAATTTCACCCTGCACCAGGCTTTGAATTCCGGTAATGATTGGCTTAAAAGTTTTCCCGGCCTTCCGGCCTGCCTTGAAGTAATTCTGCCCCTTGGTCATCTGGAAAAATTCACCCACCCCAGGTTTTTGGCTGAATTCTTCCCACTCCTTGTTCAAAAAGGTAATCAACCCCTGCTTATCGATGACACAGATATTTAAGGGGATTCCATTCAAATAGAATTTATCGAAGGTGGTATATACCATTGGGATAGTTGTCGGAGGTTTTTCAGAAATCCGGTGTGCAGGGCTGATAATTGAAACTTTAAAAAGAGTCGTTTCGCTTAATCATTAGAATATTTTTCAAGAAAAAGCTATGAAAAAATTTGCCCCCTACGGACCAACTTATCTGATTGATTTATTTTGGAATTACATGCCGAAACGGGTCCCGGCTACTGGGATGAAACCTGAAGGTAAATGTTTGTCAGCGGGCCAAAAGGTGAGGGCAGATGAATGGGTATTTTTACTCATCTGGCACAATGAGGGATGGAATTAATCTAAAACGGAGACATTCTTTAAGCGGTTTTCAAGAAACAAAATATTTTTTCCTGATGTTGAAAGATTGTGTGACTTTCTTTAAATACAAAAACCTGATAGATGCGTTAAATTTATTTCCCCAATAAATTTAACGCATAAGGTGGTCTTGGCTTCCTGGTCTTAACTCTAGTTGATGAAGTAACACCAAGGTTTTCCTGTATTTTTCCTTCTCGTAGAAAATGAAATTGAGTATTTTTATTACAGACATAGCATGTTCCAAAATATATTAATTGGGAGCGCTTTGATAGCAAATGCCTGATCGTGGCCTTGCAATGTTCGCATTCATAAACAAGTGGTATCATGATTCAGTACCGTAATTTGGTTATCAATACGTTACCCTAGTTTTTTTTCGAGGTTCCCGACCTAAGAGCATTTCTGACAAAAACTTGTTCTTGCCGACTTTAAACTTTCTTGGTTTAGGTGAACTTAAATATGTTTGATTTGAATAATGAATGGGAAAATACTCTTCATCAATAAACTCAACGCCACCCTCATCTTCAAGGTCCATTCGATCAAAAACCATGTTTCTTTTCTTTAGCTGTTTCATTTCTATTTTTCCTGATATTAAGTGATTCTAATATTAACCGAAAGTTCATCATTCAGCAGATCTTTAAGATAGAAGATCAGGTCTCTTACTTCTTGCAAAAAGGCCCTGGGAGTTGGGGTTCCCAAGGCCTTCTTTCAGGCGGGGATTGAATTAATGATCAATTCAACTTTCAGTTAAGCATGGAATCAGAAGGGGCAGATTCCTGCTCTTCGGAGCTTTCCGTCAGAGGAGAATCTTCTTCCAGATACGGACTTTCAGATTCGGGGGTTTCAGTTTCCTCAATTAACAGACCAGTGATAGTTTCGGAATCTTCTAAATCATCAGATCCTTCGGGAACTGAACCAAAAATGGCCTCCTCATTTGAGGAAGATTCTGGGGCCTCTTCAGCGATTGCTCCGCTGGCCATAACCAGGTATCCTACCAACAACATAGCAAACATTACCGAGACAACTTTTTTCATCTTCTTTTTCCTTTCAGTGAATATTGAATTGGAATGCCCTGCAATCAATTGAAATAGACTATCAAGTTTCATGCCAAAAATTCTGTCAGTTTCAACAACCAAATTTGGCTATAAATTAACGTTTATTTTGTAGTTGGTTGTTTTGTCGTGGAAAAATTTTTAATTTTTTAAAAATATTTTTCCTGGCACTTAATTTTCGGGGAGTGGTGAACCATCTCAGGTTCGAACAGAAGACCTACTGATTAGGTGTGTCAAATTAATGTTATGGGGGATTCTTGATTTAGTGTTATCTTTTTATGAATTAAAGGAAGATAATTACAAATTATTTTCGATTTCCAGCTATAGAATATGAAGGTGCCATAGTTTCCCAAATAAGTTAGGACTCATTATGATTTCAAATTATTAAGAGTTGGAACCCTTAGTAATACCTTTTACCATCAACTATTTTTAAGAAACGAGCTATGAAAGTCGCAGTTATTTACAACAAACAAGAAGATGCGGAAGGCGTTCTAAACGTTTTCGGCATGCAAAATCAGGAAACCTATAATCCTCAGACGGTTGAACGGGTAGCCAGTGCTCTTGAAAAGGGTGGTCATAACGTTCGCATCATTGACGGTAATATAAACGTCATTGAACAACTCCAGAACTTCATGCCTCGCGTGGTTCAAGGTGAACAACCCGGAATGGTTTTTAACATGGCCTATGGCCTTCAGGGTGTCAGCCGCTATACCCATATGCCTTCTTTATTAGAAATGTTAGGGGTGCCTAATGTGGGCTCGAGTCCCGCAGGTCATGGAATTGCTCTCGACAAGGTAACGACAAAAGTAATGGTTCAGGCTGCAGGATTACCAACCTCCCCTTATTGGGTATTGTACGATGCGCATCATATTCCGGACGACCTGCCCTATCCGGTCATCACAAAGCCAAAAATGGAGGCAGTGTCTCTTGGCATCGAAGTTGTTCAGAATAAAGCCGACTTGGAAACCTTGATCACCAAGTTGGTAGAAGAATTTCATCAACCGATTCTAGTGGAACAGTTTATTCCTGGTCGAGAATTTGCTATTGGCCTTCTTGGAAATAAGGACCCTGAGGTTTTTCCCTTGCTAGAAATAGATCTAGCCGGAAACCCCAACGCTATACAGACTTTGGATGATAAGTTAAAAAAACCAAAAGAAAAAATCTGCCCGGCAAATGTTGATGAAAGCACAGCTAACGAGCTCCGAAGATTGACTAAAGAAACAGCAAAGGTTTTAGGTGTCTACGATTTTTGTAGGGTC
>JAJDBH010000213.1 GCA_029261455.1 Nitrospinaceae bacterium
TAGGGATGGAACCTCTTCCTGAAGGTAAGCTGCCTATGAATGTGGTGGTGAGGACCAAAGACGGAGTGGTGAGTCTTCTGGTTGATGAAATCGCTGATGTTTTGGAAGTGTCGGAGGATGTTCATGAACGACCTCCTGAAACCATTCCTGATGAAGTTCGACAACTGGTACTGGGTGTCTACAAATTGTCAGATAAGCTGCTGTTGATTTTGGATTCTGAGAAAGCGGTAGATGTGAACTTCGGAGCCTTGGTGCCCTAGAGTTCTGACAAGCTGGTTAGAACCGTCCAACTTTCAATATTGAAACGATTTTCTGGCCAATTTGTTTGAGGGGAAGAACCTCATCTGCTAAACCTGCCCGAGCTACAAAGCCGGGCATGCCCCAAACGACACTGCTTTCCTCATCCTGCACAATGACTTGGCCTCCGGCCTCCTTTATATGCTCACAACCAACCAAGCCATCCTGCCCCATGCCCGTTAAAATAACCGATAAAACTCTGGCGCCATAAATTTCTGAAACAGAGCGGAATAAAGGGTCTACCGCAGGTCTGCAAGAATTTTCCTGTGGGCCTTGGTTTGTTTGCAGATAAACACCGTCAGCTTTTTTTTCCAGAACCATATGAAAGTCCCCTGGTGCTATCCACACCTGTCCCGGCTTGATTTTTTCACCGGCCTTCCCCTCCTGAACATCCAGTGGGGATTTTGCTGTTAGTCTTTCAGCAAGAAGTTTCGTGAAGAAGGGTGGCATATGTTGAACCATAACAACTGGTACAGGCAGGTCACCTGGAAGGGTGGGGATGAGTTCTGCCAAGGCGTTGGGCCCTCCGGTGGAAACACCAATCGCAAGAATATCTACTTTCTGGTGTAAAGTTCTCCTGGCTACTACAGGTTTTTTGAAAGGGGTGGATACTTTTGCCGCAGGTTTGGGTACCAGTGTGGAGGGTGCATCTCCTCCCGCCTTTTTAGCGCAAAACATTTTAATTTTGGGAATTAGTTCGTCCCGTATTCGTTGCATGGCCACGGATACACTTCCCACGTTTGCGGGTTTGGTGACATAATCTGTAGCTCCAAGAGATAGCGCTTCTAAAGTTTTCGCTCCACCTCGTTCCGTAAGTGTGCTGAACATGATGATGGGCAAGTGGGGATAAATCTTTCGCGCTTCAGCAAGAGTTTGAAGCCCGTCCATTTCCGGCATTTCAATATCCAGAGTCAGGATGTCGGGGTTGAGTTGCGGGATTTTCTGTAAGGCGATTCTTCCGTTAGCGGCGGTAGCGACTACCTCAAGATCAGGATCGCCACTTAATGTGTCAGTAACAATTTTTCTAACAACTACCGCATCATCAACAACGAGTACCCTGATTTTTCTCATATCAATATTCTTAAGTATGGATGAAAAAAGCTTGTAAGTTTAATAAAGTCAATACTATGTGCTGCTTAACTTTAACCTAAAAGTATATGAATATCCAGAAGAATCATTTGTGTGGACCGTAAATCGCTATGCCGAAGCAGGCTGTTTTGCGGTAAGATGATGTTTTTTTCAGCTATCAAGTTTGAGTATACTGTTCTGATTCAAATTAATAGAAAGATATATTTAAAATATGACAACTCTAATAAATAAAGATGGTTTGCCCGTTTCAAATAACCCTAAAGCGATTCATGAAGAACTTTTTCGTGGCACAGGCAGTGTGATGGGAACAGGAGCCTCGATTTTCATGCAAAATGAAAGTATCACTGAAAAGTATATTATGACTTCAAAGGATAATGGCTTGGAGCCCCCGACTGATCAACGATTTGTTGCAGGTCGATATAAAGAAGCCTTGGAGTTGTTTCAGCAATGGCTGAAGGATTAATTATTAGGAGAGTATAAAATGGAAAATTGGTTGATGTTGACTTTGGTAGGTAAAGACCGACCTGGAATTGTTGCTAAAATCAGCCATGCTTTGTTTGACATGAAAGGAAACCTGGGTGAAGCCTCTATGACCCGCCTTGGTGGCAACTTCACCATTATGCTTATGGTCTGTGTTCCAGAAAGTAAAACTGTTGTACAGGAAAAGCTTCAACAAATATGTGATGAGTTGGAATTATTTTTTCACTTGGATGCAGTTGAAGCAGGACTGCACCAACATATCGAACCTGATGTGCGGATTAGTATTCACGGCGCAGATCAGGCCGGCATCGTAGCCCGTGCCACTGATGCTTTGAATAAGGCGGGGTTGAACATTCTTAACCTTGAGTCAGACGTAGGTGGCAGTTCTGAAAGCCCGGTTTATATCATGCATATCGAAGGGGTTGCTGGTAAGGGGTTTGATGCTGTGGAGCAAGCACTACAAGCACTGAGCCGGGAAAATAATGTGGTGGCCCGCATGACTCCTATTGATACCATGGTGGGGTAACAATGGCTCTCTTGAATGTTCTGGTTTATCCGGATGCAAGACTTTCACAAATCTCCCAGCCTGTGATGGAATTTTCTGAAGACCTTAGAAAGTTTATGCGTGACCTTGAGGAAACATTCCGCTCTTTTCCCGGATGTGTGGGGATTGCTGCTCCTCAGGTAGGCCGGTTTGAACGAATTATTCTGGTGGATATTTCTGAAAAACCCAAGCATGTCAATCACGGATTTCTGGTGTTGATTAATCCCGAGATCACGTTTTACGAGGGTAGTAGTTTAGGCAGGGAGGGTTGCCTCTCGGTTCCAGACTATACTGGTAAAGTTGAGAGGGCAAAGTTTATCACTCTGAAAGCTTTGAACCAAAAGGGCGAAAAGCTGGAGTTCCAGATGTCGGGTTACGAAGCCCGGGCGGTTCAGCATGAGATTGACCACTTGGATGGAAAGTTGTTTCTGGATCGGTTAGTCAGTCGGCGAAATGCCTTGAGTAAAAGGGCTGAGATCCCCACCAAACCTTGAGACTACCGGCTCGATAAAAATAGATTTTGTGTTACTGGCCTATGGGAAGCGTGAGGAGTGGAGCGTTGTCCTGGATCTTACCAGCTTGCAATGAAAAAATTTGGGCTAGTAGGGAAAAAGTAGATTTAGAAGACAAATCTGAATCATCAATATAAAACCAGGTTCCTCGATAAAAAATAACCATGGAATTTGTTTGAGGATTGTCAGAAACAGAACGTATCCTTAACATGTCACCTGTTATTTCTTTCCAGTCAAAAGTGTTTCCCTCTGTTGTTTTAGTTTGAGTGACCTTTCCTTGTAGAATATCTTCTCTTGGGACTTCTACCGCTTGAGAAAGATAAAACATGATGCCCAATAGAGAACGGGTGACGACTCGGATCTGATCGGTCTTGTCAAAAGCCGGAGAAAATGCGAAGACATAACGTGTTTTTCCTGGCTCAACATTGACGGCAAGGGCAAACTGTTTGGCTTCCACCCTATTTTTATCCTCTTTATTAATATGCAGAATTAATTGAGGAACACCATTTTCTTCATGATAAGAAAGGTTTATGGCATCTAGAACCTGCAGTGCTCTTAAATGTTTTATTGCAGATGCGAACTCCTTGAAGTGAGGTGCGATGCTGGGGGTGGGGCCCGATGCCCCCGGAGCATTTTTGAGATGATTCATACGTTGAAAAGATAATCGAAAGATTCTTTCTATGCTCCAGCCCGAATGAAACAGAAGAGCAATAGTCTGTAAGGGAAGAGGGGACAGTACACGCTGGATAAACTGGTCTCCCTGTAAAGGGGAATAAGTCACCGTTGGTTTTTCTGTTATGCCCACGCTTCCCCCCAGGCCAAATATGCCTTTGACCGTATCTTGCAAAGTAGCACTGGCGCTCGCGTTGGTTGAAAGGCTGAACTGGGATGCAACACTACTCACTTCCATGAAAAACGGTGTGTCCCGATACTTGAGGCGAACCAAGTTGAGCATAAGTTGTTCATCATTGGTTCTTTGAACCGCGAGGTTATAGTTGCTTCTCTCGCCTTTCAAAGTTGTTGGACCAAGGTTCACACAACCTATGAGTGACAATGGAAGTATTGCCATTAAGCAAAGAAGTAATGGAGTTTTTGAAAAGAAATAGTACGGCTTCATAAAAATCAGATTTGAGTTTCTGGGTTTTTCGTTGTTTCCTGCTGAGCCAAATGAATGGTTGAAGTTGGGAATGCTACTTCCGCTCCATGATCCTCAATAATTTTTAGAATCTTTAAAAGAATATCCTGCTTAATGGAATGAAACTTCACCCAATTTGTAGTTTTGGTGAAAGTGTAGATAAAAAAATCAAGCGAGGAAGGCGCGAAACTATTGAAGTTGACCATCAATGTATTGTTGGTGTCAATTTCAGGATGGCCTTCTAACATTTCTTTAACTTTGTTTGTGATGGCTTCCATTTTGCCTGCGTCATCATAGCGAATACCGAAGGTTTCCTTGATTCTGCGGTTCAACATGCGTGAAGGATTTTCCACTGCGACTTGCGAAAAAACCGAATTGGGAATATACAGGGGTCGTTTGTCGAAGGTTCTGATTAGAGTGACTCTCCAGCCAATTTTTTCGACAGTGCCTTCTAATTCCCGGTCTGGAGAGCGTATCCAGTCTCCCACAGCGAAAGGCCGGTCCATATATATAAAGAGTCCTCCGAAGAAATTTGACAGTAGATCTTTGGCTGCAAAGCCAATGGCTATGCCTCCGACACCTCCAAAAGCCAAGACTCCGGAAATGCTGAACCCGAGTGTTTGCAGTATCATCAAAGCGGCTGTGATGACGACAGAAATCCGGGCCAGTTTAGATATGGCGTCCAGAGTGGTTGGATCGATATCTTTGTCGCCCTTCAGAAAGTTTGTTTCAGTGCGACGAACAGTAAGTACTAAAAACCAAGCCAAGGCGGCTATGATGACGGCATCGCGTATGGGAGCGAGAGCATCAAGAATCACTGCTCCCGTTGACTTCTGAATTATTTCCCCGGAGAAGGCGATGCTCGTTACCCAGATAATCATACTTAATGGGTGGGGAATGGATAGTAAGACGGCATCATCCCATTTGTTTGGAGTACGTTTTGCTTTTTCTGCTAAGGATTTGAAAACTCTTTTCTGGAATAAATTCGCAATCAAGGCCACGAATATGACCAGAAAAGCTTGGAATATATATATGTTTTCTTGGGTTAACAATTGCTTGACGTCCGTCATTCGTTTGTTTTCCTTATTAGTCCGTTGAGGATGCTCAAACTATCATATTTCAAGGTGTTAAGAAATCTAAATACTAATGCGTTGATTATCGGCTTTAATTTTTATAATGTCTTTGTTCGCACGGCTGTAAAATTAAATTTGGAAGGGGGGTTTTGATATGGATCCGGTCAGCGAGTATATGGTTACAGTGATAAAGGAAGTTGATGCAGGGGCTTCCGTTAGGGATGCGGCGAAAAAGTTGTGCGAGTTTGGTATCGGTTCATTGTTGGTGAAAAAGGATGGCATTTATATAGGAATGGTTTCAGAACAAGAAATCACTCGCCAGTTGGTGGCGGTTGATAGAGACTCAAACAGTACCAATGTGAGCGATATAATGAACTCTGATATTGACTATATCGATCAAAGCGCAATCATGTCCAAGGCCATTGCCATAATGAGGCAAAAAAGACTCCGTTATTTGGTTGTCCGGGATGGGGAAACCGTGAAAGGTATTCTTTCGGTGAAAGACTTGCTGGTCTACTATGAAAAATGGTTTGAGTTAATTCTTTAAGAAAGCATAAAAAAACGCCCCGCTTATAAAGCGGGGCGCTATAAAAAGCATAGGAGCTTCCGTTAACTCGGGGTTAACAAATTACTCCGGAAGCTCCCTGGGTACTGTCAGATATCATGGGATCACCTCCTTCTCAGGGTATTCGTCATGACGCCATGGGCATCCCTGTTAAACCCATCACGCAACCCACCAAAATAAGTATTGATTAAATAGGACAAGCCTATTTCAATAATCGGATTGTATATAATCCACATCAAGCTTGGAATCGATAGCTACTTTCTTGCAAGATTTCACCTTCCCTTGACAACGCATATAGCAGCCACTCCAATGATCACATTCGACATATAGCCAGTGCGTAGGCTCTAATAGCATGTCTTGTCCCAGGATTTCTACTGTCCCTTTTTCATTGACATGGTAAGTTTTAACCTCTCCCTGAATGGTCTTGGGAAGAATAATGCCATTAGTGGCACAAGAAGTTAGAAAAGAAATCGCAAAAATCATTAAAATTAATCTCATTCTTTGTTTCATTTTTTGCCCTTTCTTTAGCATTCAGTTGCGGGGTTTGTCTGATCTTTTACTTTTTACATTATAGCATCTCTTTTTTTAAACCCTAAAATATATCGTACTAAATAGTCTGGTTAACGCAAGGACAGGGAGGTTTATGATTTATGCGAGAATATCCAGGATATGTTTTTTTACTTGTTTTTGAACCTCTGACTTTTTATTCCTCAGGCTTTCTTCTAAGTGCTCCTTGAAAGATTTCTGATCTTTTTTCTTTTTAAAGAACCAGGAACTTTGTCTATTTCTGCCATAAAGGGCATCTTCTGTTTTCATTTTATTTCCTCATACCATTGGTTTATATGTTCTTATCGAAAATTTCAGAAAGGACCTTTATTTTTATTAATAAAACTGTTTACAGTTTTGATGTTATATGGAAAGATAATGTATGTAAAGCGAGCTAAAGAATTAAATGACAATAGATCAAAATAAAATATTGCTAGTGGATGATGAGGCTAAAGTTTGTGAACTATTTTCAAGGTTCCTGACCACACAAGGTTTTTTAGTTCAAACTGCATCTGATGGCAAGATGGCCATCGTCAAGGCTGAAGAATATAAACCTGATTGTATTTTGCTGGATGTGAGGATGCCTTATGGCGGGTTGAAGCTGTTATCGTGCTTAAGAGCAAAGCAGCCGGAATCTATCATCATAATGGTGTCAGCAATCATTGAGGTGGATCAGGTGGATGACTATCTCAATAATGGGGCCTATGCTTGTATTGAAAAACCTGTAAATTTTGGAGATCTTTTACAGCAAATAAAGAAGGGCTTGAAACTATAAACACAAAGCAGGTTTATAAAAAAGAGGTATCCATAGTTAGAGAGAAGGCAAGATAGCTAGCCAATCTGTCGATGTAAATTGTTAAACGAGAAGGCCGTTGGTGTTCGATTCAAGGAGTGATTGATTCACTAAGCGACCTAGCAGATTCTTGGTAGTTGTTCGCCAACCATCATATCCACAATCCGCTCTCCGCCAAAATTTGTTTTTAAAAGAACCCTTTTTTCAGGAGCCACAACCACTTCTCCAATAACTGCCGAATATTGCCCTTCAGGTAGAAGCCGCATTGCCTCCATAACTCTCTCCACATATTCACGGGGAACAATAGCCAGCAGCTTCCCCTCATTAGCCAGATAAAGAGGGTCAAGCCCAAGAATCTCACACATGCCTCTTACTTCATGGCGCAGAGGGATATCTTTCTCATTCAACTTAATGCAGACATTGGAACTTTGAGCGAACTCGTTCAGGACGGTTGCTATCCCTCCACGAGTAGCATCGCGCAGACAATGAATATCAGGGCAAACGTCCAACATAGCTTGAACCAAGCTACTTAAAGACTGACAATCACTTTTGATTGATGACCTAAGAGCAAGATCGCCTCTTGCTTCCAAGATGGCCGCACCGTGGTCTCCTATAAATCCATTGATCAAAACCATGTCGCCGGGCTCAGCTCGTGTGGCAGCAATATTAATTCCTTTTGGAATGATTCCTATTCCAGCTGTATTGATAAATAGTTTGTCGGCGGCACCTCGATGCACCACTTTCGTATCACCGGTCACAATGGACACTTGTGACTTATCAGCTTCCTTTTTCATAGACGCTGTTATCTGGCGCAGAGTTTCCAATGGTAGACCTTCTTCAAGAATAAACCCACAACTTAAATAAAGAGGAACCGCTCCACCAACTGCGAGGTCGTTGATCGTCCCATTGACTGCCAGGTTTCCGATATCCCCGCCAGGGAAGAATAAGGGATCAACCACATATGAATCTGTAGTGAATGCCAGGCGATCGCCTAGAGAGACCAGATCTTTGAGGTCGAAACGGGCCTGATCTTCAAGCAAAGCCAAGGCAGGATTATCGAAACTCTTTACGATTACGTCTTCGATAAGGTCATGCATAGCCTTGCCACCACTACCATGGGCAAGAGTAATCGTTTGCAATTTCCTTGCAACGGGTGGAATGAATGACTTTGAAGTATGAGAACTCATGCGTTAAATATTCCTGTCAAGTAGTTGCTTCTTTTTTTGATTCAAAGGAATCCATCCGACCATACGAATAATAAGCCGCACAGGCTCCTTCTGTAGAAACCATCAAAGCTCCTAAAGGAGTTTCCGGTGTGCAGGTGGTTCCAAATACTTTGCATTCTTTTGGCTTAAGGGTTCCCTTTAAAACTTCACCGCATTGACAGGATTTTGGGTCGGCAATTTTTAAATTAGGGATCGAAAATTTCCGCTCTGCATCATAGCGTGCGTAACCTTCACGAACGCGTACTCCTGAGTGCTCAATGGATCCTAGACCTCGCCATTCAAAATGCTCTCTCAACTCAAACACTTTTTCAATAGCTTTGAGGGCATTGTGATTTCCTTCATTTTGAACTACTCGTCCGTATTGGTTCTCTATCTCATGGCGTTTCTCTTTCATCTGATTCAAGATCATCCAAATGGATTGTAAAATGTCCAACGGCTCAAAGCCTGCTATGACCAAGGGTCTCTTGTATTGGTCGGCGATAAATAAGTAGGGATGTTGGCCAATGATCATGCTTACATGTCCCGGCCCCAGAAATCCGTCAAGTTGCAGGTCCGGAGAATCAAGAATTGCCTTAATGGTTGGGATGATTGTGATGTGATTGCAAAATAGCGAGAAATTTTTGATTCCTTCATCTTCAGCCTGCAAGACTGTTAATGCTGTGCTTGGCATGGTGGTTTCGAATCCTAATGCGAAAAAAACCACTTCTTTCTCAGGGTGTTTTCGCGCAATACTCAAAGCGTCTGTGGGGGAATAAACCATTCGCACATCTGCGCCTTCGGCTTTAGCTTGAAGGAGGCTTTTTTGTGACCCGGGCACTCGCATGGCATCACCAAAAGTGGTTAAGATAACTTCCGGGTGCTCAGCAAGTGCCACGCAATCATCTACTCGTCCCATAGGTAAAACGCAAACGGGGCAGCCGGGTCCATGAACCAGCTCAATTTCTTGCGGTAGCATTTGTTTGATGCCGTAACGAAAAATAGTATGAGTATGTCCACCGCACACTTCCATGATATGTATGGGGCGATCTTTGCCAGCCTGAACTTGTTTCGCTAATACAGAAATGTTTTCCAACAACTTTTGGGCTTGCTCGGGATCACGAAACTCATCAACGTACTTCATGGGTTTTCCTTTTCTGAATTTTTCCTGGTCTGAAACTCTTCCTGCACTTCTCCAAGCTCTTGGAGTAATTCAAGGGTTCTTGCGGCTTCTTCTTCATTGATACGGGTCATTGCAAATCCGACATGGATCAACACCCAGTCACCAAGACAACTTTCAGGAGGATGCTCCTCATCCACAATGCAGATGATATTGACTTCCCGTTTCACACCCCCCACATCAACAAGAGCAAGCTTGTTTTCAGAACTGGTGATTTCTACTATTTTTCCGGGAATTCCTAAGCACATAATATTTAATCCTCAATTCGTAGTCTTGCTGCCGCGACCATTGCTTGTCCTAGTGAGATCCCTCCATCATTAGCAGGAACCCGTGAATGGGTCAAGACAGTATAGCTTTCTTTATGCAAACGCTTTGTTACTTGTTCCAGCAGACATTTATTCTGAAAAACTCCTCCTGATAATGCCACCGTGCTGATGGCACTATTGTCCTGAGTAATTTTATTTGTCATATCTGCAATTGCACAAGCAAGACCAATATGAAACCGGGCAGAAATCGTAGACTTGGGGATGGTATTTTTTAAATCCTCAAAAAGTGCTTCCCACATATTTTGAGGGTCAATAATATAGAGAAAATTGTTATTGCATGAATCTCTAATAGAGAAAGGATAACCGGGGTCATCATTCTGGGAAATAAATGTTTCATCGACCAGAGCCTCCAACTCCATAGCCGCTTGCCCTTCATAAATTACTTGTTCGCGACAAACACCAATGGCGGCCGCGACTGCATCGAATAATCTTCCTGCAGAGCTGGTTGCCGGACATTGAATCTTTTTCTCAATCATAGACTGAAATGTTTCGACAGGTTGAGCTTGTAAAAACTTCGCCAGCTCCAAGTCTCGATAGAGCGAGATAAACTTTTCCCAACCGATGCCTGATAAAATATGCGCCAAGGTATTTCTCCATGGCTCACGCATAGCCTGGCTACCCCCGAGTAAGGGAATGGATTTAAAACTTCCCAGCCGTTTAAAGCCCGAATAGTCGGCAAGAAGAAATTCTCCACCCCATAGCGATTCGTCTTCGCCATAACCCGAGCCGTCCAGAGCCACACCTAATAGAGGTTGGCAACTTAAAGGCATGTTGTTTTCAGCCATACAGGCCGCAATATGCGCGTGATGATGTTGGACCTCCAGAACATCTATATTATCTGCGCATTCATAGCCAAATTTTGTTGGCAGGTATTCAGGGTGGCAGTCGACCACCACTGCTTGCGGATTGTGCCGAAAAAATTCTTTATAGAGGTTGATATTTTTTTGGTAATCCTCAAAGGCGAGAGGGTTTTCCAAATCTCCAATGTGTTGGGAAAGAAAGGCCTGACCGTTTTTAATCAGACAAAAGGTGTTTTTAAGTTGTCCACCCAAGGCCAACAAGGGGTGGGTGTTTTCAAAGCCTGAAGGCAAAGAGAAAGTATCGGGTGCGTAACCGCGTCCCCGGCGAAGTAAATGTGCTTTACCATTCACCACTCGAACTACAGAGTCGTCCACACGATTGACAATGTCCCGGTTATGCAACAGGAAGTAATCTGCGATGCCTTTGAGGCGGCCTTTTGCTTCCTGATTATTAACACACTGAGGTTCTTCGGACAGGTTTCCTGAAGTGAAGATGATAGGGTGATCCATGTGTTCTAAAATTAAATGGTGCAGAGGAGTGCATGGCAGCATGAATCCGTATGTGTTCATACCCGGAGCCACGGCATCAGGCAAATGCCTCTTGCCTTGTGCCGAAAGAAGGACTATGGGTGCGGCAGGACTTTCTAATAAGGACTTTTCAACTCTGTTGACCGAACAGTATTGTTCAATGACTTCAATATTCCCGGCCATGAGAGCCAAAGGTTT
The DNA here is from genome assembly GCA_029261455.1 of Nitrospinaceae bacterium. Taxonomy (GTDB): domain Bacteria; phylum Nitrospinota; class Nitrospinia; order Nitrospinales; family VA-1; genus LS-NOB. The sequence continues at coordinate 11,269 of JAJDBH010000213.1, forward strand.
GCCATAGCGCTGTTTGCGCTGACGGAGTTTCTTTACGGTATCTTTATTTGTGGCATCGCAAGCTAGATGAAACCCACCAATACCTTTTATGGCAAGAATATTTCCTTGTTGCAATAATTTGCAGGCGTAATCTAAGGCTTCTTGTTGGGGGACAGTACCCAAGTCGCGTCCATCAGATCGTTCGAGCCAGAGCTTAGGGCCACAAGAATGGCAGGCGATGGGTTGCGCGTGAAAGCGTCGATCCAGCGGATTCGAGTATTCGGCTTTGCAGGCGTCGCACATTGTGAACTCCGCCATGCTGGTGTGGGCACGGTCATAGGGTAGAGCCGACACTATGGAAAATCGTGGACCGCAGTGGCTACAATTGGTGAAGGGGTAGCGATAACGCCGACTCGAAGGATTGAAAGATTCCTCAATGCAATCGAGGCACGTTGCAGCATCCGGGGTGATCCCAGTTTGCACAGACTCATTATTACTTTCGACAATTTTGAAATCATCGATAGGGGAGGGTTCATGAATCGGTTTACGTTTGATGCTGTCTATGCGTGCCAAGGTTGGGGATTCACGGTTTATCAGGTTTACGAACCGATCCAATTCCAGATGTTGCCCCCAGGCTCGAATTAGAACACCCTCGCCGTCATTCAAAACCTCGCCAGTCAACCCACACTCTCTGGCGAACCGCCACACTGCAGGGCGGAACCCAACGCCTTGAACCAAACCTCTGATGCGGATGCTTTCACCCTCAGAGACTGTTGTGCTATGGACGTCCATAAGGCTAGTTTAGGACTGGACTGAAGGATTGTCAAAGTACAAGGAGGTACTTGAGTCAGGTATGTATAACGGGCGGCTTAGTTTTGGGTTTTTCGCTGGATAACCCACCCCAAAAACCGGTATACACAAGCGGAGTTAATGTTGACTTTCGGCTGCCAAACGCGGACATTCTGTTGCTCCTCCTGATCCTGATGGGGTAGGCTAACCTCTTCACCCACCAGCCCGTTT
>JAJDBH010000214.1 GCA_029261455.1 Nitrospinaceae bacterium
AGATAGGTGGAGAAAACAAGGGCTCCTGATGAGTCAAATTTAGATACAAAAGCATCCCCATGGCTCGTACCTCCTCCAAAAGAATTTTGAAAAGCATTTAGAGTGGGAAAGTTTACTGATTGAACGGAACCGCCCACATAAATATTTCCCGAACTGCCTACAACAATTCTTCCGAAGCGCTCATTTCCCACCCCACCCAAATAAGTAGAAAACTCCAGAACCGGATCAATGACCAGTTCCTTCTCGTTGTCATATTCATCCAACTTAAAAGAAACCTTGTTCTCTGCTAAAACATACTTGCCTTCTATGGATTTCCTCTTTCCATTTTCTTTCTGATAAATGATTGGGGCTTTTTCAACAATCTCACCAACCTTAGTTTCCAGTCTCAGATTCCCATCCCAATCCACTACTATCGATTCTTCCCCATCAAACTCAAAGTTGATTACCTTCGGATCAGCACCGGGTTTAACAACGAAGTCATATTCAAGTTTCTGTTGGTTGCCGTAGAAAACTAGGTCAATTCCCGGATAGACTTCCTCATATCGGACCTTGCCGAAATTGGTAACTCCCGTTCTCCACTTAGACTTGTCATTCCCAATAAGGTAATTGCTCTTCGTGACCTGTTTCTCTTGCCCGTAGATTTTTGGATCAGGGTTGGAGCCGATCAATTGCATCCGGATGACAGAGGATTCCGTTTTAATATCGTCTGGAGTTTTCATCAAACTCTCAGGATTCATCGGGTCAGTCTTCTTGCTTCCACCGGTTGTCCTGGAAAGAACCATCACCGCTTCCGTCGGTGTCAGGTACATGTTGTATCCGTTACCACGGGAAATAAATTTCACCTGCTTGTCAGTCTGACCCTCATTCTTCTCAAACCTTAATGGGAGTTTGCCGAAGGTCTTACTGATTTGCAGTTTCTTCGGATCATCTGAATAAGGAGGAGTGGAGCCTAAGGAAATCGAACTGAACAGCAGTGCCAACAGAAGAGTTAATGGAAACGTGAACCGGTTCATAGTCACAACCCCTTATATGGAAGACGCACCTTCCTGATATTTCTATTCTGGATGGGTCAATCTCGAAAAATTAATACGGCAAACCTGAAGTTATCTTCGGATTGTATGGGGCCTATTCCATAAAGACAATTAAATATTGCCATCCCAATAGAGTTCAGTCCGCAAAGCCATTGTATTTATTTTGATTAGGTGGAAAAATCTAATGATTTTTGCTTAAAGGTATGACTGGGAACCCCTATTTTAAAGCTCTTTTGGGGCAACTGACTTTTGGAGGATTAAACTGATAACTGTTGCCCAAACCATTGATCACATTTACAATGCCATCGGATATCCAAATGGCTGGTTAATTATTTCGGTGGAGGGGTTATGTTTCGTATCTTCTTAATGGTTTCATTACTTACGGGTTTTATCGTTTCCCATCCTGCTAATTCACTGGCCCAGGTACCAGCACCGATTCAGGTATCCCCACAGGGGGCAATAGCATCCAGCTCACCTGATTTTGTCTGGCAGGCGGTTCCTAGTGCCACATTCTATTTTCTGCACATTGAGGATTCATCAGGGGTTCTTTATTCGGACTGGCATACGCACGCGGAAACCAATTGCGGTGGAGGGACGGGAAACTGTTCCTTTAACCCCTCCCTGAGTTTTTCAGGAAACTCTACCGGCTGGTGGGTCATGGCATGGGATGGTCAAACAACCGGAGGATTGAGTACCGGTTTAGCATTTTTAGTGGGAGCACCCAATATATTGAGTGCAATTAAATCAGATGATGCCATTGAGATAAACGGGACCCATTTACATTTTGGTTCAGACCCCACCGTCACTTTGGGAGGGAATCCTCTCACTGTTCAATCAAAAGATGCAAACGGCGAACAGGTTGTGGCCGAGCTTCCTCAAGATGCCCGTAGTGGTACCTATGAATTGACTCTGAAAAATCAAAACGGGTCCGCAACCATGGATTTCAACTTAAAGTTTGGCGGACTTCTCGGGCTGGTTTTACGTGATGGCAATGGGAATAAAATCGGAGATATCGCCAGTTTTGTGACATCCCTTCAATTACAAGGCAACCTGCCATTGACTAATAACCGCGTATCAGTCCGGATCCCGATAACCTTATCCAACGGAAATAAAAAACATATTATAGTATTAATTTTCGGCGATAAAATTATACCTAAATTTAACGAAAAAATTTATTTCCTATCGTCTGACTGTTCCGGAACACCTTACTTGGGAGTTAACGGGTTTTTAAACAGCGAATTACATACTAGTGTTTTACGCCAGGAACCTAATAACAACATCAGTGTTTATGTCGCTTCTTCAGAGGTAGGAGGAAGTTTCTCTACTAATAGTTTTTTCTGGAGTAATGGCATAGCACCCAATTTCAATTGCATAGCACAGTCATGGGTTTGCCCGAATTGCACCGAAGCTGAATTAGTTGATAGCGACTTAACGCAAACTTTTCCTCCGCCATACACTTTGGAGGCACAATAAATTTCAGCGCATTACTTTCCTCCCCGTTCCAGGCTGTCTACGGAGATATTAAATTTCATGGCGGCACCGAGGATGGATTGGTCTACGAAGTAATCGTGTTCATTTTGTAGTCGTTCAAAAGTGCTCCAGTGCATTCCTTTGGGTTTTAGTCCATTACCGTTCAGTATCCCCGGTTCCCAATCAAGCCGGGCGCGAATCTTATCAGCCCGTCTGTTGGCCCGGTCCATATCATTTTCCCTCTGGCTCGGGTAGGCCACCTGATGGCATTGCCTGCAGGCAAATACTCCATTGCTATACAGCTTGGCAACACGCCTCCCACATCCTCTTACCGGGCACAAGAACCAGGGCCGTTTACCTCCATAATTGCAGGATGTCCAATCCAGATAAACGGGACAGTTTTTTTTCTGCCATTCCTGATTTCTCCTGCGATATTTATAGTTCAGAATGACATGGTCGTCTTGTACGATCACCTCAATGCTGGATGTCACTTTTTCATTACGCAACCATTTCCAGTCAAAATACCGGGGTGATGTGAGCAACCCTTCTCGTTGCCAACGCCTGACATCGATTGCTATACAATCGGACGTGGTGCTTTTGCAAAAAGAAAACCCGTACCTGCCACTGCCATAACCTCCCATTGGACCGCCTCCTGATTTTTACCGAAATCATTAGTGAAGTTGTGCTTTTGTATTGAATCGCTTTGCATTGCAGGGGCGTTTAAAGGCCGCTATGGAACCCGTAAAAATTGATCTTTTTTGCCGGGTATTTCAAGGCTCTGTATTCTTTTGTAAATAAGTCCGAGATATTCTGGTTTTTTCTGAGCAGAGAGAAATTTTTTAAGTTTGCGACAGCGACAGTGGCGACACATGCGACAGTTGGTCAGCTTGAAATCTCTTGTGTCGCGACAGTCGCGGGTGTCGCAGTCGCACGGATTTAAAATGGACACCCTGAGGGCTTAGCATCGCGTCCCCCCAGGCTTGAGCAGAACCGGGTTCACCTGAATCTCTTTGCGCCGCCCCTCATTGACCTGCCGTATCCTTCCTGCTTCCACCAGTTCCTGCAGGGCAGAATCCAATGCTGTTCTGTTTCGAAGATGTACGGGAGTTACATAGCGTTGAACGTCACGCCTTGAGACGGACTGAATATCCTTTTGGTGACAATACGCCAATAACCAGTTATCGAGTCTTGCCGGGTCTGCCAGTTCCGGTGGCAACGCAAATTCACCGAAAAACCTTCGGGCTTCATCCAAATACCAGGCGGTTAGTCTTGAAGCTCCGTTGAAAGCATAGAGGCTAACAGGGCGTACCATTCCATCCTCAAAGGCATGGAACAGAGTCGCCATTCTTGCCGCGTTGTCGGCAGTTTTGGATGCAACGTCCCGGACATCATGGTATTGACCGCCATGAGAAAGTTCAGTTTCGATGGAGTCATGGAACTGTACCCATGCTTTTTTTGCGTCAGGAGACAGGGTTAATATATGAGGTGCCAGTTTTCCCTCTTCATCAATGGGAGGCTCGTCATTCAGAATTTCGGTAAGTCTTCTATTGAATGTTTCAAGTGCGGGCCAGTTATCCGGGGGATCGGTGAAAGGTCGGAAGCCCTG
>JAJDBH010000215.1 GCA_029261455.1 Nitrospinaceae bacterium
GGACAACCTGCAAAAGGTTTCGTTTATGCCCGAAGCAGAACATATCGCCCACGCCTACAGCACCCAGTACGGATTGATCTTTAAATGGATTCCGTTCATGTACCATCCCGACCGTGAGGCTTGCGAAAACATGTTGCAAGCCTTGACCGGTGCCCTCCTGCCCGGCGGGTTCCTCTATCTAGTCGGACCACGCCCTTTACAAGGACTGTTTGAACATTACGGACTGGACACACTGTATAACGACCCCGTCCACAACATGCCATTTTTCCGACAGCACCTGAAAATGTGCCCTGAGAATCAGGTTCATCCCGACCTCTGCGTATTCTTGCTGGAGAAAAAAGCCCCTGAAGAAAAGAAAGAAATTCAACCCGCCTCGGATCAAGCCACAAGCGACTTCGACGGCACCCTGCCACAAATGCGCGGCTTTAGAAGAGATAATTGAAAACCTCTTTAGCCACAGAGGGACACCGATGAACACAGATGGGTTGCCCCCTCTTTTTCAAAGAGGGTAGGGGTGATTTACAATCAGGGGTTTTGCTTCGTCATTGCGAACGAAGTGAAGCAATCTAGAAGAACTTAGGATCGCCGCGCCAATTTCAGCGACTCGTGATGACAACCATGAGTTTAATCCCACTGCCACCCCTCCACCCATTATTACCGTAAAGAAACCTGGACATCCTGTGCTATTATTTAGTCGTTTTAGCTCAATATTTAAACCTGTTCTTAAAAAAAAATGACTACTTCAGCAGAAATAAGAGAATTGTGCATGCAGACTTCACAGAATCTTACTTAGCTTAAAGAATGCAAGGCCACAAGGTGTTCCCATGTTTGAAACATGGGCTAACGCATTTGGCATACCAAAAGAAGAAAAAGACACGATTCTTTATTTGGTTGCAGATTTCATTAAATTGGTACAAGAAACAAAAAATTCGATCAGTAAATTAGAAAATAGAAATACGACTATTTATCTTAAACCATTTGTCCAAATCGATAATGCTCTGCAAACACTAAATTTAAATCAAACCAGTGATGTTTTTTTTAGAGGCATCGAAGAGACTGCACTTTATAACTTAGAGGTTTGTTCCGACCTTATATCCAGCACCTATAATGAAAAAACTATTACCAAAAAGGACCTAACAGATCTATTGGAAGATGTGGACCCGTTAATAGAAAAAGTTTTGAACTCTGCTTTGCCACCAGACATAAAAGCTAATTTAATGGACATCTTAGAACACTTTAGGTTTGCGATTCTTTCATACAGGATTAATGGTTCGTCCGGAATTAAAAAAGCTGTCGAAAGAGGTCTGGGGGGTTATTTCATTGCTTTATCAGAAAATGAAAAAGCAATGAAAAGCGCTGAAAAAGAAAGTGGGCTGAAGAAGTTTTTAGGTTTTCTTGAAAAAGCTTATATGCATGCGGGAGGCGCAAATAAAATTGCCACGCTAACGGAGTACGTAACAAAATCCATCGATCCTTCTACTCCTTCCACCTAGTCCTCAATATTTTATTTTTCAGGAATTTAACTCGCCTTGATTTCATTTGTGTCCATCTGCGGCTAAAAAGGTTTTCACTGGCCCTACGCCTAGTAGCGTGGTTACCGGATATCCCAGCATTTTTTGGGTGGGAGTTGGAACCCTTCGGATTCGGGTGCATTTTTGACGTAGAGGTCTGGCAAATCGCTGGTTCCGAAATGTGTGATGTAGAGGAACACATGTTCACGGGCATTGATGCGCATGGCCCAGGGTGCAAAATCGTTTTGGTAAAAGTTTTCGTAACGCGTCATGGCTTCTTCAGTGGTCTGGCCTGATTCCGGGGTGTAATAATAATCCAGCGCCAAATCGTGTTCGGGGATGTCCTTCACTGTAATTTTGTATTCATCAGCCGCGAACATCACCGGCGCATTTTTATAGAGCACGAAAAAGTACATCTCTACCGATGGAATCATGGCCTGATTCTTTATCAGGAACTGTCGCGTGTCTTCGGCCTCTTCTTCAGTTTCTGAAGGGAACCCGTAAAAACACATGACGTGGCTCCATATACCGACTCGCTTGGCCTGTTCCAGATTGGTTTTCGCGGCTTCTATATCGGTATCTTTCTTCACCAGTTTGATGATGCGTTCATTGGCCGATTCCAGCCCGTAATACAGTGACCGGCATCCGGACTTGTGCGCCATGTCCCATATCTCTGGCTCGAGCAATTGCGACTCAAATCTTATGAGTGTCGTCCAGTAAATGTCGAGTTTACGCTCGACCATCATTGGCGGTAGTTTGATGAACAAGGCCGGCGGAAACGACTCGTCGGTGAACATGAAATGTTTGGTGTTGAGTTTGTTCTTCAGGTATTCCAGTTCATCGACAATCTGATCTGCATGTTTCGCGCGGAACTGATCGATATAACCAGCGCCGTGATCGCAGAATGTACACTTGCCCCAGTAACAACCACGCGTACCGAGATAGGGCACGAGTTTTTCTGGAGAAAAATATTTTTCCCAGGGCATGCCATCAAAATCTGGTGGCGGCAATTCGGTGACCTTTTCTTGATAGGTGTCATTGACATGCATGTTGCCTTCTTCGTCTTTGTAGATGAGGTTGGAAACTTCGGACATTTTTCTTTTGCCAGACAAGGCTTCCACCAGCCAGACCATGGCATGCTCGCCTTCATAGGTGATCATCGAGTCGAACACCTTACCGAAAAAATGCGGCTTCTTTGCAAATTCGTCTTTGAGCCGGGTGATGATATTGCCACCCACGGTCACATGAATGTCAGGAAAAGCCTCTTTGATTAAAGTGGCGAAGGTGACGCCCGCCATCAATTGCACCGGGGTGCCGATGGAGATGCCGACAACCTCTGGCTGATCTTTTTTGATGGCTCGCAACACCAACTGACGGCAGATATCGGCATAAACATTGACATCTCTATCGTGCGGTACTTTTAATAGATCTTCAGAAACCCAGGGTCGGTATATGTTGAGATTGCTCTCGACCGGATAAAAATTGATGCTGGCGGGATAGTAGCAGACAGAAATATATTCCATGACTTCCCGGAAAGCGTTGAGCGCCCACTCGGCTTTTTCGACCTCATAAAATTCCGGCCCCCGCATGATTTTCTTGGCAAGGCCCACCTTATTTATATGGTGCTCCAGATCTATATGCTGGTAGTGGTCGAGCATCTCTTTCAGTTCAGCATCTTCCGGGCTTAACGCTTCGCCTTGCTCTCTTTGTATCAAGGCTTTCAATCGAGCCTCTATTTTTTTTTGGACGAACAACAGATATCCGGGCGTGAAAAAGTGGTCGAACATCTCCACGTTGATGTCTTTAAGGATAGTTTCAATGCCGTTTTTGCGCAGAACGGCAGCAAGGCTTGGCAACGCCAAATAAGGGGCGGTAGGCACCCATTCCGGCGGGAATATCAACATGACCTTCTTCATAAACACTCTACCTTCACTAAGCGTTGGGCCAGCAAGCAAACTCTCTCTGGCTAAAAACAAATAATCGGCTCAACGAGCCACTGCACATTCACTCCCTAAAGAAGTGAATATGGTAACATAACACTATTATCCAATTTCAATCGAACCGCCTGAATTCTTCTGGAAATTCTTTGGATTTGTAGGGGTTAATGCTAACATATTGCCTTCTATACCATTAATCAAAATTGGGCTCAAATGAGTCAGGCTCCCTGAAATACTCAGTGGCCATGACCAATCAGGACCCGGTATTAACACTCATAGTTAAATGGAGCACGAAACGAATCATGTCCGACACAGAAACCAGCGCGGAAGTTAAGGCCAAAATCATCTTGGATGAAGCAAATCTGGCATTTTCAGAAACGTCTGAACGTAGAGATAGTGCAGGAGAACGTAAGCCTGAAGGATCGGCTTGGGAAGAAGGCCGCATGGAAGGCGAATACGACGAATCCGACTACCAGAAGATTCTTGAGTTACAGATGCGTGCCGCCATCGCTTGCGATGACCACCCTGAACTGGAAGAAAAAACAGCAAAGTTATTCGAGTCGATCACCCCGGAAAATGCTGAAGAAGTTCTTCAAACTGTATTGAAGGACGCAGATATCATGATATTGGGTAAAGCCGCAGTCACTACTTTTGTATTACGGTTCCCAACGGTACAGTCTTTCGTCAATAAGGGTCACCCATTAGTACTGGCTATGGACGAATACATGCTGGAAAATGCGAACGCACAAAACTGGCATGACTACAATAATATCGCCACAGAAAATGGCTGGCTCTAACTACTAGGCGTAGGGCCGACTAGCAATAGCTTTCACTTGCTGGAAAATTTGTCTCGGCTGATAACAAGGTTTCTTCGATTACTACGAGGAGTAGGGCCAGTAAGCCATAACTAAATAGGACGCAGTCCTCTCGGCTGATGAATAAACCATTTTCCATCGGGCGTAGCCCGTTTGAATAGTAACTATGAAGTTTAGACACAATCTCGCAAAAGAAACCTTTAAGGGTAAGAAGAAGAACACCGAACGGGACGTTGAAGATCTTATCGACCCTGACCAGCGTGGGAACCACAGCAGTGACATACATGAACCAAGCCCCCTGAGTTTGGACAATGAAACCATCACTCCTCAACCGGTCGAAGAAGACCCCAAGGAGATGTCGCGCCGGGACATGTTTTCGTTCGGAAACTTTCTCGATTTCGGTGCTGCGGTCGAAGATGAGGCCGAAGCTAAAAAACCCCGTAAAAAGAAATCCCAACCTCTTGAAGATGATGAAGAACAGGAACCCATCACAGATGACGATGAACCTGACCAACAAATTGAGAGCGAAGAGGAATCCGAAGAAACCGAGCCTGCTCCAAAAGAAGGGTTTTTCAAGCGACTGGTATCGAAGTTTAAAGAAAGTCCTGAAGAGAAGCGCATACTTCGAGGTGAAGAACTTTTACCTCTAGAGGAATCTGAACTTACTCCCGAATCTCCCGAAGCTATAAAAGCTTCTGCTGAAGAGTCTACCCCTGCACCAGCTGGTTATAATATTTTCCAGCTTGAAGAGGTCGAAGATAAGGAATATGACCGTCGGAATTTATTACGTCAAGGCGTCCACTATTTTGCCAAGCCCGTTGTCCAGAACGTCCAAAACAAGATCGACAGCGTTAACAAGGCAGTCGACAAGATCACCAAACGGGTTCCTCTACTAAGACCACCGGGAGCCATTTCTGAGAAACAGTTTTTACAATCCTGTTCCCGTTGCGACGAATGCATACACGCATGTCCGAAAGATGCCATTCAACGTGCACCCAAGAAAATGGGATTCCTGGTTTACAACACGCCTTATATCGACCCCATGCGCAACCCTTGTGTGATGTGTACCGACCTGCCCTGCATCACAGCCTGCCCGGATAAAGCTTTGCTCCCGGTTCAGGAACTGACAGACGTGAATATGGGCTACGCGATTTTGGATAAGAAAAAATGTCAGGCCTACGGCGACACATTTTGTCAGCAATGCGTGATCGACTGTCCCGTTCCCGGAGCGATTTTTCAGGTGCAGGACAAGCCGGTCATCGACAAAAATATTTGTACCGGCTGCGGAGTCTGCATGCGCTCGTGCAGCACGGTCAATATTCCGCTGGCGATCAAAATCAAACCACAAATGGTGGTCGAATATCAGCTTCATAAAAAACGTCAAGAGCAGGAACTGGCGCGCATTGAAGCCGAACAAAAAGCAGCAGCAGAGGAAGAAGCCCTTGTCAGCCAGGAGAACGAGAACGCATCCGAGGAGTCGGAACCTTAAGCCTCTTGGCTTTCTCGTCAGATTAACGCTTGCAAGTCTGCGCTGTTTTCAGTACCTTATTAAGCTTTGGCCCCTTGGCAGGGGAAGCAACTGGGCAAGAGCCTTTTCAAACCGAGAAAAATTATTACTCGCCAAAATGAGGCGATTGCACACAGGCCCCACGCTTGGTGGCCCATTGCAGGCATGCATTTTTTCAATCTAATCCCGTAGCACGGATTCAAAACCAGACAAATAATCCAATGAGCAACGAACTTCAAAGAACGCATGACTGCGGGACATTGTCGGATAAGCATATCGGCGAAACAGTAACTCTGTGCGGATGGGTGCATACTCGGCGCGATCACGGAGGACTCATCTTCGTCGACTTGTGGGACAAATACGGCATGACCCAAGTGGTGTTGAATCCCCAAATCGACCAACTGGCGCACGAGCACGCCCAATCCATTCGCGGCAATTATGTTATCGGAATTGTCGGTAACGTGCGTGCCCGGCCAGATGACATGGTCAACCAAAAACTGAAAACCGGGATGATTGAAGTTTATGTCGATGAGTTGAGCATCCTCAATCCATCAGAGACTCCACCCATATCACCTTGGGAGCCACAGGACACATCAGAAGCCCTGCGCTTGAAATACCGGTTTCTCGATCTTCGTGGCCCAGAATTGCAGCGCAACTTGAAAATGCGCTACGACATCACCCGGGTCGCAAGAAATGAACTGCACCGACACGGGTTTGTAGAAATAGAAACTCCCATGCTGACCAAGAGCACCCCAGAAGGAGCAAGGGACTATCTGGTGCCCAGCCGGCTCAATGCTCAAAAGTTTTATGCTCTGCCCCAGTCACCGCAATTATTCAAACAAATTCTCATGGTCTCAGGCATGGACCGGTATTACCAGATTGTTAAATGCTTCCGCGATGAAGATTTACGTTTTGACCGACAACCTGAATTCACTCAGATCGACATCGAGATGTCCTTCGGCAATGAGAAACTCATGTTTCAGATGATAGAGGAAATGATGGCCGGAATTTATCAGGAAGTCCTCGACATTAAAATTGATACCACCTTCCCGATTCTGAAATATCAAGATGCCATTGACCGGTTCGGATCAGATAAACCCGATATGCGGTTCGGCATGGAAATCGTCGACCTTGGAGAAATTGTTCGCGGCACCGCGTTTAAAGTGTTTGCCCAAGTACTGGAATCAGGCGGACAGGTTCGCGCCCTCAATGTCAAAAACAGCACGGATGTTTTATCGCGTAAAGCACTCGATGATTTAACCGAAATCGCAAAAACCTATGGTGCTAAAGGAATGGCTTGGATCAAGGTTCAGGAAAACGAACTACAGTCACCCATCATCAAGTTTTTTGAGAAGGAAATGCTGGACAACATGCTCAAGACTTTGGGGAGTGAACCCGGTGACACAGTGGTTTTCATCGCCGACACGCCTAAAATTGTAGCCGATGCCCTAGCCCATCTCCGCTTGGCTTTAGGCAAACAGTTAAACTTGATTGATGAATCGAAAAATTCTTTCACATGGGTCACTGAGTTTCCTTTGGTGGAATATGATGAAACAGAAAAAAGATATACCGCCATGCACCACCCTTTCACCGCTCCGCGTGAAGAAGATCTTACGAAATTCGAGAGCGACCCCGGTTCCATCAAGGCACGGGCTTATGACTTAGTGCTGAACGGCAACGAGATCGGTGGTGGTAGTATTCGTATCCATCAAAAAGAAGTGCAGGAGAAAATGTTCAAACTCCTCGGCATCGGTCAGGAAGAAGCCGAAACAAAATTCGGATTCCTACTCGACGCTTTGCAGTATGGAGCTCCGCCACATTGTGGCATCGCTCTCGGGCTGGACCGAGTCACCATGTTACTTTCAGGTGCATCTTCAATTCGTGATGTGATCGCTTTCCCCAAAACCCAGAAAGCCACTTGTTTAATGACCCAGGCCCCTTCGGAAGTGAGCCCGAAACAATTGCGAGAACTGAGACTCAAAGCAGATTTATCCTGAGCCTGTATCGACTGAATCTGCCCTCCAATCCCTCAGGTGAGCTAAACCCTGCAGGGATTGCGCAACGAAAATACCCCCCCCCGCAAACATCAACTTAACTACTTGTTTTTACTGTACTTTAATAAGCTAAGCCAAATTATTCTTCCGCCCAACTTTAAAACTCAAAGTCAGAGTAAAACTAAATATTTAAAACAAAGGTTCTCCCTGAATGTTCCGTTACACTAATTAATAAGAGAAGTAAAAAGAGTAGCGCTTTTTACCATCTCAATGAACATCTCCTCCTCGGAGTTCCGGGAACAGGGCGCCCCC
>JAJDBH010000216.1 GCA_029261455.1 Nitrospinaceae bacterium
AATTACTCGACACACATCAAACTCAAGTAAGTCGATTAAATAGTGGTGCGGGTATAGATAGCATGTCTTTTGACCTACTTATGAATTGGCTTATGCGACTTGACCGAAATATCACGGTGACAGTAAAAAAGACTCCAAAAAGCCAAACAGATTCTGGGCATATACAAGTTGCCGTTTGAAACTAATTTATTCTCTATTTAAACCAACGATATATGAAGTTCTCGACCAACGGCACGTGCGGCTTTGGACATGGTTGCCAAGGTGATATTGCGAACTTGTGAGTCTAGCAACCGATCTAATTGACGTCGGCTGATTTTCATTCGTTCTGCCATAGCTGTTTTGGATATTTGGTTTTCCTTCATCGCTTGTCGTACTTGATCGCAAGGATTTCTTTAAGAGCTTGGTGCTCACATTCCTCAAGCATCCACTGATCATCAAGAAAACCATCCAAGGATGACCCAACGTGAAAAGTTTTAGTTTTTTTGCTCATTGTTCTACCTTCTGATTTCAAAAAGTCCGCGCCCCAACGGTCTGCGATAGGGCATTCCAATCGGCCAGCCAAACTCTACTTTCTGGATATCCTTGCCAACTATTTTTCGCTCTTCAATGCTCAGCTTCAATAGCCAATTCCATACAGGTTCAGTGCCATTCAAAGCTTTAAAAATGAGCAATGTTTTCTTTTTGGGTCGTGACATGATTGATCGTGTTATATATGACACACCCTATCAAGTTTTAAAGAGGTCGTTTGGATCGAACTCAAAAATTAGTTCCGGAACAGGAAACGAAAAATTCTTTGCTTTTTACTTGTCCATATAGCAATGATTGTATTATTCCATTTCAGGAAGCAAGGTTCCTATAGATAAAATCACAAAATTCTATTCACTACTCAAAGCCATACACCTCAAAGGGTTCATCCAGACAAGTGTCATACTCTTCTAACAATTGTTGCTTATTAAGCCTTTTTCCTTTTCCAAACCTCATTGGCGTGCTACTAGCTTGGGTACTCTCCAATTTCCGCCAATAGACTTTACTGAGCTTTTTACCAGATAAAACCTTCGTACACTTTCCACGTGAGTCATAAAATCTAACTTCGCTTAGCATATTTTAATTCCTCCAGTTTATTCAAATACGACAACTTCTGTCTGTCGAAAACGATGTATTCGCTTCGATTGACACGTTGTATGCCATAAAAGGGAAAATATATGTGTTGATGCCGAAATAAAATAATGTCGGGAAGCCATAGTGCATAAATAAATGGAGCAGTTAATACGAAAAACCAATTTGACCTATTCATCCAGTCTATAGCTGTGGAGAGCCAAGCTTGATAGTAACGGTCCCATTTATAGAGAACAGGCTTGACTTTTTGCTCCCACTCACCATGCATCTCTTTGTCGAAATTATCAAATTCCCCTGCCAGTTTTACTTATGGAAACTTAAACAGGTTTAAGAATTTTTTAAGCATATTCTCGCTACTTCCCTTTATAAAAGTTGACACATAAAATTCATGAAAAATACTCTCCATAACGGACAAAGACATCTAGAATAGGTGACCGCTCTTGCCATTCAGGTCTTTTGTATCCTTTTCCTGGAAAATCTTTTGCTTCTTTTTTCATTATCAAACCTTCATTGTTGGCAATAGCATCTTCTCTTTCCTTTTCAATGCAATTTTCTACCTCGAACATTGTTGTCATTGGAGGGCTCACTTAATAGAAAGTTTATATTTAGTAATTCGGATCATGACCCTAGCCCGGTTTTGGAAGTTTCCAAAAAAAACACAAGGAGAGAAGATTTGAATTGGAAAACCAAAACCGGGCCGGAGGGGCGCGGAAAAATTTAAATTGATTGTCCATATAACAGACAAATCATTTCCAGAAACGGCTCCTTCAAAAAGGGGTACCGTTAAACGGAGAATGACCATTTGGTTCAGATCGATTGACCTTTGTCCCTGGCATGGTCATAGGACTTGGTTTCCCGGATGAAGTCGAACTTCTCGCCATGTTCATTCATTCCCTCATCCTTATTTGTTTCAGCGGAAGCTCTTTGATTCGTCTCGCGTTCAGACTTCATTTTTTCTATGGTGTCGGGTACACGGTTTCCCTTTTCATCAAACCAGTTTGACCAAGCGGAGTGCCGATCAATCGGATCTACTTGAGATTCGTTTGCTAAAACGTTTCCCGCACTTAAAATGCAGAAGGAAATCGCGATTAATATTGCAGACAGTTTTTTCATGACAAGCCTCCTTTAAGTAGAGATTGGTTTGTTGGCCGATGCTATTTGGGATTGAAGGCGATCATTTAAGCTAAAAAGCACTGTGATCCATTCCGGCCTACAGCATCGACTTCTTCAATCCCAATAGCAGTGGCCTTTAAAATTATTTAAAAATATATAATCCAATTTCAAAATGTCAAGGTCATTAAAAAATTTTAACTTTAGGGGTTTTTGTCAGGTCGGCCGCTCTTCCAATACAACTTCCAAGAATACGGATTGCTGATTTCTAATAACTTTTAATTGAAGGATATCGCCAATTTGATGACTGTTTATTTCCTTGACAAGCTCTTCCATGGTTGATATTCCGCTTCCATTGATCGAGCTTATAATATCCCCGCCAATAGGGAGCCGCAGGTTTCCAAATATCATATTTTCTGTTCCTCCCTTTAACCCACTTTTATATGCAGGACTTCCAATGACCACCTCAGTTACCAACACCCCGTTATCAATATCCAGTTCCATTAGTTTTGCCAAGTCCTTTTTTAGACCGATGCCAGATATTCCAAGCCACGGTTTTGCATATTTACCTGTGGTAATCAATTGTGTTGCTACAGATTTGGCCCGATTCACAGGAATGGCAAATCCTATTCCTTGATAACCGCCAGACATGCTGAAGATGGCGGTGTTGATTCCTATCACCTGACCGTTGGAGTTTAAAAGAGGACCTCCCGAGTTACCGGGGTTGATAGCGGTATCTGTTTGGATCAAATCGTATAAAACCCCTCCCTTATTCTCTATCTGTCTGTTAAGGGCACTTATAATTCCTGATGTCATTGTGTGAGATAGGCCAAAAGGATTTCCAATAGCTATTGCTTTTTGCCCTACCTTGATAGATTCAGAATCTCCCAAGTCCGCAACATGGGTCACAAAGCGTTCAGGAATGCGTATCACTGCTAAATCAGAAGAGGGGTCTGTGCCCACCAGAACAGCATCCACCTTCTCACCATTCCCCAAAGTGACAGAAATTCTACTGGCATGATCGACAACATGGTTATTGGTCAGAATGTAACCTCTGTTGTCTATTATGAACCCTGTTCCCTGGCCCTGCTGAGGAATGATTTGCCTCCAAAAATTCATGGTCAGTGTTGTTGCGGCGATATTAACAACGGCCTGATGGTTTTTCTCAAAAACGTCTGTTGTTATCTTTTCATCTGGAGAAATAATAATTGGGCGAGGAGGAGACAGCTCTGAAGTTTTATTAAAGTCCAGCTCATAGGCATCCGGCGGCCCCCAAAGCAACAATGAAATCCTATCCCAATTAGTTAATAACAAAGAAACCAAGACGAGCAGTATCAATGTGATAAATAACCGTTTCATAAATTCGTAGTGGAGCATGGCATTTCCCCTGATTTTTTTTTAGTCGACCTTGACGGAATAAACTGGAGATTTTATTTGTCTAATAGGTAGAAAATAAGATCGAAAAATAATGACGTCAACCTCAAGAAAGGAGAAGATTATGTTACTCAATCAAAAAGGAAATTGGGAAGCTTGGGATCCCTTTCGGGAAATGAATCAGCTTCAGCGCGAAATGAACCATCTGTTTTCAGGCGTCCAAGGTAGTAGGAGCGAAAGGGAATTTCCACAATTCAACGTATGGGAAGATATAAACGGTCTGCTGTTGACCACCGAATTGCCAGGAGCGGAACCCCAAGACATTGATATTGTTGTTGTTGGGGATACACTAACCCTTAAGGGAAACAAAAAGGCCCCGGCGATAGGTGAAAATGACTCCTATTTTCAAAAGGAATTATTTTATGGAGATTTTTCCCGTTCCATAAAACTCCCGTATCGGGTTGACCCAGACAAGGTTGAGGCAAAATTCAAAAATGGGGTTTTAACTATTAATTTAGACCGACCGGAAGAGGAAAAACCTAAAAAGATAACAATTTCCTGCAACTAAGAGAGGAGGGTGAAATGACTATTCTTGAAAAAATGGAAAAGGATTCGACTTCTGTCCCATCTTCAAATATCAAGGCACAAGTGAATACCTACCTTCCAAGAACAGATATTGTGGACTCAGAGGAGGAAGTAAGAATTTGGGCGGAAATGCCAGGTCTTGATAATGAATCTGTAAATATTACGCTCGAAAAAAATATTTTGACTATAGATGGGAAAATCAAAACGAATCTATATCCAGAGGGCTACACGTTAAGGGTGAACGAGTTTCCGGTTGGGAATTACCGGAGAACTTTTAAACTGGGGCAGGATTTAAATTGTGAAGATATACAGGCCAAAATGAAAAATGGAGTCCTATATCTGGTTTTACCTAAGAGTAAGGATTCTGGTCCCAAGAAAATTTCTGTCATAGCAGAATAAATGATTTGAAGGGAGGGTTATCATGAACTTGAAAGAACTTATACCGTGGAAT
The DNA here is from genome assembly GCA_029261455.1 of Nitrospinaceae bacterium. Classification (GTDB taxonomy): domain Bacteria; phylum Nitrospinota; class Nitrospinia; order Nitrospinales; family VA-1; genus LS-NOB. The sequence goes on from JAJDBH010000216.1 coordinate 4,637, forward strand.
CATGAAAAAGAAAATGGTGTATTTAAATCGAACTCTGATCATCCACTTGTTGCTCTGCAAAATGAGATGAATCGAATGTTTGATAATTTTTCAAAATCAGTTTTTGACTTCCCGTCATTGAACCGGGAAATGGGCTTTGCTAAATCTCTAACCCCTAAAATTGACGTAGTTGAAACTGAAAAGGAAGTCAAAGTGACTGCCGAATTGCCAGGCATGGAAGAAAAGGATATTGATGTCAACTTTTCAAGAGATATGCTGGTGATCAAAGGTGAGAAAAAAGCTGAGAAGGAAGAGAAAAAAGAGGACTATTATTATATGGAAAGGTCCTATGGGTCCTTTCATCGTGCAATTCCAGTTTCTGCGGGTGTTGACCGGGATAAAGTAGAAGCATCCTTTAAGAATGGGGTGCTTAAAGTCACTATGCCTAAAACAGAAGAAGCTCAAAAGGAAACGAAAAATATTGAAATTAAATGTGGCTGAGTCTTGTGAAGGGGCAATGGTTGAAATTGCTAGGTTTAAATTCTCCATTGCCCCTGCATAGATGGAGAAACCTACATGGAAAACTTAGACAAAAAACCAAATAAATGGCTTTGGGGAGTTATTGCTCTTCTTATTATGGTAGTTGGTTTTCAATCTTTTTTACTGTTGAAAAAGCCAGAAGATTCTAATGCCCGGAAGGGGACAATCAAGTTTGACAATAAAGACTTGTTTGGCCCAAGCACCTCAATAAGAGATTGGGACCCCTTTGACGACTTTCAAAAAATGCAAAAAAGAATGGATCAATTTTTTGAGGATGGTTTTCCTGCTTTTAATAGCAATCTTCCAAATTTGAAAAGCTTT
>JAJDBH010000217.1 GCA_029261455.1 Nitrospinaceae bacterium
TTTTTCAGGGAGCCGTCAACCGCTGAAACCAGTTTGTAGTTCAACGCCATTTTTCCCTTCACGGAGCGGATGCTGGGAATCAGGATGAAGTCGGCTTTCGCCTTGTCATGCAGTTTCTCCAGATTTCGTGGCTGTAGGGCAGACTTGATGTTGAGTTTTTCATCGATCATCCATAATCCCAAATCGAACGAAGAGACTTCAAACCGTGGGTGCTTGTTTAAACGGGACTCTAAGTTGTAACGTAGGCGATCTTCATTGACTTTCTTTTTAGTTTTGATTTGTGGTGGTGCAACGAGAAATGAAAGTTTTTGAAAAGGACTTCTCACCCCATCGCCTTCTTTCGGGAGCACCGTTGGGTCCAAGGCCCTGGCTCTGGAAAAATCTTTTCGTACTTCCAGCACTTCCACCTCTCCGAGATCGGTTTCCTTACGGCCTACCTTCTTCTTAGTCACAGGGTGGAACAACTCTCGACCATAACGGATGAGTTTTAACCGGTCACCGGGTTCAACCGGCATCCCCTGCTTGAGGTCGAGAGTCAGGCCAGAGCCTTCCACAGCGATGACATATCCCTCAAGAGGCGGGAACAACGATTCGATCTGGCTGACCATCCGGTCCAAAGACGCGCTTGACTGGGCCAGTACGTTGCCAGGCACGATCAGTAGCAAGGAAACGAGTAAGGTTTGAATTGTAGAGATACGAAAAAACTTCATAGCATCGAGTTATTCGAGAAGTTGGACGGCTACTTCCTGACCTGCTTGGATTTCTGCAGCTTCCAGAGGAAAGATCAACAGGCCATTAGCGTTAGCGGCAGATTTTAAAATTCCTGAACCCTGTTCTCCTGCCGGGGCGACGGTGTATTCTCCATCGGTCCAGGACACAATAGAACTGAGGAAATGCAGACGACCCGGTTTTTTGTGGATGGTCCGTGTCAGTTTAGCTTGTACAGTTTTGTGGGATAGGTCGGAACAGCCCAGAACCTTTTTCAATGAGGGACGCACAAACTGCTCGAAAGAAACAAAAGAGGATACAGGGTTGCCCGGCAGTCCGAATATTGGTGTTTCGCCAATGCGGCCAAAGGCCAGGGGTTTCCCAGGTTTCATTGCCACTTTCCAAAACAGCATTTCCTGACCCATCTTCTGTAAGCTGGACTTGACCAAGTCATAGTCGCCCACTGACACGCCACCAGATGAGACCACGATATCGGCTTTCAAAGCCCAGGCAAATTTTTCCATCAGGTCTTCTTCTGTATCCTTGGCAATGCCCAGATAAAGAGGAATGCCTCCAGTGGACTTGATTTGCGCAGCCAGCATATGCCCGTTGCTGTTGAAAATTTGTGGGCCTTCGGGAGTTTCATCAAGTTCTAAAATTTCATCACCGGTAGATAAAATCGCAACCGTAGGGCGTTGGCTGACCGCGATCTGTGAGCGACCTATCACTGCCAACATGCCGATATGAGCCGGGCTCAGCGTGGTCCCTTTTTTGAGGACGGTTTCACCGACCTTCACATCTTCTCCAGCTTCGCGTATATTTTCCTGATCGTCGGCCTTGTCCATGCAGAGGATGGCGCTGCCATTTTTTTCAGTGTCTTCCTGCATGAGCACTGCATTGGCGCCGGGAGGAATAGGCGCTCCCGTCATGATGCGCATGGCCTGTCCCTGTTTTAATGTGCCCTTGGCTGTATAGCCAGCGGCGATTTCTTCGACCACCTCAAGTTTGACCGGGTTGTCAGGAGTAGCGGACAGAATATCTTCGGCAATCAGGGCATAGCCATCCATAGCTGAATTATTGAGCGGTGGGTTGTTAACCTGAGAGATGACATCTTCTGTCAGCACTCTGCCCAAGGCCTGATCGAGAGAAACTTTCTCGACACCTTTGAATTTGATTTTTGAAAGAATTTGGTCCCGTGCTTCCTGGACTTGAATCATGCTCATGATGGTTCCTTCTTTTGATAAACGATTATTCTTTTGTTCCTCTTCTCATAATCTTCCGCTGTGTTGATGTTCATAAACTTTGACCGGTCCGCTTCGTCGATCTTTATTTTTTTAAATGGGAGTGCCTCAATAATCCTGGACATGGAAAGCTCTCGTCTTGACATGGCTTCAAAAAGAGGAACGATGAATTTTGGTTCGTAAATAGCGCACATTGGCTCATAACCGAAACGGCCTTTTTGAACATAGCAGGTACCATATTTTAATGGGTCTCGCTGTTGTAATATTGTCTCGAAATCATCTTCTTTTAAAAAGGGCATATCACATGCGGTTATCATCCATGCCTTATCTGGGAATCGACCCATCAAAGTCGCCAATCCTCCTACAGGCCCCAGTTGGATGTGTTCGTCATTGATACGCTCGACATTCTCGATATTTGCCAAAGAACTCATATCCAGATCGGCCCGCGAAGAAAGAAATATTTTATTGCAACAATTGCTCAACAGATTGACCGCCTTCTCTGTTCCTGATATGCCTTCATAGTTTAGCGAAAACTTTGGTTGTCCCATTCGCTTGCTTTCACCTCCTACAAAAACAGCTCCAAAAAGTTCGCTGGCACATCTTTTGAAATGACCATTGACAAAGTCAAAGATTTTTTCTATCTCGTCTCGATGGAATAGAGGAATGCCCTGCTCAACATACTGATTCAGTGGTCCCGTCCCTTGATGCACAATTGCACAAATTCCCTTGCTGTCAGAGGGAATCGGCAGTTTGCCTACGCCATCAAGAAACACAATTTTGTTGAATGGAGACTGCTTGTATCCTTCTATCAAAATACAGTCACAGCGTTCTAATGCATGCGTGATCGTGAGTTGTTTGAAATCATTATCTGCCAGTACTCCAAAGTGGGTCGGGTCATTGATTGCCACAATCCCGGCGCCAGCTTCACGAACACGCGCGGTGTCTTTTCCGGTTTTGTCCATCTCGAAGCGGTGCGAATCGTGTTTGTAGTAACCCACACGGATATCTTCTTCAGCAAACCGCTTGGTCAAGCGTTCAAGCAAGGTGGTTTTGCCCACCCCCGAAAATCCGGCAAAGCAGAGGAAAGG
>JAJDBH010000218.1 GCA_029261455.1 Nitrospinaceae bacterium
TACCCATCATCATGTTCAGCACCCTTACGGAACGGGGTGGGGCAAAAACGTTGGAAGCATTAGCTCTTGGGGCTACGGATTATGTCACCAAACCCGCAAATGTGGGAAGTGTATCGGTGGCCATGCAAAGAATAAGGGACGAGCTAATTCCCAAGATCAAAATGTTTTGCGCAACAAAGGCGGGAGTAGAAACACCTGCCACACTGGCACCCAAACCGGCGGCAAAAGTATCCACCCCGTTCAAAAAGCCTGCGGTAGCCAGAAAAACCCTGAACCAGAAAGTAGATATTCTTGCTATTGGTGTTTCTACCGGAGGGCCCAACGCCCTGGCAGAACTCATCCCAACACTTCCAGGTGATCTGCCTGTACCAGTAGTTATGGTTCAGCATATGCCACCCTTCTTCACGAAACTTCTTGCCGAAAGACTGACATCAAAATCCCCATTAGATGTTCAAGAGGGAAAGGCCGGTGAAAAAATCAAACCTGGACAGGTATGGATCGCTCCAGGGGATTTTCATATGGTTCTTGAAAAAAAAGCTGATGGAGTTTATCTGCAAACAAATCAAGCCCCACAGGAAAATTCTTGTAGACCTGCGGTAGACCCTTTATTCCGCTCTGTTTCAGAAATTTATGGTGCCAAAACTTTATCAGTAATATTAACAGGGATGGGATCGGATGGCCTGATTGGCTGTGAACACATCAAGGAAAAAGGCGGCCAAGTCATCGTGCAGGATGAGGAAAGCAGTGTGGTATGGGGCATGCCCGGCTTTGTAGCTCGGGCAGGTTTAGCAGATGAGGTTCTTCCTCTCAACCAAATTGGACAGAAAATCACTTCAATCTTAAAAGTTGGGCGGTTCTAACCAAGCTGAAAAGATTCTAAGACACCAAAGCTCCGGTGTTAACATCCACGGCTTTCTCAGAGTCCAAAATCAACAGCAACTTATCTGATAATTTGTAGACACCCAGCACCAGTTGTCGAACTTCATCAGGAATGGTTTCAGGGGGCCTTTCATGGACATCCTCCGACACTTCCAAAACATCTGCGATTTCATCAACCAGAAGGCTAACCACTCCATCTTTAGTTCTCACCACCACATTCATCGGCAACTTACCTTCAGGAAGAGGTTCCATCCCTAATCGCTGCCTCATATCCATAGCTGTAATAATTTGTCCACGAAGGTTTATCAGCCCACGTACTACAGGAGGTGCCAGAGGAACTTTAGTCATTTCCTGATAACGAAAAACCTCCTGAACTTGCTCAACTTTCACTCCAAACATGTGATTGTCGAGATAAAAGGTACAAAATTGTTTTTGCTCTGTCATATCAGGCCCCCTCCACTAAAGCAACTGCATTGGTTTCTAACAGAAAACTGGGGTCGGCGGCTTGCACAACATTCTCCACGTCAAGAAGGTCCGTCACTCGGTCCTGCACAACAATAGTTCCCAGTACTCCTGTCCGATTGGCTCCACGTTGTACCGTTACCGCTTCTTCCACAATATCGATAATGCGTTCCACGATCAGCCCGACACTCCTGTCATTTTTGGTAAAAACAACAGCCTGCATCAATTCTTTTTCTGAGTCTTTCTCTACATCACCCGTATTAAGAGCCTCTTTAAGATAAATCAGAGGCATAATTTCTCCGCGATATTGCACCACGTCCTGATCGCCTGAACGTTCCACATCTGAACGTCTAAACTCCTCCAGACGTGCAACCTCAGACAACGGTATTGCTATACGGTCATCTTTTTCCAAACCAAAAATGAGCAGGGTTTGACGATCACCCCCAACACCTTGAGATGCGGACTCTTTAGAAAGAGATTTATCCTGATGCTCAGCAATGACACGAGCTTTTTGAGCAAGACCCATGACATCCAGAATCAGCGCCAGCTTTCCGTCTCCCATTATGGTGGCGCCTGAAAATGCGGAAATACCTTTGAGCTGTTTGCCTAGAGGTTTGACCACAATTTCCTCAGTATCGCTGATTCCCTCAACCACAAGACCAAACTGTCGTTCGTCTGCATGCAGAACAACGATATTAACAGCATCACTTTCTTCTTCTTTGGTCACCTTCAATTCATCATTGAGAGAAACTAAAGGAAGCAGGTTTCCACGCAAGCGGTACACCGGGGCACCCTGAATCAGTTCGATAGACTTCTTAGCTTCCGCCCCATCAAGACGCACCAGTTCAAGCAGGTTCACTTGTGGAATCGCGTAACGCTCTCCAGCAGTAGTGATGATCAAGGCTGGAATAATCGCCAGAGTAAGAGGAATCTTGACACGCAAAGTAGTGCCTTTACCCGGAACACTCTGGATATCCACCGACCCACCAATTTTTTCGATATTGGTTCGGACCACATCCATTCCCACACCGCGTCCTGACACATTAGTCACTTTTTCTGCGGTGGAAAATCCCGCAGCAAAAATGAGGTTGACCAGTTCCCGGTCTCCCATTCTATCAGCCTGTTCCTGCGTGATAACATTTTTACTGAGAGCTATACTTTTAATTTTTTCAGGATCAATTCCACCACCATCATCAACAATCTCGATATTTACCTGACCGCCTTCATGAAAAGCGCGTAACAATAAAACGCCTTCTTCATCCTTTCCATTTGCAACACGTTTTTCTGGTGTTTCAATACCATGGTCACAAGAGTTTCTGACGATATGCGTTAGAGGGTCTTTGATCGCCTCGATCAAGGTTTTGTCCAACTCAGTCTCTTTGCCTTCCATCTCAAGTCGAATCTTTTTACCCACAGCCATAGAAAGATCTCGAACAACGCGAGGAAACTTGCTCCAGATATTTCCAATAGGTTGCATCCGGGTTTTCATAACCCCTTCCTGCAACTCAGTAGTAACCAAGTTCAAATGTTGGCTGGTTGCAATAAAAGTAGAGTCGCTCTGAGCGGGAGCATATTGTAGTATCTGGTTTCGGGCCAGCACTAATTCACCCACGAGATTCATAAGCCGGTCAAGAATATCCACATCCACGCGAATGCTCGAATCAGCTACTCCACGAGTTTCTTTGCGGCGGTCATCGGTAGCTCTTTTATCCCCGTTCTTAGCTACATGTTCAGCCTGTTCATCGGGTTTAGCCTGCCTGCGGTCCACCTTCTCAGCAGCAGGAACAAATTTCTTCTCTTCGACTTTCTCTTCAACCTTTTCTCCCACCGCTGCGGGTGCAGCCGCTACTTCAGCCGAACCTTCATCTGTCAGAAGCTTACCAAGTATCTCCACCAAGCTTGAATAATCAACATCTCCTTCGTTACGGTTGCTCTCGATACAACTCAGCATATGTCGAATAGCATCCACCATCGCCAATAAAGCACTGGTTCTTGGCGGATTCAAAGCCAACTCACCATCTCGAAGTTTACCTAAGAGGTTTTCTCCAACATGAGCAACCCTTTCCAGTTTATGCAATCCAATAAACCCACAGGTTCCTTTAATGGTATGGATCGTTCTGAAAATGCTGGAAAGAATCTCCGTATTGCCAGGTTCCTGCTCCAGTTCAATAAGATCTTTATCCAGTCGGTCAAGATTTTCGTAACTTTCAACCAGAAACTCATTGACGATGGGTTCCATATCATCATCAATTTCAGCCGAAGGCTGAATAGGCTCGGGAGTTTCAGCAACAGGTTCCTCTGCTTTTTCCGCTGCTGCCACAGGAGCAACCTCTTCCTTCACTTCAGCTTCTACAGTCGCAGGCTCGATCGGTGTATCCGCCCCATCATCGGTTTGTAACTGTGTCAACGTTTCAACCAATCCTGAATAATCGACACTGCCTTCATTTGCATCATTTTCGATACAGGAAAGCATTTGCCGGATAGCATCCACCATCGCTAAAAGAGCACTGGTTCTGGCAGGGCTCAATTTCAACGCACCATCGCGCAGTTTTCCTAATAGGTTTTCACCAATATGTGCTACAGATTCCAGCTTGGTGAATCCGATGAACCCACAAGTACCCTTTATGGTATGGATGGTTCTGAAAATACTTGAGAGAATGTTTATGTCACCAGGAGACTGCTCCAGATTAATAAGGTCCTGGTCCAATTGATCCAGGTTTTCATAACTCTCAACCAAAAACTCATTGACGATTTCACCCATTCCATCATCCTGATCAGAGCTTTCACCCTCACTCAGGTCAGGAGCAACCGGTTCATCTTTATTTGAATCATTCATTATATGACCTCAATTTGACAGGCTTTTAATTTATCCAAAGCTAAAGATATTAAATCCTTAAATATTATTTGTTTACTTAAGTAAATATGCTTGATTCGTCTGTAGCTGTAGAACCCAATCAACACGAAAAAACATATAGAAAAAAAAATCGCTGGGAAAACTCAGGTTCCAGGTTTTCTACCTATCTGGGCCCCAGATTTTGCACCAGCTACCTTCAACATAAAGTTACCCTCCTGCATGGTAAAATGAAGCTTCTCAAGGGGCAGGCCTCTAGGCAACACAGGCTCTACATCGTTTCCACGCATGATCGTTGGTAATGACATAGTCACTTTAAAATCTTCCTTGGACATTCTTGCAACAATATCCCCCGCTAAAACATTTGCCAGTTCTCCAACAACATCTCCCATATCTGGGCTGTCATAATCTATGTCAAAACCACAAAACTTGGATGCCATAGCAATTGCTGAATTCTTTGGAAGAGCCAGCATGATGATATAGTTCACATCTCCCATAAAGGAAATGATTCCCACCACTCCATCCCCCAAACCCTCTTCATTATCTTCATTATCAAACTTTGGTTCCGATCCGAAAATTGTGTTGAATATCGAGATTGTCGAATCTCTACTAACATCTGTCAACACACTCGGCATTGTTCCATCGCTAAAATCTATTGTAGCCATGCATAATTCCTCTATTATTAGGGACCCACCCCGTTCCATTTAGCAACCTTTGCGGGTGAAAACCCTCTTACAAAGATTTCTCTATAAATTGGCCCACTTGTCCAAGTATTCTTAAAGCTAAAATTTTATGGCTTTAATTTTTTCTTCCAGCTGAACTGCGTTAAAAGGCTTAACAATGTACTGATTCACACCAGCCTGAACCGCTTCCATGATTTTTTCTTTATCTGCCTCAGAAGTCACCATAATAAAGGCAACCCCTTTTAAAGCCCCATCCGCACGAACCGCCTTTAAAAACTCCAAACCAGTCATGTTAGGCATATTCCAATCCGACACGATAAGATCAAATCCGCCTTCGCCAGCCTTCTTCAGGCCCGCAGCTCCATCCTCGGCCTCAGTAAGGTCACTAAAACCTAACTCTTTCAAATTCTTTTTAATGATTTGCCGCATTACCGCAGAGTCATCGACCACCAGTACTTTCTTGCCTTCATACCCCATGTCGTTGTTCCTTTTTTGCTAAAAAGTTGAAATTACTCTACTAAATTAATACCGTAAAATTCAAAACCCTGACATATAATCAACCCTATGTTCAAATGTATAAAACAATTGTAGACATATACACCTATAATGTAAAGTGTTAATTAAAACACCAATCAGGTTTCGCAAAAACAAGCATTTTAAGCCTAAATTCCACGAGCATATCAGAACATGACATTCTAATAAGCGGTTTCCGTCTGCAACTCTTCTACGTTTTCGTATAGAGTGTCCCTCTCTACAGGTCTTCGCCCGGATTCTGTAATCATATGAATGATTTGATCTTTATGGAAAACCTGATCCGTTGCCGCTCCGGCCGCATGAATGATTTTCTCCTCTACAACCGTTCCGTCCATATCATCGGCCCCGAAAGACTGTGCAAGCTGAGCAATTTTAGGTGTGATCATGATCCAGAATGCTTTCACATGTGGAAAGTTATCCAGCATCAGCCTGGAAACGGCCAAAGCTCTAAGGTCTAACTGCCCTGGAGTGGTTTTCAAAAAATCTAATACTGTATTTTCAGGATGAAACGCTAAAGGAATAAACGTGACAAATCCTTGAGTCTGGTCCTGCAGCTCTCTCAGGCGCACCAAATGATCCGATCGCTCTTCGACAGTTTCCAAATGCCCATAAAGCATGGTGGCATTACTTTTCATCCCGATAAGATGAGCAGTTTTATGAACCTGCAACCATTCTTCCCCTGTAATCTTGTCTCCGCATATTTTCCTGCGCACTCGTTTTGCGAAAATTTCTGCACCACCACCAGGGATGGAACCTAAACCAGCCTCCTTTAAAACCTCCAACGTTTCTTTTATCGGAAGATTCGCCAAGCGAGAAAGGTATTCCAACTCAACAGCTGTATAGGCCTGTATATGAACCGCCGGAAAGCGTTCTTTCAATCCCCTCAACAGGTCAAGGTAATACTCAAACGGATAATCAGGATGAAGACCACCAACGATATGAAACTCGCTGACGTCTCCGCCGTTATATTTTTCAGCATCCGAGAAAATTTCTGTCAATGACTTCTCATAAGCCGTAGGATTGTCAGCCTTAACCCCAAAAGCACAAAACTGACAACTGAGAACACAAACATTTGTCGGGTTAATATGCCGGTTGTGAATGAAGTAAGTCTTGTCTCCATTCAACCTTTCCCGAACTATATTAGCCATATACCCCACGCCCAACAGATCGGGGGTTTTCCATAAAGTTACTCCGTCTTCATAGGAAAGCCGGGTCCCGGACATTACTTTTTCATAAATGGGCTGTAGCGTTGAATCTTCAAATTCAAAAAGCATCTCTTAAAACTCCAAAAGTCGAAAAATCAGGAATTTGACATTATAACCTACCATTCCCGAAGGAGCAAAATACTGGCATTCAATTCATCACAAAAACAACTAATTCCAATGGGATCTAAAACCCTTCCTCCCATTCTTGAACAGTTATAAAGCAAAGTTCATGCCCAACGTGCAGAAAATATTTAACTCCTTGAGTTTTAAGCACTAAGGTGAGATACGGGAAAACAACAGGTAAGGACTTGTATGTTAATTTTTACTTTTATCCGAGAGGATAGCTAAACGAAGTTTACAATCAAACCCAAATTTGTCACGCGTTTCGGTTTGTTACATTTGCGATGGACCATCACTAATACGAACACAGGCTTTTCGAAACCAATCCCCCTCAATTAAGAGACCAGTTTGAGCCCAACCACCGATGCAACCAGCAGAGCCAGAAAAAAAACCCGTAACAAACTCAAAGGATCGTTGAAGAAATAAATCCCGATGACGGCGGTTCCAAACGCTCCAATACCGGTCCATACAGCATAGGCCGTGCCCAAAGGAATCGTATGCATGGCTTTGGCAAGAAACAAAAAGCTTGCCATGGAAAAAACCAGAAAACCAATCGTCGGCCATAGTTTGGAGAAATTGTCCGACAATTTCAAGAAAGTGGTAAAACCAATTTCAAAAACCCCTGCTGTGAATAGGTAGATCCAGCTCATTAGAAAACTTCCTTCGAAATCAAAAAAATATATGCCGCATATGTTTTATATCAACACACAATCGACAATCACAAAGACCATTAAACCGATGCTGATGATTCCATTCACATTGAAGAAGGCCATGTTCACTTTCGATAAGTCATCTTTCTTGACCAGCGAATGTTCATATATAAGAAGACCGGCCACCAGCACCACCCCTGCTAAATAAACAGGGCCCAAGAGAACCGTTAGTTCTAATAACGTCAAAAGGAACACCACCATCACGGCGTGCGAAGCCCAAGCGATTTTCAAAGCCATCTCGACCCCAAATCGCTGCGGAATAGAGTGCAATCGGTTTATTCGATCCGCCTCGACATCCATACATGAATATAGAATATCGAATCCGATCAACCAGAAAACCACCGCCGCACCCAACAAGAGGGACGTGAAAGAAATTTCTTCCCGGATAGCGACCCAGGCACCGACTGGTGCAACAGAAATGGCAAGTCCCAACCAAAAATGAGAAAATGCAGTAAATCGCTTAGTTAAGGAATAAAAAAACACTATGACCAAAGCCACAGGGGAAAGATAAAAAGCCAGTGAGTTCAGCATCCATGCGGAAAAGATAAAAAGGATGGATGACGCAATCAGGAAAGCCCAGTAGCTGCCAATGCCAACCTGCCCCGAAGGCAAAGCCCGTTCAAGGGTGCGCGGATTCTTAGCGTCAACACGTGCATCCACAATTCGATTAAAAGCCATCGCCGCACTTCTCGCTCCCACCATGCAGACCACGATCCAAATCAGTTGTTCCACTTCCGGCATTCCGCCGGCAGCAAGAAACGCACTCATCACCGCAAACGGCAAGGCGAAAACCGTGTGCTGAATCTTGATATCTGAAAAAATTATCGCAAGTTTGTTTGGCAAAACCTTTATCCTTTTCACGAACAACAAGTCTACGTGGAACCGGGCGAGACAATTCTTCACTCGCAGACGTGATATTTAACCTTAACTATCGTGCCTCGCAAGGTTACAAAGCCCTGGCACATTACCACCGGCAGCAACGCCGGTTATGATACAGTGTTGCAATTCCAATGCAAAAAACATTACTCGCATGAAAAATTATAAAAGACTTCTTATACTACTATCGCCTTACAAACAGGCATTGATTGTCGGTGCTGTCTGTCTGGTGATCGCCTCCCTTACCAACCTTGCAGTACCGCTCTATATTAAAAAACTGGTGGATGTGGTCATGGTTGAAAAGAACATGGCGTTGATGAACACCCTCACCCTAAGTATTGCCGGATTGTTCTTACTTCAACTTGTCTTTACCACTGCACACAACTACCTGTTTGATCTAACCGAAAAACGCGCCATCACCGATTTCCGTATCAAGCTGTTCCGGCATCTGCACACTCTTTCGCTTAGTTTTTTTGTGAAGCGTAGAACCGGCGAAATTGTCTCACGCATGACCAACGATATCACCACCATCGAAAATATCGTCACAGACCTGCCCGCCACCCTGCTTCAGCAATCCATTCGCCTGTTTGGTGGAATCATTATTATTACTTATATGAACTGGAAGTTGACGGGACTGATCCTAGTGCTGGCCCCGGTTCTCGTAGTGTTTGCCCGCACCTTTGGGCGCAGGCTGAAAAAACTTTCGACCGAAATCCAGGATAAGCTGGCCGTTTCCACAACCATTTTAGAAGAAAATATCTCCTGCATCCAGGTGGTAAAATCCTTTGTCCGAGAAAAGCTGGAAAACGAACGATTCAGCAATGCCTTAGAAGACAGTTACCAGTCCGCTAAAAAACGCGTCATCATCTCATCGTTTTTTGGACCCAGCATTGGCTTCATCGCTTTTTCCACCTCGCTCATCCTGCTCTGGTATGGCGGACGAGAAGTGATTCTCGGGGCGATCAGTCCCGGTGAACTCATCGCCTTTATCCTTTACGCCACAATCATAGCTGGACCCATGGGAAGTTTCGCACGTCTCTATGCACGAGTGCAGGAAGGTATTGGAGCCAGTAAACGAGTCTTTGAAATTCTCGATATGAAGGGAGAAGTCCGCGACACTCCGGGTGCCAAACCCATCCCCGAATTAACCGGTAAAGTTGAATTTGATAATGTCCATTTTCATTACCGGGAAGATCAGGAAATAATAAAGGGTATTAGCTTTACAGTGGAACCTGGTCAAACTGTGGCCCTCGTAGGCCCAAGTGGTGCGGGGAAAAGCACGCTTGTGCAACTTCTGCATCGATTTTATGATCCCGTATCGGGAGAAATCCGCATCGACGGCTTTCCTCTGGAATCTGTGCAACTGACCAGCTACTGGCGGCAGATTGGCATCGTGCCACAAGAGACGATCCTGTTCGGCGGCACCATTCTGGAAAATATTGAGTACGCAAAACCAGGCGTAACTAAAGAAGAGCTTATAAAGTCCGCGAAAGCTGCCAACGCTCATAATTTCATCATGGAGTGCCCTGATGGATACGAAACCGTGGTTGGTGAGAAAGGAATTCGCCTGTCAGCAGGACAAAGGCAGCGCATCGCCATTGCCCGTGCGATCTTGAAAAACCCGCATATACTGGTACTCGACGAGGCCACCTCAGCACTTGATAACGAATCAGAACTATTGATTCAGGATGCACTGGAACGACTGATGGAAGGCCGGACCTCTTTCATCATCGCCCATCGGCTTTCCACTATTCACAACGCAGACCGCATCATTGTGATGGACCGAGGTCAGTTGGTAGAAAGCGGAACCCATTCTCAGCTTATGGAGATAGAAGGCCTCTATCACAAACTTTATACCCTCAAAAGCCTGCAAATGATCGAAGAAACAGAGGTTTCTAGCGATTGATTTCCTCCCGCATATTAGTGATCTCGAAACTTTTAGCGGACTCGAATAACTTGTTACCCCCCCCGACATACTAATCAAACCCAACAAAAGAGATTGACATCTTTTTTCTGAGCCTATACACTCAGACAATAAAAGATAAACTCATCTTTTTATCTGGATGCGAAAATATCAGGAGCCACACATGAATAATTCAGATTCGCTCAACAACAAGCTCGACATCCAATCTGGAGAGGGTGTTCAGCGTATGGTCAATTCATTTTACAGCAATGCCAAGAAAGACCCACTGCTTGGCCCTATTTTTGAGCAAGTCATCAGTGACTGGCAGGAACATTTGCCAACCATGTATCAGTTCTGGGAAAGACTCCTTTTTGGCTTCAGTGATTACAGTGGAAACCCATTTCAGAAACATCTGAACTTATCTTTAAATAAGGAACATTTTGCAATATGGGTTAGAATATTTACCCAGACCATTGATGAAAACTTTTCCGGCCAGAATGCAGAGGAAGCAAAGAGATTGGCAAGAAATATAGCTGGCAGTTTTCAGTTACGCATGGGAATCACCCCCGAGAATCGTGACTTTGAAGCTATAAAGTATTCACGCTCTTAAAACGGACTTAAGGACATCGACCGCAATGGACGAAACTAATCAAAATGATTACCCTGCCCTAAAAGCTCATTATAAATTCACAAAGGATGACGAGGCACTGTTGATCCAAATGAAACCTCAGATCGAGTCCTTGACCGATGAGTTTTTAGAGGGGTTTTACGAGTTTATCTGGAGTTTTGGCAAAACGGCAGATTTCCTTAAGGACGAGGAGGTGCTGAGTCGGCACCGAGGCAAGATTAGAGAATGGTATTTAGATCTATTCAATGGCACTTATGATATTTCATATTTTTTAAAACTATATAAAATTGGTGAGATCCATGTCAAATTAGGGCTTCCTACCCATTATGTGAATGCGGCATTCAACTATGTACGAGTTTTCACCTTGGGACACATTCATCAACACTGCCTGGAGAGCGAGAACTTAGCAGATAAAGTAAAAGCCTTTGAGAAAATTCTAGATATCAATCTAGATGCTCTAACAAGCTCTTATCGTCAAGAGGAGATGAGCCGCTTCCTATCCCTCTCTCCCACTGAAAAAACATTATTGGGCTTACTAAAAAAAACCAGTTCCTATTTTAATTATTTACTGGCTGGAGCCCTGGTTATCGTGGCCTTTTTTGCGGTTGGACTGTTCGGGTATGACGTCTACCTGCTATTTTCAGGACAGAATACAATAGAAGCAGGTATTTTGACCGTATTAGGAAGCCTGCTGATTCTATGGGCAGCCATCGAATTGATTCATCAGGAAATGAATCACCTGCGTGGAGGAAGCTTCGCCCTCGAAGGTTTTTTAACGCTTGCCATTGCGGCACTCATTCGGAAAATACTTATATTCTCCCTCTCCCCCGCAAAAACTATGGATGTTGTGCTATATGGAGTATTAGTTCTCTGTCTGGGTATTTCTTATTGGCTGATCACTCATCGAGCAAGCACTCTGAAAAAATAGGCCAACAATCTAAAGCAACACTTATAACTCTTCCCTCACCCTTCCGCTCGTCATACAGATTTCAATCGACAATTCCCCCTCCAACCATGACACTATTAAAAAGCTCATGTGGGCAAGAAAGTGCCGCAGGTAAAAATCAATAGAAGAGCGTACTGTGATTCTCCAAATAAACCACATATAGAAAACAAAAAGCTTTAAGGGCAACATGAATACAAGATATGCAAGTTTAGGCAAACATACTAAATTATTGCTGGCTATCGGATTAATTCTTTCCGCTCTAACATTCCTGCTTATTTGGGTTCAGCAAAAAAATATTTGGTTGAATCAATTCAACCACCAAGTGCAAAAAGAAATGTTCATTTTCCAGGGAAAGCTGGAAGTTAATGAGCAGGTTCTGGTAGGTGTCCGGTCTTTTTTCGAAGCATCAACTCATGTCGATTCAAATGAATTCAAGTTATACACCATCCCTATCCTCAGAAATTACACCTTCATAAAGGCCTTGAGCTGGAATCCTCGGGTTTCTGCAGCCGAACGTAAAGGCTACGAAGATAACATTAGAAACAAGTTCTTTCCCAGCTTTTCATTTAAAGAAAAATCAATGGATGGAAATATGGACAGAGCAGGTTCTAGTGCCGAATATGTTCCGGTTTATTATATTGAGCCCCTACAGGGAAATGAAAAGGCATGGGGTTTTGACCTGGCCAGCAATCCTGCACGTCACAAATCGCTAAATGAAGCCCGCGACCAGGGGAAGCCACTTGCAACGGATAAAATCACCTTGGTTCAGGAAAAACAACGACAGGCCGGGGTTTTGATTTTTGTCCCATTTTATGGCAAAGACGGTGTTCCCGAAACACGAAGCGAACGCCGGAAGAATCTGAAGGGATTTATTTCAGGTGTTTATCGTGTCGGAGACATGGTCGATAAGATGATCGTCCCTTCGCTCAGTAAAGGACTTACTCTAGCCATTTTCAAAAACAATGAACTCAACGAAGAAAATAAACTTTATGGTAATTTAATCACTGCATCTCCGCTACAAGTCACCAGCCAGATTAATTTTTCCGGACGCTTATGGACAATTGTCTGGCAAGGAAGTTCAAGTTTTGGGGATGGTTTTAATATTGGTTATGCCATTCTGGGAAGCGCAGGAGTTTTAGGTCTTTTCATTTTTATTTCTATCATTTTTGAATTGAATAGCTCCAGAACGCGACTCATAGAACATGAAGTTTCAACTCGCACAGCAGATCTAGAAGAAGCTCGCAGAAAACTTGAGTTTTCAAAGTTCGAAGCTGAAAAAGCAAATCGCGCCAAGTCCTTATTCCTCGCCAATATGAGTCATGAAATTCGCACTCCTATGAATGCGGTTCTTGGTTATTCACAGATACTTCTCAGAAAGAAAACGTTAGACAAGGATACCAAGGACGCTATCAAAACCATAGACAGCAGTAGCAAAAACCTGCTGAAGATGATCAATGAAGTTCTGGATATATCCAAGATTGAAGCCGGAAAAATGGAACTGAATCCAAACGATTTCGACCTTGATGATTTAATCCGTAACCTTTCCAATCTGTTCGAACTTCGCTGCAAAGAAAAAAATTTACAGTGGACCGTTGAGGGATTTTTCGACCCTCTTCCGGTTCATAGCGATGAAACAAAATTGCGACAGGTTCTGGTCAATCTATTGGGAAATGCCATAAAATTCACTAACGATGGTGAGGTTACTTTCACCGTGACGGCCTTGGAGAATGACCAGTATCGCTTTGACATTACTGATACTGGGCGCGGCATTCCCCTTGAGGCACAAGAAAAGATTTTTGACGCATTCCAACAAGACGATGCAGGCAGCGCAAATGGCGGCACAGGGCTGGGCTTGGCCATTGCCAAAAAGCAATTACAGCTTATGGGTTCAAATTTATTTCTTGAATCCAAAGTTAATGAAGGAACGAAATTCTATTTCACCCTGCATCTCTCACCGGCTGCAGGGGATATCATAAAACATACGGCAAATGCCGACTCCATACTTCACCTTGCTCCAGAATGCCGAATCAAAGCCCTTGTCGTAGACGATATCCAGGAAAACCGGGAAGTCCTTTCGCAGTTACTATCAAGTATCGGAGTACAAATTATAGAAGCCGAAAACGGCAAAGAGGGGGTGGAAAAAGCAAAAGAGCATCGCCCTGACATTATATTCATGGACATGCGTATGCCCGTCATGCGAGGCCAGGAAGCACTTAATTTGATCCAACAGGAGCTTGATCAGATCAAAGTAGTAGCCATCACAGCATCTGCTCTCGACCGAAACCGTGAGCATTATCTAGATATGGGTTTTCATGAATATATATCCAAACCCTTTAAAATTGAGGAAATATTTAACTGCCTCAAAAAATTACTCGATGCCAACTTCGTTTATGAAGATGAAGAGACTCTTCAAGTAAAGTCATCCTCGATAGATGTGCTGGACCTTAGCCAAGTCTCTATACCAAAAGACCTGCGCAAACTGTTGATGGAAGCAGCCGAGGTCAATAGCATCACCCTTTTCGAAAAAAACTTAAACGAACTGAAACAAAAGAAAGGCACATCACAACAACTGATCGAGCACCTTGATAATTTGATGGCTAAATACGATATGACAGGGATTACCGAAGTACTCGAAATGATACCCACTACCAATGATTAACCTCCCCTTAGCTCTCATTTGATAGCCCTTCATGCCTACTTATCCAAATTAGACAACCAAAGCCAAATGTAAACATTTTTCACCAAAAGCCCGCTTTGTAAAACAAAACAGATCAAATCTCCCTCCCGTCTCACCTCCCAAAACCCTAACAGGCCTACATAACAACACTTTCACCAAATGTTCCGTGTTCGGTATGGAGCTTGCTTGCCTAATAAGAATCTTAGTTAATAGACACGAAAGGTATCCATTTTGACATTACTCTTAGAAAAACGAGAAACTCTCCTTAATGAAATATCGTTCACCCTTTTTCTTATATTTTTATTCACCTTCTCAACAATTGCTGAGGCCAGTAAAAGCAATCCCGCAAAGGTTAACCTGACTTATTATTTCGACAGTCGGGACTACACTACTTTAAATGTACAAACCAGTCTCCCTGCTCTGCCCTGGGGTTTCAATATTTGGGGTTTTGTCGATGTGCATTCGGAGCAAAACAATTCCGACCAACGTTTTGATTTAACCCGATATTTCATCGAATACCGGCTGAAGCGACCCTTCTTTCCTAATGCGCAATCTGCATGGAAAGGTTTGGGTTTTGAAATTGAGTACAACGATGCAAATGGAACTGACAATACCGTAGTCCGACCTGGCTTGACATACAAGCATGAGGTGCCTTTTCTTCACGGCAATAAAAGTTGGTTTGAGTGGCGATACCACCCATATGAAACGGATGGCACTGGCAGTCAAGTCAGCCTGATCTACAGTCTGCAATTAACAGAGAGAATATTCATCTCAGGCTTTGCAGACTTGAACTTGGAGAATGATACGGACAATCGCTGGCTGTTCGAACCACAAATCAATTTCAAGATTGATAAAACTTTCGATTTAGTTCTTGAGACTCGATACAATGAGTTTGAAGATGCCAATACGGCATTAGACGGATTTGGTGTTGCAGGAGGTTTAAAAATTAAGTTTTGATCTATATCGTGAATAAGAAAATTAATCGAAAACTCGGCTGTTCAAACAGGTGTGCGAGTGAGCGAAGTTAATACATTTCATAGAAAATCAATTGAAAGAGGCGTAGCTCTGCACTGGTATCATTGGTTAGTCGTTCTTCTTTCAATTCTCCTGACCCTCTTTGCCTGGTATTTTTCAAAGAAGCAGGTTGAGGAAAAAAACAGGATCGAGTTTCTTCGAGAAGCAGATCATGTGGTCGAACTCATCTCCGAACGTATAAAGCAATATGAAGATGGTCTATGGGGAGGAGTCGCGGCTATTCAGGCCAAGGGCGGAGACATATCCTATCAGGACTGGCATATATTTGCAGAAAGTCTTCGTATAGATATTAAGTATCCCGGTATCAATGGAATCGGAGTGATTCACTTCGTCTCACCACAAAGGTTGAGTACTTATTTGGAAGAACAACGGCAACAACGGCCAGACTACCGCATTCATCCAAAGCATAGTAATAAAGAGTTTTTTCCTATCACCTACATCGAGCCTATAAGCGTCAATTCCAAGGCCGTCGGCCTGGATATAGCTCATGAAATAAATCGCTACACAGCAGCTACAAAAGCGCGTGATACAGGCTTAGCGCAAATCACAGGCCCCATTACATTAGTGCAAGATACGGGAAAGACTCCAGGGTTTTTATTTTACGCCCCATTTTACAAAGACAATGCTTTCGGATCTCTGGAAGAGCGAAAAAAAAACCTGACGGGATTGGTTTATGCCCCATTCGTAGTAAAAAAACTGATGCTGGGTATGCTCCAAAAAGAAAAACGCGATGTCGGCATTCAAATTAGTGATACCACTGAATTACTTTACGATGAACATGTAGCTTCAAACGAAGGCTATGATCCTCGCCCCTTATTCAGTAAGAATTACAACATGGATTTTTATGGAAGAACCTGGGTTTTTGATATTCGCAGCACTAAATCGTTTCGTAGCTTTGCCGCCAACGATCAACCCATGATGATATTGGTTGGAGGGGTCATCATTGACTCCTTACTCTTAGCCTTATTCGTAATACTTTCCAGATCAAACAAACGTGCTGTTGACTATGCAGACACTATGAATCAAGAGCTTCAGGAAAAAACAGTTTATCTGGAGCAAATCAATAAGGATCTGGACGAAGCAAAAATAGAGGCAGATTCCGCAAATAAGGCGAAGAGCATGTTTCTGGCGAATATGAGTCACGAAATCCGCACTCCCATGAATGCTGTTCTGGGCTACTCCCAGATACTTCTCAGAAAAAAGGAGTTAGACAAAGATACCAAGGATGCCATCAGAACCATCGACAACAGTGGACAAAACCTTCTTACAATGATCAACGAGATCCTGGACATATCCAAGATTGAAGCCGGGAAAATGGAATTGAATTTGATCGATTTCGATCTCGATGAATTGATCAACAACCTTTCCACTCTGTTTGAGCTTCGGTGTAAACAAAAACAGTTGCGATGGAAGGCCAGTAGCTTTTCCAACCCGGTTCTGGTTCACGGCGATGAAACCAAGTTGAGGCAGGTTCTGGTCAACCTTTTGGGCAACGCCATCAAATTCACCGAATCGGGAGAAGTTTTATTCACCGTAACAAGAGTTGAAGGCAATCAATATCGCTTTAACATTACCGACACCGGTAGCGGCATTCCCATTGAGGCGCAAGAAAAAATATTTGAGGCTTTTCAGCAAAATGAGCAAAAAGCGGATAGGGGTGGCACTGGCCTGGGCTTGGCCATTGCAAAAAAACAATTGCAGCTTATGGGTTCAGATTTATTACTTGAATCAAAAATTCATAAAGGATCGAGTTTTCATTTCACCTTGAACCTTCCTGCTGCATTGGGGGAGACTATAAAGTTGAACAATACCAACTCCATACTTCATCTGGCTCCGGGGTATAAGGTCAAGGCATTGATTGTGGATGATGTTAAAGAAAACCGGGATGTCCTCTCAAAACTACTATTAGATATCAGGGTAGAAACCATTGAAGCCCAGAACGGCAAAGAGGGGGTAGAAAAAGCAATAGCTCATGAGCCTGACATTGTATTCATGGACATGCGTATGCCAATCATGCGGGGCGAGGAAGCCCTCAAGTTGATCCAGCAGGAGTTTGGGAATGACCAGATCAAGGTAGTAGCTATCACCGCATCCGTATTAGACCAAAGGCGCAAACACTATCTAGGCATGGGGTTCCATGAATATATATCCAAGCCTTTCAAGGAAGAGGAAATATTCAACTGTCTCAACAAGTTACTCGACATAGAGTTTATTTATGAAGCCAATGAAATAGAGCCATCATCAATAGAAGAACTGGACCTATCCCAAGTCTCCATACCAGAAGCCCTGCATGACAAGATGACAAATTCCGCGAAGTTGAATTCAGTAACAGAACTCGAAAGAACCTTGGACGAATTGAGCCTAAAAGGCGGAGCCTCAGAGCAATTAGCCAAACATCTGGAAGATTTATTGAAGAGCTACGAGATGGATAAGATTCTAAAAATACTTGAAAGTGTAACCAAGATCAAAAACTAGCCTCTTTTTCACCCGTCTACTGTAAAATCATACTCCACAATCCACTCATAGAAACAAGTCAGTGCATGATAAAGGTAGAAAACACTCCTATATTTAGTGGTTCGAATTCACCACTAATACTAAATATAGTGCTACTTAGACAAACAAACCTCAGCATCGAGCTCCTAGAAAGCCTTTTTCAGACTTAAAATATCATTGTTTTTAAAGGTACTATTGATAAAATAAAACAATATGAATATTTATTAAAAATAGTGTTGCAATTAGTGGTGCCAGGCACTATTATTACCGAGTCGCACAAATTACCTGAAAATCTTTATATGAGAGTTTTTTCCGGAATTAATTTGGAGAAGGCTATCAGATAGAGA
>JAJDBH010000219.1 GCA_029261455.1 Nitrospinaceae bacterium
AGCAATGTAATGATAAGTAAAAGAGCAGGAAATACGGAAAACTCCAGCGGAGAAAGCATAAACACCGCCACCATGAGCACAATCAGCGCAAAAGTAATGCTAAAAGAAAGCAAAAGATCTAAAAATACGGTGGGAATCGGCATCACCATGACTCCCAGAATCGTAACAATTCCCGCCGCAACCATTAACTCCTGCGGTCTTTGAGCCAAAAGTTTTATAACACTCGATTGCGCCATGATCTATATTTCCAATCTTTCAAAAATTTGACACCGTCTAAAGTGACGGCAAAAAAACTAAAGTCTTTTTAAATAAAGGCCTTGAAACCATCCCCGCCGAATTTCTGAAGTCCGGGTTCCTGCCTAAATCCTTTAAAAATTATATACTGCAAGGTCCATACCTAAAATGAATGTTTCAGTTTATAAACGTAAGCTAGAATCTCCGCCACCGCTTTATAGAGACTGGCTGGAATCATCTGTCCCACCTCAACCGTTTTGTTCAAGGTACGCGCTAAAGGCTTGTCCTCCACTAGAGGAATATTATTTTCCTTGGCAATTTCCCGAATACGCATTGCGATGGGGCCAACACCTTTGGCAACTACCAAAGGGGCCGCAAAATTCAGGGTGTCGTATTTGATAGCAATGGAAATATGTGTTGGGTTGGTAACTATCACATCCGCTTCAGGAACGGCTGACATCATGCGTTTTCGGGCCATCTCCATTTGTACCGTTCGAATTCGCTGTTTAATTTGTGGGTTACCATCTGTCTCTTTTCTTTCTTCCTTAATTTCCTGCTTGGTCATACGAAGGTTTTCCATATAAGTAAACTTCTGGAATGCAAAATCAAGAAGAGCAAGAAAAATCATAACCAGCAAAACATTGAAAATGATTTCTAATGCAACAAACCCCATAAATGAAAGAATCTGCCCCACTCCGAACCCCATCAAAGGAGGGATCTCTTTCCAATGTGACTTTATTACATAGTAGGAAATCACTGAGATAATCCCTACTTTAAAAAGAGATTTAAACAACTCCATCACAGAGTTTTTAGAAAAAATCCGACCAAAACCTTTAAGTGGGCTCAGCTTGCTAAACTTAGGAACTAATGGATGAGAGGAGAAGCGCAAACCACCAATCTGAACTATGTTGGACATAAGTCCGGCAAACATAATGATTAACAAGAAGGGGGCAGCGATATTTAAAAATGCCTTCATCGCATTTACGGTGACTTTGAATATCTCTTCAGGCGTCAGTTTCAAAGTCCAGGACTCGGCGAACATCTCAGTCCAAGAACCCATAACATGGCGGGTACTTTGTTCTCCCAAAATCATAAAACCAAGAAGTGCTGCTAGTAGAATGAAGGAGGAATTAATCTCCCGACTGTGAGCAAAGTTACCCTTTTTCTCAGTATCGGTAACACGTTTGGATGTCGGTTCCTCAGTCTTTTGGTCTTTATTGTCCTCAGCCATAGGTTATAAGCCTCGTAGTAAGCCCATGAACTTGACAGGCAACTGATACATTTGATCCTGAACCAGAATACTGAAAAAAGACATCGACAGACCGACCATTAAAAGTCCCACACCGATTTGCAGAGGAAAACCTACAATGAACACATTCATTTGAGGAACCGTTCTAGCAACCAAACCCAGGCCAACGCTAAGGAAGAAAAGAATCGCCATGATAGGAGCCGCAATTTTTACAGCAGTGGCGAAAGTTCCCGAAAAAAGATAAAGCATGTATTCCGGGGTGATGCTGGCGAAGTTAATCTCGGCAGGATTAAGAATAAAGAAGCTGTCAACGATTGCCTGGATGATGAAGTGGTGTGCGTCGGTTGCAAGAAAAATCAATACCGCCAAAATATTATGAAACTGAGCGGTGACCGACACCTGTGTTTCCGTTTGTGGGTCGATAACGTTCACCACACCAAAACCCATTTGAAAATCCACAACCGTTCCCGCAACCTGAACCGCAGCAAAAATCAAACGCGCAATATAGGCAATGGCCAAGCCAATGGTCACATCCATAATGAGAAAAACGGCTAGCTCAATCATGCCGCGCGGCTCTGGCAATGGTTGGTCCTTCACCAACGGAAAAGTCACGATGGCAATAAAAAATATGAACCCAATCTTCAAGACAGGAGGAATTTGCCGACTCCCCAATATCGGGACAAAAAGAATCAGGGCTCCTACCCTGAAAAACACAAACAGGAATCTTTCAAACTCGGCATAGTTGAGATTGAAAATATCCATTACTGAATGTATTCAGGAAAGTTAATCAGAACTTTAGAAGTGAAGCTGATCATCAACTGCATCAACCAGGGGAAAAACAATAAAACCGATAAAAATACTGCCAGAATTTTTGGAATGAAGGTTAAGGTCAACTCTTGAATCGATGTGACTGCTTGGAAAATAGAGACTGCAAGACCAGTAATCAACCCAAACCCCAGCATGGGAGAGGATAAAAGCAGAGTAGTTTTAATACTCTCCATCGCAAAATCAATAATAAATGCCTGGGTCATTTGTATTTAGCCTCCAAAGCTTCTAATCAGTGAACCCACTATGAGATACCAGCCATCCACCATCACGAACAACATCAGCTTAAAGGGAAGAGAAATCAGAACAGGAGGAAGCATCATCATACCCATAGATAAAAGTATGCTGGCTACAACCATGTCCAGAATCAAAAATGGGATATAGATCAAAAACCCGATCTGGAAGGCTGTTTTCAACTCACTAATAATGAATGCAGGAATCAAGGATTGAATCTCCACCTCACTATCGCTGCCGCGCTCTCCATCGCCCAAATTCACAAACAACGAGAGATCTTTCTCTCTGGTTTGCGCCAGCATGAAATTCTTTAATGGAGCCTCCGCTAATTTTAAAGCATCCATTTGAGATATTTCTTCATTCAAATAAGGTTGCAGAGCATTCTGATTAATTTCACTCCAGGTCGGACCCATGACAAAAAGTGTTAGAAACAAACCTAAACCAATCAAAACCTGTGTTGGCGGGGTTTGTTGAGTACCCATCGCCTGCCGTAGAAAAGATAAAACAATGATAATCCGGGCAAAGGACGTGGTCATAATCAAGATCGATGGTGCCAGTGTCAGGATTGTGAGTAGAAATAGAATCTGCAAAGCACTGGAAACTTTCCCAGGGTCGTCAATATCTTCCATCCCCAACTGAAGAGAAGGAAGCGGTATAGCTTCAGCAGGGATAACCCCCACAACAATAGAAACAATTAAAAGCAGACTGATTCTTTTTATATTCATGCGCTTGCGCTTTTAAACCTTCCCATTTGCTGTCTGATTTGGTTCGTCACATCAGCCACAGATTTTTCTTTAGTGATTTTTTCGGAACCGGAAAACTGTTTCATATAGTTTGAGAACTGACTAGCCATTTTCCCTGCAGGTGCTCCGGTTTTTTCTGACTGACGATTTGCCTGATTCCAGTTCAATCCGCTACCGCCTTTACCTCCTGCAGTTTTGATATCCTCAATTTTTTCTGGATCGGTAATGCTGGTGAGTAGTGCTATATGATCCTGTGACATTCCCAGCACCAACACTTCCCCGGCAACTTCAACCAGGACAATATTCTTTTTGGGTCCTATAAACCCGCTCCCCAGAACATTCACTAGTTTTTCACCGCCCCCAAACACTGTGTTTTTCAACACAAATTTCTTAAAACCAAAAAACAAAAGAAATATAATTCCAAGCACCAAAGCAAGCATGGAAAACATTTTCATGCTGGAAGGAACCAGTTCGATGGGTTTTCCTGTTGGTCGCGAATCCTTCAAAGAAAACATCGGACTTTTCTTTTCTGTGGAACGGCCCGTTTTTGTTTTATTCTCATTCTCTTTTTTCTCTGTGGGGGAATCTGACAGAGCGGCCCTTCTGATACGCTCGACTAACGGCTCCACGCCCATTCCCGCCCGGGTCACTTTAATATCAGCAACCGGCACCTCTTTTTTTGGCTCTCTGTTTTTAACAGGTGCTTCTGTTACTTCCGGTTCTTTCGTATCTGCGGTATTCTGTCTACTCTGCATGCGAATTTTTTCAGATGCCCGTGCCAGAAACTCCGACAATGCATCTTCATCCATCAACTCATCACTAGTGGTTGCTTCACTTCTATTTATGCGGGAAGAAACTGATTGAGGAATAGATGCTGATTGATCAAGGCGGACAATTACAAATCGTCCCTGCTTAACAAGATGAAATCTATCCTTGATGTCAGTAGCGTCTTTTTTAAGAAACCGAACGCGCAACGTTTGAGCGTTGTATTGGGCAGCAAATACCTTTGTCAGGGCAAAGCTCTCAGCGGGATAATATTTTTTTGCGGGCTTTATAAAAGCAAATGGGAAATCTACCTGAACGGACTTGTCAAAAAACTCTGGTTCGCTGTAGTCGCTAACAGGCTTTTCAAATTCAAGCCGAACGATAAGCCCATCATCTACTTTGCTGGTTTTTACATTTTTCAGTAGATTAAGAGAATCCCATTTACTGGATGCTCCAGCCAGAGTGGTGAGAGATAAAAGAAAGATCCCAACCAACAATTGAATTCCTAAAGCACGTTTCATTTTCAATACCCTTGCTTGTTTTAAGTTCAGTCAAAAAACCGACAGTTTCATGTCTTAAAACAACAAAATGCAAAGGTTGTACCTAAATGGAACAATTACTAACGAATTTTATTTTTTTCTGAGTTTTTTTTGCAACAGGCAGGGAGTTTGAATAACGCCTGTTTAAGGGCAGGAAGAACCACGAGGAGAGACGACACCAGAAAAACCGACCGCAAGAATTTTCATTGCGGCCAGTATTATGCCAGAGACTGCACGCGTTCCATGGGTGAAACGATATCTGTAAGTCGTACACCAAATTTTTCATTGACCACCACTACTTCACCGCGGGCTACCAGCTTCTGGTTGACAAGCACTTCCAAAGGTTCGCCCACCAGCTTGGTCAGTTCTATTACGGAACCCTGTCCTAACTGCAGGAGATCGTTGATCAACATTTTGCTTCGACCTAACTCCACGGTCACGGTCAAGGGAATGTCGAGGATAAGGTCCAGGCTTTTGGTTTCTCCTGAAGAAGTTGCGGCCTCGCCTATATCTTCACCTTCTTCATCATCATCCGTATCACCGATATCTTCGATATCTTCCAGAGCTTCAAAATCCTCTTTTGCGCTTTCATCTTCCATAATCTTATCCTTCCCTTTCGATCACTTCAGTTATTTGTATCGCTTTATTTCCCCGGGAAACACCCGGAAAACCTTTAAACTTCGGATTCTGTTCTACTTTCAAAGTTAATGGGTCAGTAACATCATTGCCCAACATAAGCGTATCACCGACCTTGAAACCCATAAGTTCTTGAGGGGTTATCACCGCTGTTCCCAACTCGGTGATTATTTCAACTTCGGTGGTTAATAGCTCTGTCCTGAGCCGACGAACCCAAACCTGATCCACTTCCATCTCTTCAGACTGGAACTGGGCTTTAAGTTTGGGAATGACCGGCTCTATCGCCGCATAGGGAAGACAAATTGTCAACGTCCCGGAAATGTTCTCCATTTCAATTTCAAACAAGATGACCAGTACAATATCAGTAGGAGGAACAATAGCCGCAAACTGCGGGTTGACTTCAGAACGAACAAAGTTTGTGGTTACGGTATGCACAGGCCGCCAAGCTTTTTCCAAGTCTTCCAGAGCACTTAAGACAACACTCTTGGTCATTCTGATTTCAATCGCGCTGAAATCTCGACCGGTTATCTTGGCTTCCTTGACTCCTGATCCGCCAAAAAATGTATCGACCACTGCGAAGACCAGTTTGCTTTCTACAACTATCAAACCATGACCACGCAAAGGTTCCATGCGAAAAATATGCAAACTGGAGGGTACCGGAAGAGATCGAAGAAAATCGCCAAACTTGATCGTATCTGTAGAAACGGTACTAACGTCAACAGATTTACGCATCAGGGTAGAAAACGTCTTCCTGAACAATCGGGAAAACATCTGATTGATAATATCCAGAGTCGGTAGTCGACCACGAATAATTTTTTCTTGGCTGGTAAGATCGTAAGGAACTATACCGGAAACTTCTTCCGGAGCTTCATCCGTTTCGGTCTCGATGTCACCGTCGCCGACACCTCTTAATAAGGCATCAACCTCGCCCTGTGATAGAACCTCACTCATAACTCACGCCTTTTAAATGACTCTTATATTTTATCACTGAATTATAAATTCCGTAAAATATGCATCCTTAACATGTCCCACCACCAAAAATCGATTCACACGGGTGGTGATTTCATCTTTGAGTTTGAACTTACCCTGTACAGAGTAGACATCTTCAAAAGCTTTACTACTCAGCAAGACCAAAATGGAATCCGTAATTTTCTGGATATTTTCCTTTAGCTCCACATGAACTTCCGGGGTGCTCAATTCCAGAGAAATAGTAACTTTAAGAAAACGCTTTCCTTCGCTACCCGCCAAGTTGACGACAAACGGATCCAAGGGATACATGATACCGAGGTTGACGTCTTCCTCTACCGGAGCCGCCTCTTCGGTCGCCTCCCCTTCAGCCGGCTTTTCCTCGGCTGGCTTTTCCTGAAAAAAATTGATGTAGGCGTAATAACCACCGCCACCCAGCACCAGCAGACCGACTAAAATGCCGATGATCATACCCATCGATTTTTTTCCACCGGTTGCCTCTGCCGCTTCAAGTTCTTCTAGTATGTCCTCGTCTTCTGCCATGAGTCGCTCTCCTGCCCCTTTTGGTCGACAAAAATTAAAAGTTAAACATTAAAATTCAGGGACTTATTCACTTTCCTCTTGTTTAAGCAACTTATATGCCAAACTGAACCTCATCACCCTGAAAACAGTAAAACCCTTATTTCAAAAGAACTTAAAACTTTTTATCCAAACTCACCCCGCAAAACTCCCGGGAAAAATTCTTCCTGATCGGTCATATTTTTGACGCAATACCTTGGTCAAACAAAAGCCGGCTGTAAACCTCAGAGTCCATATAAAAAAATGATGTATTTTATAGCAGCTTTAGGGAGCCTCTGCTTGCTAAGCAAGCAATTATCCGGTAACAGCCATCCCAATTATCTTACCTCAACGACCTCAAAATACAAACATAAACAATTGTTTTTAATATAGTTATAGATTTTTTTTCGATCTCGCAAACCCTGTTTTTCTCTTTGGTATAAGAATTGAAAACCTAGCTCATCAAGAAGGCCAATAGCCACCACCCCTATTTTACTTTATTTAGGAGATCGGGTTTTATGAAACTTAGAATTCAACCGAGCAGGGTCGCCCTGACTTTTTTATTCATGCTCTTTCCTGCGATCGCATCAGCTGAGGAAACCAGCAAAATCAGCTACGCGGATACAGCCTGGGTAATGATTTCCTCGGCACTGGTGATGCTCATGCTTCCTGGCCTGGCACTATTCTATGGCGGCATGGTGCGGCGAAAGAATGTTCTCAGTACACTGATGCACAGTTTTATACCGCTCGGAGTCATCACGATACAATGGGTGCTTTTTGGCTATTCTTTAGCCTTTGGTAACGATATCGGACATTTTGTCGGAGACCTGAGCAAAGTCCTCTTTATAGGCATTGATTTTAAAACCCTTTCCGGCACTATCCCGGAATATCTGTTCAGCATGTTCCAGTTGATGTTCGCCATCATCACTGCGGCTCTTATCAGTGGGGGAATGGCTGAGCGGGTGGACTTTAAAGCTTATATAGTCTTCATTTTTATATGGTCCACCATAGTTTATGATCCTATTTGCCATTGGGTTTGGGGTGGTGGGTGGCTGGGAGACATGGGAGCTTTAGATTTTGCAGGAGGAACGGTAGTTCATATCGCTTCAGGCACCGCTGCACTGGCCGCGGCCCTAGTTCTTAAAAAACGCCGGGGCTTTCCGGGAAAACTCATGATCCCTCATAGTTTACCTCTCACTCTCCTAGGGGCGGGGCTTTTATGGTTCGGGTGGTTCGGCTTTAACGCAGGTAGTGCTCTTGCGGCAGATGAAATGGCGGTTCTGGCATTCACCAACACCCAAGTCGCAACAGGAGCCGGGCTTCTCGGCTGGCTCGTAGCCGAATATATCAAAGTGGGAAAAGCCAGCGCCTTGGGCGCAGCATCCGGAATCGTGGCAGGTTTAGTCGCCATCACCCCGGCAGCAGGATTTGTTGAGCCTCTTTGGGCAATGGTAATAGGATTTCTCGCTGGATTGATCTGTTTTTACGCTGTGATTATGAAAGTCAAAGTGGGTTATGACGATTCCCTCGATGTTTTTGGTATCCATGCAATTGGCGGTGCTTGGGGTGCTCTCGCTACAGGTTTATTCGTCACTATAGGTGGCACTGGCTTACTGGCCGGTAATTTCAGCCAGCTTTGGGTCCAGTTGGTCGGCATCTTTGCAGCAGGCTCGTATTCCTTCATTGTCACCTACGTTCTGGTCGTAGTTATTGATAAAACAATTGGGTTCAGGGTTGATGACGAAGACGAGGAAATGGGGCTGGATACAACTCAGCATGGTGAAACCGGATATAACTTGGTATAATTAACACCTAATTCAAAACAATTAAATCCATAAGTCTTAGAAACCGGATAGGTAATGCACTGCTTATAGCTGGATTACTAGCTATTAAGCCCTTTTTGTACATCCGGGTTAAACGGGGGAATTCTGATGGATGGGAAAGCTTTGATCGACACAAAGAAAATCAAAGGCAAGCCTGTCTGATTATCAGGTTAGTCTCTCCGAATAAAACATCTAATTAAAAAAAGTTTATCCTTAAAGGAGGAAGAGGACAATGAGAAGATTTATCGTTAACCTGTTTGTTTCTATTTTTATGGCTCTTGGACTAACAAGCACAGCCTATGCAAATTCCGCTCTCGAATTATTGAAGGGTATTGAGGTTCATGGGTTTGCCAGTTCCTCCTATTCATATAACTTCAATAAACCCTCTGACAACCTCAATGATCTCCGCGTTTATGATGACGATGACAACTCTTTTAAATTTGACACGGGTGAACTGGTCTTTAAAAAGGATGCCAGCAATATAGGCGATGTTGGTTTTCGAACGGACTTAACGTTCGGATTCAGCGGCCCAAAAACAAACAAGTCTACCGGCACAGGTGGTGTTACTACAGATGATGATTTTGATTTACAGATAGGATTCGTTCAATACAACGCACCCATTGGCAACGGACTCTTGATCGATTTTGGTAAGTTTGCCACCCATGTCGGCGCAGAAGTCATGGATGGATACGATGGATGGAACTATACATTTTCCAGGTCATTCCTATTTAACTTCGGTCCATTCACTCATACCGGCGTTCGCATGAAATATGCCGTGAGCGACACCATTGGTGTCTTAGGTATGATCTCTAACGGGCAAGACAACCAAACCGACAACAACAGTGCAAAAGGGTTTGGTGGTCAAATTTCCTGGGCCCCTGTGGATAACGTGACTCTTTTCTTTAATTATTTTGGTAGCGCAGAATCACAAACTGGGGACACCAATAATACGAGCGACTTAAGAAATTTTTATGACGTTGTTGCCAACATCGGTATTTGCAAAAGCGTGTCTTTAAATCTGAACGTTCTGTACGGTTCAGAAGATAACGCTAATGGTCGCACTCTGGATGCCCAGTGGTGGGGAATTTCCGGAATCGTCCGTTATGATGTTAATGAATGGTTTTCTCTTAATTTCCGAGGTGAGCATTTTGATGATAAAGACGGATTCCGTTCCGCAACGACTCAAAAGTTAACAGCTTTCACGTTAACCCCTGAAGTTAGGATCAACAATAATATGGTCGTCCGCGCTGAGTACCGTCACGATGACTCGGATGCGACTCCATTTACAAATGATAACGGCGTAGGCACAGATACCCAAGATACCGTTGCATTTAACGCCTTGTTTTATTTCTAACATCTATTTTCAAACCGAGTTCAACTAATGTTGGGCTCGGTTTTCGTAATGACGGGCGAAATCTTTACGTTTGCGGACGCAATGCATTTTGTTGTTTGTGTTGGGGCATGAAGGTGATGGATTCCAGCACACAACCTGGTTTTCCTAAAGGACGATAAGAAATCCCCTTCTTTACCATAGTGTAACCCTCCCTTAAAATAGTACCAGTGGCAGTTAGAGTTCTCCTGCATAATGCGAAGAAAAGGAGAACGCAAACGAAGAAGACCCATTATACAGAGAGTCAAATCATAGTTGGTCGATAGATTTTATGTCTGACAGTCTATTTTCTGGAAGACGGTTCAGAAAATTTAATGTGGTAGATGATCACAACAGAGAAGCATTAGCGATTGAAGTGGATCTGAGCCTGCCATCGGCACGAGTCGTGCGAGTATTAGAATGCATTGTGGATTGGCGAGGTTATCCGAAAAAAAATCAGGATGGATAATGGGCCAGAGTTTATCTCTGTCACGTTAGCGGATTGGGCAGATAAACACGGCATACAGCTTGAGTTTATCAAACCTGGCAAGCCAACTCAGAACTCATATGTGGAGCGGTTTAATAGAACG
>JAJDBH010000220.1 GCA_029261455.1 Nitrospinaceae bacterium
GCGCCCAAAGCAACTGCGGAAAGCGGATCAACTGCAAGGGTTATCGGCAGGCCAGTTGCTTCCTTGAGAAGGATATCTAATCCTTTAATCAGCGAACCTCCGCCGGCCACCACTACCCCTTTATCCACGATATCAGCCGCAAGTTCAGGAGGTGTGCGCTCTAGAGCAATCTTTACCGCTTCGACAATAGTTCCAAAGGTTTCGGTTAATGCTTCTCGGACTTCTTCATCCGAAACAATCAGGGTTTTAGGAATTCCTGCAACAAGATCTCTACCCTTGACTTCCATGGTCATTCTTTTTTTCATGGGGTAGGCAGAACCAATTTGTATTTTTACTTCTTCGGCAGTCCGCTCACCGATCAAAAGATTATATTTCTTTTTGACATAGTTAACGATGGCTTCATCCATCTCATCTCCCGCAATACGAACCGACTTGCTGTAGACAATGCCAGACATGGAAATAATAGCCACCTCTGTAGTGCCACCGCCAATATCAATAATCATGTTACCAGTGGGTTCCTGGACCGGGAGATCCACTCCTATAGCCGCGGCCATAGGTTCTTCTATTAGAAAAACTTCGCGTGCACCTGCTGATTCTGCAGAATCTCTTACAGCCCGTTTTTCCACCTGAGTAATTCCTGAGGGGACAGCTATAACAACCCGGGGACGAACCAATGTTTTACGATTATTATGAACCTTACGGATAAAACTGCTGATCATCTTTTCCGTAACTTCAAAATGAGCAATAACTCCATCCTTCATCGGGCGAATGGCTGTAATGCTACCAGGAGCTCTACCCAGCATTTGCTTGGCTTCTACCCCAACTGCCATCACCTCTTTGGTGTTACTGTTTATCGCCACCACCGAAGGTTCGCGCAAAACAATCCCCTGACCCTTAACATGTACCAGAGTATTTGCCGTTCCCAAGTCAATCGCCAAATCGTTGGAGAATAAATCCCAGAAAAAATTAAACACTCATAACCCCTCTTGCAAATTTCACAATTTTACGTAACTTCTTGTTTTTCCTCAACTTTCTTTATAGCAAGGGGTCATATAAAATGCAAGACAAATCCCGACTTACACCACCCTTCCATCCCCGCTTATACCCGATACGTTCAACGATAATCAGAACTCCTCGCAAAGCATCGTTAACCACTCATTATTAATGGCTTGCGATTCTCTTGCGCGTTTTATAGTATAGGTGCCTTCTTTAACCAAAACCAAGAACCGAGAGAAACATCTATGCTAAGCACAATTCGAGAACATGCTGATTCATGGCTAATTAAAGCCATTCTCTGGCTGATTATTCTGGCCTTTATAGGAACAATTTTCTATTCATGGGGAATGGGAGGTGCATCTAGCTCAGGTGGAGGAGTCATAGCAACGGTTCAAGGAGATAAAATTTTTCAGGGCGAATACGATCGCACCTTTAATAATCTTGTGGAATTTTATCGGCAACAATTCAGAAACCAGTTTTCCGATGACATGATTAAAAAGCTCGACCTGAAAACTCAGGCTCTAGAAGCTTTAATCCAGAAAAAACTATTGCTACAAGAAGCTGAGAAGCAGAACTTAAGAGTCAGCGACACAGAGCTGATCTCTCATATCCAAGGTTTGGAAGTATTCCAGAGTGATAAAAAATTCAGCGAGAAGTCCTATCGAAATTACTTGCAGTTTCAGCGAGTAACCCCAGGCGAGTTTGAAGACAACCAACGTGAAAACCTGGTTTTAACCAAGCTGGAAAAATTATTTGGAACCAGTTCAAAGGTTTCACAAAGTGAAATTCAAGAAGCCTTCAGAAATGAAGAAGAAAAATCAAAGCTGGACTATGTACGGTTTAATGACGATCACTTTCAAGCTGACAAAACTTTTACCGATCAGGAACTGAATGATTTTTTTCAAGCTAATAAAAAGCAATTTGAGATACCGTCACAAATCAAGGTTGAATATATAAAAATTGAGCCCAAAACCTATCTTGCTGAAATCAAACCTCGAGACGAAGACATTGATGATTATTATCAGACCAAGATCGCTGATTTTCGCGTTAAGAAAATGTATCGCGCCAGCCACATACTCACTCATGTGAAATCATCAGAAATTGAAGGTGATGCTACCACCGAAGAAAAACAGAAACAGGCAAAAGAAAAAGCAAAAGTCAAAGCCACAGAGCTTCTTAGTAAAGTTAAAGCTGGGGCAGACTTCGGAGAAGTTGCTAAAAAGCACTCTGACGATCCCGGCTCAGGGTCTCAGGGCGGAAGCCTGGGAGAGTTCCCTAAAGGAACCATGGTCTCCGCTTTTGAATCCGCTCTGGATAAACTTGCAATTGGTGGAATTAGTGAACCCGTATTAACTCCTTTTGGCTATCACATCATTAAACTGGAAAGCCGAACAGAAGAACGGTTCAAACCACTGGAGGAGGTCCGTGAAGAAGTTATTCAAGCTCTGAAGAAAATCAAAGCTCGACAAAAAATCAGAAGAACGGCCAAACACATTTATCAAGATTCAGAACAAACTGGCGACCTTAAGTCAGCCGCTGAAAAGAATCAGGTTCAGACCGCCATCAGCGAATTCTTTTCCAGAGAAGACCATAATCTCCCGGAAATTGGTAACCAGCCTCAATTCTTCAACACCGCCTTCAGCATTGGGGAAAATAGGGTCAGCCAACCAATACACACGCAAGAAGCGTCTTACATTTTAAAACTTGCTGGCAACAAAGAAGCTTATATCCCAGAATTGAAAGAAGTCAGAGAACGCGTTGAGCAAGCACTGACTGAACGCGTTAATGAGGAGCTAACTTCATCCAAATTCAAAGAGCTGGAACAAAAGCTTGCGCAGGAAAAAGACTTGGAGAAAATCATTAAAGGGATGGATTTAAGCGTTAAACATACACCGTTCTTCAGCATGGCAGACTCTATCCCAGGGATAGGCAATATCCAGGAGGTCAAGGCAAAAGCTTTGGCAATGAAGGTAGGCGATACGTCTTCAGCAAAAGTGAGAAACCGTTTTTATCTGTTTAAACGGACAGAAAAAGAAGACGCCGGCGAACCCGACAAAGAACAAGCACAAAAAATCATCAAACGGATTAAACAGGAAAAAAGTCGCCAAACTTTTCAAGAGTGGGTCGACAACCTGAAAGCCGGTGCGGATATTATGATCGACCAAACCCTGATGTGATTTCGGGTTTACCAACTCCCTACACAACCCGCAAACTTGAAGTTATAACGTTTTCTTATACAAACGGTGAATTTTCAGAATTTTGTCTGTCAAAGACTCAATATCTTCAGCAATAACCCTAATCATTTCTTCTTTTCTGATCCCACCCAGATCATAAATAATGTCAGGCACCGAGCCGTAATCTGTAAGTGCTTTTTGAGTGCCCCACTCTAGGGAAGACCCTTCTCTAACTCTTACTTTTTTAGGCTCATCGGCTCTATCAAAGCAAGCAATCTTGAACTTTAGACGCCGACATATTTTCAAAAGCTCATCCGTATATTTAATATTCATGACAGCACGTTTATCAGAGTCATGCCGCATGACCGTCAATACAATATTTGCAACATGGCGGGAACCACCAAACTCAGGCTCAGCACCCGTAAAAATGTCATCTCCGTTTTTGATAACGCGCCCGGGAATTGCAAGAACATCCTCATGATATTTGGCGCCACTCAATGCCAAGCCAATATTAGTTTGAACCTCGGGAACCAATGCTCCAATTCTTTCATCGCGGAATATTCGTAACGCACGATTCATTCCCTCCATCGCATGGGCTTTTTCATTTTCTCTATACAGTGCGGATAATGGCTCGACACTGGCTTTGCCATTTCCAGAAATCACTTCTCCAAGAATGGCTCGTCCAATAAAGTCTTTAGCATCTATTACCGCCGGCAGAACCTGTTTACCTGAAGCCAGTCCCGCTGTGATCGCGGATGAAAAAACACAGCCTGTTCCATGGGGGTCAGAGTCTGACACCCTTTTTGAACTTAAAATCTCCATGCCACTTTTATCCAGAAACAGGTCCTCTGGTTTTCCTTTCAGATGCCCACCTGTAATCACGACCGCCCGCACTCCTGACTTAAGAATTTTGCGTGCCGCACGTTTTCTATCTGCTGGCAGACGTATTTTGATTCCGGATAGTATTTCAGCTTCTCTGATATTCGGGGTCACAAGATGTGCCAGAGGCAACAAACGCTCCATCATCATCTTAACTCCGGCTGAGGTGAGTAGTTTTTTCCCTGAAGAAGAAAAAATCACAGGATCAACAACCAGGTTTTTAACCCTATAACGTTTAAGCAGGGAAGCGACCCGTTCAACAATTTTTTCATTGCCCAGCATACCTGTTTTAACAGCTTGGCATTTTCCATCCTCTAAAATGGATTTCAACTGGCTTTCAACGACACCAACAGGTAAATCATCCACGGCCTGAACACCAAAGGTGTTCTGGGAAGTGACAGAGGTGATCACCGTTTTGCCAAAAACCCCAAGGGCAGAAAATGTTTTAAGGTCAGCTTGAATGCCAGCGCCCCCTCCAGAATCTGATCCCGCTATCGTCAAAGCTACTGCAGTTTTGTCAGACATAAATAGATCTCTTGAGTGTAAGAAAATAAGGAGGGTTTAATGTAACAGACCGTCTAGAAAACTGGCAATAAAATTTTGGAGATTCTTCAGGCCACCGTAACGGATTTTGCAAGAGACCGAGGTTTGTCTACATTACGCTTCAAGGAGGTGGCGGTAAAATATGCAAACAACTGCCCAATGACCAGTTGAATAAGGGGTGCAGTCAAAGGAGGCACTTTGGGTAGGATCAATTCTTCACTGTATAAATCTGAGTTTTTTCCTTGTTCTGAGAAATGTATTCCCAGAACAAAACCTGACCGGGCGCGAATTTCCTCAATACTGTGCATAGTAGCTTCATAAAGCACTTTATCTTCAGGAGGTGGGACAAACACTATCGACGACACATCGTCATCAATCATAGCCAACGTTCCATGCTTTAAAAATCCCCCCGGCATTCCTTCCGCGTGAACATAGGCAACCTCTTTCATTTTCAAAGCCGATTCCAAGGCAATGGGATAGTAAACTCCTCTCCCTAAATAAAGCCAGTTACGAGTCCCGGAATACTTATGCGCCAGACGATGAATAAAACCGGACCGCTCATTCAGAATTCCCTGAATGATTTCAGGAAGCTCCCGCAAGGAGCGTAAATGCTGGTTATAGGTTTTTCGGGTGATCACCTTCTTCTTTAAAGCAAGCTTCATGGCCAGCACAGTCAGTATCACCATTTGCGATAACGCGGCTTTAGTGCTGATCACACAGATTTCAGGCCCTGATCCCTGCAAGACTACTTTATCAACCAGCCGGGCTATGGAAGAACCCATGACATTGACAACCGCCGCTGTTCGAGCTCCCTTGGACTTGGCGTGCTTCAATGCCGACAAGGTGTCAAAAGTCTCACCAGATTGCGAAGCGCAAAAAAACAGAGATTGTTTAGTCACATTGGCCAATGCCATAAATTCATCGGAACTGATAGAGGGAAAAAATTCCTGTGCCAATTTCGAAAAAACATATTTAGCATATTTTGCCACGTAAAAAGTAGTTCCCACTCCCAGCAAATATGAGCTCTTGGATTTCGCAAACAAGTCAACGATCTCGTCCAATCCCGATTCCTCCAGATCCAATGCATTGGAAATGGTTTGAGGCTGCTCATAAATTTCCTTGAGCATGTAATGCGGGTAGCCTCCTTTTTTGGAAGTCTCACTGTCCCATTCAATTTTAGTAATGGGTTTTGTAACCTCTTCTTTGCTCAAAAGGTCTTTCACGACATAAGTATCCCGTGAAAGAATGGCATATTCCCCATCATCCAGAATCACAGCATTTTTAGTGTGGTCGATGAAAGCGTTGAAGTCG
The DNA here is from genome assembly GCA_029261455.1 of Nitrospinaceae bacterium. Classification (GTDB taxonomy): domain Bacteria; phylum Nitrospinota; class Nitrospinia; order Nitrospinales; family VA-1; genus LS-NOB. The sequence goes on from JAJDBH010000220.1 coordinate 5,904, forward strand.
GAACCAATAAACTTGATTTCATCACCGATTCCCAACATCAAAGGTGATTCTTTTTTCGCGCAAAAAATTTGTTCAGGAAGGTAGGAGGAAATAAACGCAATTGCATAGGTTCCTTCAATGAGATTCAGCATCTTCACAAAGGCTTTCTCCACATTACGACTGCGCTTGTAGAACTTCTCTAAAAGGTGCGCAAGGACTTCTGTATCCGTTTCAGAAAAAAACTTAAAGCCTTCTTTTTGCAGTTGAGCTCTCAAGGGACGATAATTCGAAATGATCCCATTATGAACCACCGCAAATTTTTCATCGCGGGAAGTGAACGGATGAGTGTTTTCCTGTGTCACTTTTCCGTGCGTGGCCCAACGGGTATGGGCAATTCCTATCTTACTTTTGTATTGCAGAACATTATGCTTACGATAAAACTCTTCCACGCCGCCAATATCTTTTTTGATGTGGAGACGTGCTTTATTCATCAAAGCGACACCACAAGAATCATAACCTCTGTATTCAAGGTTCCTGATTCCCTCAAAAAGAAGATCAGAAATATTTTTTAATCCAACAGCACCGCTGATTCCACACATATCCGTCCCGTTTATTTATGTTTTACTGAGTAACAAGCGGGAATAGTTTTACCCGGTGCGATCACCGTGCCAGGTTGAAGAGTATTCCCAGCCCCAACAACAACCCCGTCCCCTAAAAAAGCACCCAATTTTGTCATTCCTGTCGCTATGGGTTTCTTCCCGTTTTTCACAGAAATAGGTTTCCAATCCACATTTCTGTTAACGGTCATACACCCTGCCCCCATATCCACATTTTCACCTAATACACTGTCGCCAATAAAAGAAAGCCGACCTATCTGCGTATTCTCCATCACTACACAGTTTTTTAATTCTACACCACTACCCACCGAACAGTTTTTAGCAACAGAGGTATAGCTCCTGACAAGCGAGTTATTACCAATATAACTTCCCTCTCCGATGCAGCAGGGCCCTTCCAGTACAGCACCCGATTTAATGATTGCCCCCGCTTCGACCCGTACAATCCCCTGCAAAGTCACATTAGCTTCCAGCGTTGCAGTTTTAGCAATAGAGGTCTCCTGCCACGAGTCCATGATCATCTTATTCGCCGTTAAAATTTCCCACGGATAAACCACGTCCAGCCATTCATCCTCCCACATGGAGGCACGCAGTCCTTCTCCCGCTACCACCTTTTTTAACGCCTTCTCCATGGAGTTTCCCGAAGATTCCAGCAAATCAAAAAAAGACGCGGGTAATATAAACACTCCAGACAGGACATAATTCCCAAGGTTATTGCCCTTGGGTTTCTCAATGATTTTTGTGATTTCCATGCGTGCATTCAGAAAAACATTGCCAAACATCTGGTTGGAAGGCGGCAAACATATGGATGCCACCGGACATTAAAAGGAATGAAATGACTGCTGGATTTTGCTGAAGATATTATCCGCTGTCAGGATATCTCCATAGGAAAGCAGGAAATATTCACCAGGGAGTATTTTATTTTTAACCTGCATCACCGCATGACCGATTCCCAGCTTGCGTTTTTGCTCCACGTGATGCAAATTCAACCCATTTTGACCTTGTTCTTGAATCTCTTCTATTAATTTTTCTTTCTTATGCCCAGTCACCACGAAGATGTCGTTAATTCCCGCACTTTTAAGCAAACCAAAAGTGTTATCCAGTAAAGTGCGCCCCGCAACACCAATCATAGAGATGGGCCGGGTTTCTGAAAATGGACTGAGATGGGTACCGTCACCTGCGGCAAGAATTATGGCTTTCATTTGAGAAAATCCTGATTGGGAAGGATGAAGTTAGCTACGAAGACTGACGATGATCCACCAGTAGCTGTTCCGCCCGGTTCAAATCATCTGGGGAGTTAATTCCTAGTATCTCGTTCGCATCCTTGGTTTGAGTCGCCTGAACGGTATACCTCTTTCGCACCAGATATTCTATAGTATCGGTCAAATAGTATTCCTTCTGAGCATTATCAGAATCAACATGCTCTAAAGCCTTAAAAAACAACTCATTGTCAAAACAATATACTCCGGAATTGAATTCGTCAACTTTTTTCTCAACGTCCGACGCGTCTTTAAATTCCACGATTTTCAATATCAAACCGTTTTCATCACGAATGATACGCCCAAAGTCATGGCACCCGTCACTTTTAAGAGTCAGCACCGTACATTTTGCCCCGCTCGCTCGATGCCCTGCTACCATTTGTAACAGGGTATTTGGTCTAATCAAAGGCATGTCGCCACATAGCACCAATACCAAGCCGGTAAAACTTCCCAATTTTGCTCTGGCTTGCTGAGCGGCATGGCCCGTACCCAATTGCTGATGCTGTACCACGAACTCAACCTCTCGATCAGCAAAGGCCTCTTGAACCTGATCTGCCTGGTGCCCCACCACTACTATTGTTCGAACAGGGTTTAATTTCGAGGAAAGATTAAGCACATAGTGAAGAAGGGGATGGCCTGCAAGGGGAAGAAGAACTTTGGCAAGAGAAGATTGCATGCGGGTTCCTTTACCCGCCGCTAGAATGATGACCGCTAGGTCTTGTTGTTGCATTTAATTTTATATTCCCCGATTTTTTTTCTTAAAGTGTTGCGATTGATCCCCAGAATATTTGCCGCCTGAGTCTGGTTGCCGCCGGTTTCCTTGAGAACAATTTCAACCAACGGTTTTTCAATGCCTCCCATGATCAACTCATGCAGATGCCCATTGTTTTCTTCATCCATCGCACCAACGTATTGCCGGATGGATTTATCCAGCCATTTTTCGAGAAAAGTTGTAACTTGTTTTTGAGTCTTTTTCATTGCAGGAGGGTTCATTCCACTTAGAGTTTGAAAATTGTGACGTCCTCCCCAGGTCGCATATGGCTTGATTGCGGCGATAGTAACAAACTCATCCCATACGGTCAAGCAAGGACTCGCAGGCTTTTTAAAACCATGCAATTACAAGTTGCTTCCTCGCCAACGCATGGTCTAAGATAAGTAAAAACTATCTAAAAACTTTTCAATACTATCTCATTCTATGAAAGTCGCCTGCGTTACATTGGGATGCAGAACCAACCAGCACGATACCGCTGAAATGCAGACCCTGCTTGAACAGGAAGGTTTCTCTATCGTCAATGGTAAAGATAAAGCCGACGCCTATGTCATCAATACTTGCACAGTGACACAGCGAAGTGACTATAGCTCCCGTCTTGCAATTAAAAAATCCCTGGCAATCAATCCCGATGCTCTCGTCGTGTTTACCGGATGCTATGCGCAGTTGAATCCACAAGAAGCTTCAAAATTAGACGGACTCGATATCGTTCTTGGCAATGCCGACAAGCTGGAAATCGCTAACCTCCTAAAAAAGAAACTGTTAAACACCAATCTGCCTTGGGTCAAAGGTGCGGACACCGAGATCATCATGTCAGATATCCATAAAAAGCGAATATTCCGAACTATTCCGGTACAAAATTTTCAGGGTATGACTAAAGCATTCATCAAAGTCCAAACCGGGTGTAATGAAAAATGTTCATTTTGTACCGTTGTGAAAGCACGCGGTAAATCGGCCAGCGATACACGGGAAAATATCCTATACAATGTCCAACAAGCCATCGATTCAGGATTTAAAGAAATCACTCTCACCGGAATCAACCTGGGCACATGGGGTATGGATAGAGATGAAACTTTTTCTTCCCTGGTTCACAATATCATTGAGCTTCCTGGAGATTTTCGGGTTCGGTTGAGTTCGATCAATCCCATGGAAATCGAAAGCGACCTCATACATCTCATGGCAGAATCCGAAAAGCTTTGCTCGCACCTTCACATCCCACTACAAAGCGGTGATGATACAATCTTGAAGTCCATGCGTAGAAATTATAACCGTCATCAGTATCTCGATGTCGCTCAACGCGCTATCAACGCCATTCCCGGTCTGGGACTGGGGGCAGATGTTATCGTCGGATTCCCGGGAGAAACTGAAGAAGCCTTTGAAAACAC
>JAJDBH010000221.1 GCA_029261455.1 Nitrospinaceae bacterium
GAAGGGTTTGACCAAGCCCTTGCTCTTCTTGAGTCCGGCAAGGTTTATGAATCGCTCATGAAATGGATTGCCGCCCGCTAGGCGTGGGGCCGTGATAATTTACCTTTGCTTTTGTGCCCCGGAGGGGTACTACTGCAATAAATTTTGCTGCCTGTCTGGAAGTTAATTTCAGCTTCAAAAGTCCTTGCTAATTCCCCCTCACGGGAGTGAGCCACTAGGCGTGGGAGGCCGACAGCAACGATTCATTGGGTCGAGTTGAACTTTTTTCCGTCAAAAAAAACCATTGCTCATTGCCTGCGGCGGCTCGCCGCAAGCATCGGTTCTAAACGTTGCCAGACCAAGTCAGTGATGATGCTATAACCCGAAGCGATGGGATGCAAGCCATCAGGCTGGGTGTGTTCACGCTCTCCTGCAACCCCCTCCAATAAAAATGGGAGAAAAATCAAATCGTGTTTTTTAGCAAGCTCAGGAAAAACCGTTTCGAAACCCCGCATATAATCTTCACCGTAATTAGGCAGAGCCTTCATTCCGGCAAGTAAAATTTGCGCGTTATGTTCGCGGCAGATTGCAATCATGGTTTCCAGATTCTTCCGCATTTCATCAACAGAAAGCCCGCGCAACCCATCATTGGCACCCAGTGCCAGAATGACGATTTCCGGCTCATGTTTCATCAACCAGCGGATGCGCCGCACACCCCCAGCAGTGGTGTCTCCACTCACTCCGGCATTGACCACTTTATGCGGAAACCCGGCGGAAGCAATCTTCACTTGCAATCTGGAAGGATAGCTCTCTTCATCTTTCACGCCATACCCCGCAGTCAAACTGTCTCCAAACGCTAAAACCACAGCCTTCTCCTTCGAGTAAACCAGTGCTGGGAACAGCAAAAAAAGAGTACCAAGCACAAAAAACAATCGGAATATTTGATTAAAGTTTAGAAAATTTATCTGCATCTTTTTATACTACAATACCACTAGGCGTGGAGCCAACTGGCAATAACTTTTGCTGATTATCAGGAAGTTAGTCTCGGCTTAAAAAGTCCTTGCTAATTCCCCGTCACGGGAGTGAGCCACTAAGTGTGGGGCCGTGATAATTCACCTTAGCTTTCGTGCCCCGGAGGGGTACAACTGACAATGAATTTTTACTCCTAAAAGGACCTCTAATCATGCTGCATCAAGCAATCTTTGTTATGCATATCGCTGAACTCAATGAGCCCTATCTTTACCTGACGGGAAAAAGTTCTCGCGGCTTTTCGGGCCATTGTTATCTGCCACCAAGGCTAGTGGTATGATTGAAGTAACCCGTTTGGTAAAAACCCTGCACGGCGGCGGACATAAAGTCGAAATTCTGAAATCTCTCGACCTCACCGTTCCCACCGGTCAGTTTATAGCAATCACCGGACAGTCAGGAAGCGGCAAAACCACTCTGCTCAGCCTGATTGCAGGGCTGGATACACCAACCAGTGGTCAAATTGTGATCGACGAGCAGGATATCACGAAACTCGATGAGGACGAACTTGCACTCCTGCGCGGAAAAAGGTTTGGCTTCATCTTCCAGAATTTTCATCTCATCCCTACCTTGACAGCTCTGGAAAACGTGGTGCTCTCAGCCGAATTGAACAACACTCCCGGCGCGACCAAAAAAGCCACCGATCTTTTGGGCACTGTAGGCCTGGGTGACCGTCTGCATCATTACCCTGCCCAACTTTCTGGCGGAGAACAACAACGCCTGTCTTTAGCTCGGGCTTTTATCAATGAACCCGATATCATTCTCGCAGACGAACCCACAGGAAATCTCGATTCCAAAAACAGCGACCGCATCATCGAACTCATACTCGAACTACATAGGGTGAAACAGGCAACCATCATCCTGGTAACACATGAACTCCATGTCGCCGAACGCTCTGAACGCATCCTGACCCTTGCGGATGGACAGATCATTGCGGATCAAGCGAATCCATGAAAACTTCGCAATTAAATCTCCGGCAACTTTTTGCATTTGTGATTGCTGAGTCGCGTGGCGCCAAACGCAGGATGCTGTTTTTTGTTCTTTGCATCGCCATCGGTGTCGGCGCAGTGATGACGGTAAAAAGTTTTTCCAACCTCGTCGGAGAAACCATACAAGGTCAGGCAAAAGGACTTTTATCTGCCGACCTTGCTATCAAGGGTAGCTGGGAACAAAGTCAAAAGGACCTTGAGTACCAGAAAACTATTTTACCTGCTGAAACCGAGTTCCTTTTTATCAAGGAACTACACGGCATGGCGCAATTCAAAAATCCTAAAGGAGGAGAAAACCCAGCCTCCCTGATCACCGAACTCAAAACCATACCCATCAATGGGCCACAATATCCCTTCTACGGGGAATTTAAAAGCCAGCCGGAAAAACCATTACAAGAGTTATTGGTTGATAACGGAGCAGTGGTAGACCCTTCCTTCCTGTTAAAAACAGGTTTAAAGCAAGGGGAACGGTTTTCTCTGGGGAAAATCAGTTTACGCATCAATGGAGTCGTGCTCTCGGAGCCAGATCGCATTTCAAGAGCCTTCAGCATAGGGCCACGGGTATTCATTTCCCGCGCTTCTTTGGATGAATCCGGACTGATTCAACCGGGAAGCAGAGTCAAACACAGAACTCTAATACGACTACCCCACAGTTTTGATCTGGAAAAAGCCCAGGTACTTTTGGAAGAAGGTTTAACGGACAAATCAACTTCTGTTCGCAGCTATAAGGACATGCAGTCCTCTTTATCCGGCTCGATCGAACGCATGGGTCACTACCTCGGTGCGCTGGGGGTCATCGCCCTTCTCATGGGAGGCATCGGTGTTGCCATGATCGTGCGAACCTTCATGGCGCAAAAACTCGATACACTGGCAATCCTGAATTGTCTTGGAGCATCATCCAAAACCCTGTTCAAAGTGTATCTCCTTCAATCCATGTTGATGGGTCTGGCAGGTAGCCTTTTAGGGGTGGGTCTTGGTTTCTCTCTCACTTTCCTGCTTCCCCCAAAAATGGAAGGACTGATTAATCTTAAACTTGAGCCGGTCTTCTATTGGGTTCCGGCTTTGCAATCACTTCTTCTGGGTTGCACCTCCACTCTTTTGTTTTGCATGTGGCCCTTAATCCGTGCCGTAAAAACTCGACCCCTGCGCCTATTCCGTAGGAACTTTGAAGAGGATGAAGAACCCCGAGCCCGTTGGGAAGGATGGCTAGCCTCCCTGACACTGGGGCTGGGGCTGGCTGCGATGATTTGCTGGCAAGCGGAATCCATTAAACGCGGTTTGATTTTTCTGTCCGCTCTGGTGATTTCAGCAGGAGTGCTTGCACTGGCATCTTTTCTTCTTTTGAAACTTTTAAAAATATTGCCTCCATCAGGCTCCATGACTCGTCGTTATGGCATGTCCAATCTCAGGCGACCCAACAATCAGGCAACCGCTATCATCACCTGCCTTGGCATGGGCATCATGTTGATTCTCACTGTCCGGCTGGTGCAAATGGATATGCTGGCCATGCTGAACAAGAATACCGAGGTGAGTCCGCCAAATTATTTCTTCATTGATATCCAGCACGATCAAAAAGAAATATTCACCGAGGTTCTTGACCGAGTCGCGCCAGAATCAGAGCGCACCCTAACACCTCTGGTGCGCTCACGCCTGCACAGTGTTGATGAAAGACTGATCACAAACTGGGAATACAAGGATAAGAAGCGGGAGGAGTGGTTCATCAACCGCGAATTTGTTTTAACCTATATAGACGGTCCACCGCCAAAGGACAACGAAGTCATCGAAGGGGAATGGTGGAATGAAGCCCGTTCTAAAAATGCTGAAGTATCCCTCGAAGAAGATGCGGCAAAAAGATTGAACGCCAAAATCGGATCGCAACTCACCATCGACATTCAAGGCATTAATGTTAGTGCCACGGTGACCAGTATCCGAAAAGTAAACTGGCGCAACATGCGCACAAATTTTTACATGATCTATTCACCCGGTGCCCTGCAAGGCGCTCCAATCACCTATGTAGCCACAGTCAATGTTCCCGACTCCAAAGAATTGGAACTGCAACATGCTGTTGTCGAAGCACTGCCCAACATCACCGCCTTAAGCACTCGTGATATTGTCAGCACCCTTAAGGCCACTGTTGCCAGGTTGACCACTCTCGTCGATTTCATGTCGGGATTTGCCATCGCGGCGGGACTGTTCATCCTCTCCGGCTCCATCGCATCCACAAAGTTTCGGCGTCTGCGAGAATCGGCGGTGCTGAAAATACTCGGAGCAAGGCGAAAAGTCGTCGCCTCCATACTAGGAATCGAATACGCCATACTTGGAATCATTTCCGCACTCGTAGGTATCGGGCTGGCGCAGGGGCTTTCCTGGGCGGTCATGAAATATATGATCAAGTCCGATTGGCATTTACAACCCGTCACAATGGCCTGGGCATTCTGGTTCGCAGTTTTGATCACAGTCGCCACGGGAATCTTGAGTAGCCTGGATGTGATCCGCGACAAGCCTTTGAAAACTCTCAGGGAAAGTGAAAACTAACCGGTCAGTGATCGGTGGCGCGGAGTTCGCGCTATCAGAGATTTAAACAAATTTCTTACCTGAACCCCCCTCTATTGATATGCCCTTGCTTCTGAATAAGCCCCTCCGACTTCAAATCTTCAAGGCCTCTTAAATCAATCATTAGATCTGCTGGATTATTTCCCCAATCGGACATATCATTATTGTAATTCTCCAAATTGGTAACTCGTCTATTCTCAAATTGAAAGCTCTCAGAACTATTATAGACTGATAGATCTGGTTCCGAGTTTTTCACATCGAATTTAAACCGATATCCCTGTTTTTTTGAATCTGCAAAATCATAAAAGCGTTTTTTCCATTTTTCCAAATCATATTTCCCCGGGTTGTTATCCAAAAATTTTAAAAAGTCCTCAACCTCTTGGCCATCAAAAAACCCTTTGCCACCCGTTGACACTGCGAAAGCATATATAGATGCATAAACGCCACATATCGACCTGTGGGAATTATCTTTATTAATCTCGTTCTTTAAATTTTCATCGCACTTCTTTCTTCTTTGTTCTTTGCTCTCAGGGTTGGAGCATTTTACCTGTCCGAAATATTCCCCTCCACGCAGACACTTTCTATGACAAATATCATGCTTGTCGCAGGCATCTTTAAATTCACAATTGGAAAGAAGCGTCCTATCGGGAACAATCCATCCCCAACCTTCCGGACCACATCCGTTGGTTTGCTTTCCAGGTAAAGTCTGAGCCCATACCGATGGAACCCCAAGCATAACTACCGCACCTAAAAGAACCAACAATTTCACAAAAAGTGCTAAATGTTTTTTTTCACTCACCACGGATCGGCCCTCCCATATAGTTTTATTGGTTATCCGAATATGCCATACTTCAAAAAAGAAGTCCAACTCTAATATCCTCACTCTCAACCTCACATACCAGCCAAAGTCAGGGATATATATTTTCACCCTAAAACTGAAAATTAAGGACCTCTCTTACACAGCAGACCTAAGTGGTTGAATGCGTTTTTTTATTGCATGCCTTCACCCTCGTGAATCATCTTGATAGCTTTGATGTGGGCATAAATTGGTTGGCCCGGTTGCAGATTTAAATTAGCCAAAGATTTTCTCGTAATCGTTGCCAGAATTGGCCGCCCGGCATCCAATTCAATGTCGACGGAATATCCCTTCGGGTCAAGAACACCCACTTTTTCGACTTTTGCTTTTAGAATATTCAGCACGCTGGTAGCTCCTGCTAGCGGCGCAGTTGACAGGCTTACATCTTTAGAGTGGATGTGCACCCTCAAGCTCTGACCTACAGGAATATTTTGTCGCGGAACATTCAACACTTGCCCCATAAAATCCAATCTGGTGAGTCCAAACTCTTCATCGTGTTCTAAGACCGATGTTTCAAGCACTGCTCCCAACTGTTCATCGCCTATGACTTCCCGTAATCGGACATCTGAGAACACTTCTTCCACCGACCCTATATTCTCCACTTTCCCAGAATTTAAAACAACCATCGTATCGACAAGCTGAAGCACCTCATTCATCGAATGCGTAACATAAACGATAGGCGTCTTAAATTCATTCACAATTCTTTTAATGAAAGGGATGATCTCAGCCTTGAGCTGCATATCCAGCGAAGCCAACGGCTCATCCATGAGTAATAATTTCGGACTAGTGAGCAATGCGCGACCAATCGCCACCCTTTGCCGTTCTCCTCCCGATAATTTTTCTGGTCGGCGTTTTAACAACGCCTCCAGGTTCAACACCTGCGCCACTTCATCCAAATGGAGATTTCTCTCCGCAGGCAAAGTGCGTTGATAACCGTATAGTAGGTTCTCCTGAATATTCAAATGCGGGAACAACCTCGACTCCTGAAACACCAGACCAATCTTTCTCTCTTGAATGGGTATAAAAATTTCTTCGTCTTGCCAAACCTGATCGGCTATTTTCATATATCCTGAAGGGGCTTTATCCAATCCCGATAGACAACGCAACAAAGTGGTCTTACCTGACCCTGAAGGACCAAACACCACAGTCACGCCTTTGGCCGGAAGGTTCAATTCCATATCCAGAGTGAATCCTGGATAATCCATTTTAAATTTTGCTTCTAATAAATCCATCATGTCACCTGCACCGGTAATCTGCGGTTGATGGAATACACCATCAGCAAAACCAGAAAAGAAAATATTAAAAGACCGGCAGAAAGAATATGCGCCTGAGTGTATTCAAGAACTTCTACCCGGTCATAAATTTCTATGGAAATCACTTTCGTCTTTCCCGGAATATTCCCGCCCACCATCAGCACCACACCAAATTCCCCAAGGGTGTGAGCGAAACCTAATACCATTGCCGTCAAATAACCCCGACGTGCCAGAGGAGTGATGACTGAAAAAAAAGCATCCCAACGCGAAGCCCCCAAAGACTGCGCCGTTTCCATAGGTACTTTGCCAATAGTCTCAAAAGCACTATGGAGTGGTTGCACAACAAACGGCAGAGAGTACAGAGTGGAAGCGCACACCAACCCTGTAAACGAAAAAGAAAGCGCAGAACCTGTTAAAGCCTTAACCGGGCCACCTACCCATCCATGCGGCCCCAAAAGAATCAACAAATAAAAACCCAAAACCGTAGGTGGCAAAACCAAAGGAAGCGCAACCATGGCTTCCACCACTACCCGAAAACGGGATCGGGTCTGCGCCAGCCACCATGCTACCGGAGTGCCTAAAGCTAAAAGAATCATCACCGTCACCCCTGCTAACTGCAAGGAGAGCCAGATGGGTTCTGCATCCATTAAGGAAAAATCCATTTCATCAGTCCTCTAAAAAACGATAACCATAGTTCTGAATTATTTTTTTTGCTACAGGCCCCTGCAAATATTGCAAGAATTGCTTCGCCGAATCATTGGAAAACCCCGGCTTTAACAAAATGGCCTGCTGAAATATTGGGTCATGCTGATCGATCGGTACCTCCCAACTGCTACCTTTTAATTTGAAACGGGGGTCTTTCAACTGAGACTTGGCAATAAAGCCAAGCGTGGCATTTCCGGTGGCGACAAACTGCAGAGTCTGAGCAATGTTTTCACCTCGCACTACAAACGGTTGCATTTTTTTCCAGAGACTCAAACCTTCCAAAGTTTGCTGTGCTGCCCTTCCATAAGGAGCAGTTTTTGGATTGGCTATTGCCAATTTTTCTTTGTTCATTTGAGCTAAAGAGTCTCCCCCCTTCACCCTTCCCGGATCAAGGCTCCATAAAATCAAAGCCCCTACGGCATAGGTGAACCGGGTTCCAACAACACCCACTCCCTCCTGTTCCAACAGAGCCGGTCTTTTGGAGTCCGCCGCCAATAAAACATCAAAGGGCGCACCATGCCGAGCCTGGGCATACAACTTGCCGGTCGACCCGGAAATAAGGATCAGCCTGTTGCCCGTATCCTGCTTATAGCCTGTGGCTATTTCTTTGAGTGGATTCAAAAAATTGGACGCGACCGCGACATACACCTCGGCAGACCAACCCACTTGCGGCACAGCCAGAATCCACACCACCACCCACAGGCCCAACCTTCTCATTTGAGCCTGCACCACCATCGCTATGCTCTTGAGTATATAACGCATGCATCGTTATATAGCATTAGGCATAACGCATGTCAACCCTCAGAATTAAATGCAGCAGGAATTGACCAATAAAGTTTCATACTCGAGCTAAAGTTCTAAGTTTTTTTGCCGATAACACCACTACGGGTAACTGTATTTTAAATCGGCAAAAGCTATGGAAGTTCAAATAATTCAAGCACGTCCACAATTACGATTTGTGGGAAATAGCGGCGACTGCGAAGATTGCGAAGAAGAACAGCGGGTTGAAGACGCACTAAAAAAAGATATCGCGGAAGATCGGGTCAGCCTCTCCAGCGCATCCTTGTCTCACAGCGCCCTGTTCGAAGCCGAAGAATTGAGCGGTGAAGAAGAAAGTGCCGCCCAACAAACCGGCCCCAAATCCGATTTAGAGCTGTCCGAAGAAGAACGTAAGCTATTGAAGGAACTCAGAGCGCGGGATGCAGAAGTGAGGGCCCATGAACAAGCTCATCTTGCCGCTGCCGGGCCCTATGCCAACGGTGCCCCGACGTTTGAATTTCAAACGGGACCTGATGGACGGCAATACGCAGTTGGAGGAGAAGTTTCCATCGACTCATCGCCCGTCCCCGGAGACCCTGAAGCAACAGTTCGCAAGGCTCAGACAATTAAACGAGCCGCTTTGGCCCCCAGCGACCCTTCCGCTCAAGACCGGCAAGTAGCCGCTCAGGCGGCGCAGATAGAGGCTCAGGCAAGGCAGGAAGTGAAAGCCGAAAAAGCTGAAGAAAAAGAGGAAACCACCGAAAACGGAACTCCATCAAATTCACCTTTATCTGTAGATGCAAACAAAGAATCTGAAACCAATTCGGAAAACGACAACGATTCTAGTCAGGACAACCCTTTTTCCAGACGAGTGGAGAATCGGTTTAATCCGTCCAGCAGCATCACCGGCAACCTCCTGAATATCATTTCCTGACAAAAAACGACAAGAGGACCAGAGGTACAAACAAAAAAGGGCTAGCCAATAAAGGCTAGCCCTTTGATGTATATGGCGGGGTCGACGAGACTCGAACTCGCGACCTCCGGCGTGACCGGCCGGCGTTCTAACCAACTGAACTACGACCCCGCGGTCGTTTGCTAAATGGTAGGCGGAGCAGGGCTCGAACCTGTGACCCCCGGCTTGTAAGGCCGGTGCTCTCCCAGCTGAGCTACCCGCCCTCATTTGAATATTAAGGACGGCGACCATTCTCGAATAAGAGGAGTGGAGTATATAAACGTGCACCACCTCTGTCAAGCGATTTTGTTCATCGGCAAATCGGCCTTAAAATATTGAACGGATTGATTTTAAAATGATTGACAGCTATCCCCCCTCGCTATAAGATGATTTTTAAAGCCTGAAAAAAGTATTTTTGGGCCCTTTTCAAACGTTTCTGGTTCACCTGAATCACTCCCAACTGCTTCACCATGATAGAAAAAATCATGGCTTCTCTCGAGAGCCTACCGACTGAAGATCTTCTTATTATTCGGAAAAACCTGGATGAGTTAATCCGATCAAAATATGACGATGATTTGGGGAAAAGGAAAGGCCAAAGAGCCAAGGTCAAAATTTCCGGGAACCTGGAAATCGAACGTGAAAAAGAATTCTTTTACAAGCTTCACAAAATCATCATTCGGGAAATGTCGATCAACGGTTTGGTTTTTTCTGTAAAGGGGACCGTTATTGATGGCGATATTTTAAGAGTTTCTTTCAGAGTGCCCTCGACCGGAGAGAAAAAAATCATCGACTGCCAAGCCGTACGAGTCAAAGAAATGAAACCTGGCACCATTCCTGAATATGAAGTCGCCGCCGTAGCAGTCAGCAAAGAAGCCGTTAAAGACTATCAAGACATGCTGAGAAAAAGAGGCCTGTAAACTTCACACATAAACTATGACTCCATCCAACATCATTTTGGGACATCTCATCGAACTGATCGGAAACGTTGCCGATGCCTACACGTGTGCACTGTTCACGATGGCACCCGACGAAAAAAATCTCGTCCTAAGCGAGCACTTTACCCTCAGCCGCAATCTGGACAAAAGAGCAAAAATAGCCATTGGCAAGGGCCCTATTGGACTGGCAGCACAAACACGCAAACCACAATTGATAGAAAATTTTGATCAGAATACTCGCATTCTCGGCATCTACAAAAAAAATGAAGACCTTAAAAGTTTTATTGCTCTCCCAGTAATTTATGCGGATCAGGTAGCAGTGCTCGCCATTGACACCAAGGAGCGATACCAGTTCTCCATCAAACTACAGAAGATATTATCTGAATTCGCCCAGCAGATTGCCTGGAATCTGGAATCAAAAACCCCCGACACTTCATCATCAGCACAACCTATTTTACAAGAGATCAATTCCTACTGTCGATTT
>JAJDBH010000222.1 GCA_029261455.1 Nitrospinaceae bacterium
ATACTCTCCGGGGCGTTGGATACATCATGAAAGAATAGCTATGGCTTTCAAGTCCATTCGGTCCAGGTTGACTGCCTGGTACATCTTGTTACTGGGTATCATCCTCATTCTATTCAGTGTTTTCCTCAATTATTTCCTTTCCAAACGCCTTTATGAAAGTGTCGATAACTCCTTGACGGTTTCGGCTACCGTTGTTGCCACTTCTGCAGTGATGAGATTCAACCGTTCACCATTACCTGGACTCGACCAATTTTTTGACCAGTTCATGGGGGCTGGTAACCTCAACAAGTTTTACCGGATCTATGATGGTTCCGGCAATGTTGGGTCACGGTCCAAAAATATTGATGCCTCCAAATTTCCATTATCCCAAGAGGCTTATGCCGATGCTCTTAGTGGAAAAAATTCATACGAAACATTTCTTGTGGATGGCAATCACCCTATTAGGGTCATCACCATGCCCATTATACGAGAAAAAAAACTAGTCAACCTGGTTCAGGTAGGAACTTCTCTGGAAGCAGTGCAAGAAACTCTGCGTAACCTGAGAATTTTCTTATTCACCGCTGTTCCTTCGGTGCTTGTATTCGCTACGCTGTTTGCGCGATTTTTAGCTCGGCGTGCCTTAAAACCTATATCCAAAATCATCAAAACCGCCCGGGACATTGGACAGGGGAAGGAATTGAGTCAGCGCATTCCCGTGTTTAAAGTGCAAGATGAGTTGGGCCAGTTAGCCCTGACCTTTAATGAAATGATGGATCGACTGGAAAATTCCTTTGCTCAGATGCGTCAATTCAGCAGTGATGCTTCGCATGAGCTGAGGACTCCGTTGACAGTTTTGCAGGGGCAAAATGAATTGGTGCTGAGCAAACCACGTGAGCCGAAAGAATATCAGGAAGTGATCATCAGTAATCTCGAAGAGATCAACTATATGTCTAAAGTTCTTGAAGATTTATTCGTCCTCTCTAGATCTGATGAAAACCAGATTCTCTTAAATTGCAAACCGATGGACTTGAGAGATTTGGTGGAAGAAGTGTGCCGACATGCCGAAGTGTTGGCGGAGGATAAAGACATCTCTATTATCATTGCATTTTTGGAACCGGTGAAAATCAATGGAGATGAGGTGCGACTCCGGCAAATGATCTGGAACATTTTGCATAATGGAATCAAATACACACAACCGGGCGGCGAATTGAAAGTTTCTTTGCTGGAGGAAGCGGGGTTTGCCTTACTTTCAATACAGGATACGGGTATTGGAATACCAGAAAAAGATCTGCCATCCATCTTTGACCGGTTTTACCGAGTGGATAAAGCCCGGTCAAAGGATGAAGGGGGTAGTGGGTTGGGGCTCAGTATCTGTAAACATATTGCCGAAGCGCATAAAGGTAAAATAGAAGTCGAAAGTAAATTGGGTGTCGGCACTCGTTTTAAAATACGCATCCCGCACTACGCGTGTGACGAATGAGCAACTGGTGAGCCGCCGGTTGCAGTGCATGATGAACTTGTTGAGCCGGGAAAAAATTTACGAGCAGGTTAGAGCTATTGCTCATTGGCTCCACGCCGAGTGGTGGAAAACTTGAGTGCTGAGGGGATAGAGCATGTGAGGGATTACTGAATCCACACCAGTGGGCGGTAGATCCAGGCTTTGTCGCCTGCCGCATCTTCGACATGTACCCAGTTTTTTTCGATCTTCAATACTTTCATGGAAAAATATTTGTCTACAGGTGCCCATTTAACCAGGGGGTGTTCGGTGCCGGGCCCTTTTCTGAGATTGGTTTGATTATTTTTGATGACTGCACACTGATGTTTCTGTGTGGTTAGGGGACCATGAACCCAGTAGTTGTCTCCGTCCAAATCCTGCACCTGTTTCCAGTCACCTTTGGTTTTTAAAAGTTTGAAGGGCATATACTGGAAAACTTGCCACAATTTTTCGTGCTTGGTACTGGGTCCTTTTCTTAAATTGGCTTTCTCGTTTTTGATGCAAAGAGCCATCGTGGAACCTGGACCGATGAGAAAAAATATTAGGGTGAAAACCAAAATAGATAGAGGCGTTTTAGTCATAGTGTTTTGTTGAGAGCTGTTAGAGAGCGGAGTATCGAACCTGAAGCAGGAAACGGCAATATGTTAAACTTTGTGAATGCTTTAGATGAAGCTTGTCTTTCTTTTCTAGATCTTTATAAGCATAGCAAATTATTGGGCCTTCATCTGGATTTTCTTTTTCCTTAGTAAAGGATAAAAACTCTCTTGCTACAAATCTTGACATCCCTACAACTGATATTAATTGTGCTGGTGATTGTTTACCTGACAGTGAACATGATTTATCTGGTTCGCCTGGAACCAACTTTACATATGTTGGATGAGTCGCCGATGGTTTCAGTCTGTGTTCCTGCCAGAGATGAGGAACGAGGTATCCGGACGTGTCTGGAATCCCTTTTAAAGCAGGATTATCCTGAGTTCGAAGTGATTGTGGTGAACGACCATTCTACTGATCGTACTGGTGAGGTGATTCATGAACTGGCAGGAAAAGATTCGCGTTTAATGACGCTGGAAGGAGAAGAACTGCCGCAAGGCTGGCTGGGCA
>JAJDBH010000223.1 GCA_029261455.1 Nitrospinaceae bacterium
CAACTAAAAGTGAATATTTTAGTTACAGGTGGTGCTGGGTTTATAGGCTCCCATATCGTCAACACCTATATTGAAGCGGGTCATAGTGTTACCGTGATCGACAACCTGTCATCGGGGCAATTGCAATTTCTCAATCCCAAAGCAAAGTTCTATGAAATGGATATCCTCGATCCTAAAATCACCGAGGTTCTTAAGTGTGAAAAAATTAATGCCATCAACCACCATGCCGCCCAAATCTCAGTATCCGAATCACTCGCCAATCCCTTATTCGACGCTAACTCCAATATTATTGGGACTTTACAACTTCTTCAAAGTGCGGTATCTTTGGGTGTTGAAAAATTCATTTTTGCCTCGACCGGGGGTGCAATATATGGAGAACAGAATTTTTTCCCGGCAGACGACGATCACCCGTGTCAACCATTGAGCCCGTATGGTATTTCCAAGTTGGCTGCGGAGAACTACTTAAAATTTTTTAACGAGCAGTTTGGGTTGAGCACGACCGCTCTTCGTTATAGTAATGTTTTTGGCCCACACCAGAACCCGCACGGAGAAGCAGGAGTCATTGCAATATTCTGCGAAAGACTGGTGAAGGATCAAAACCCGGTTATTTGTGGTGACGGAGAACAAACCCGTGACTTCATTTCAGTCCGGGATGTTGCACAAGCGAATTTAATAGCACTGGATCACTCCTGCACTGGAACGTTTAATGTGGCAACGGGAAAAGAAACCAGCATAAATTCTTTAGCCGAATGCCTGTTAAGAGTATCGAGTAAGAAAGTTTCAGCCGATCACGGCTCGGCTCGGCAAGGAGATCAGCGCAGAAGTGTTATCGACTATAAAAAGTTTCATGAAGGTTTTGGATGGCAGCCTAAAGTTACTTTGGAGCAAGGATTAGTTGAAACGTACAGTTTTTTTCAGAATCAAACTACCTGACCTGATTTCTTTATGGGTTTCAGCCTATTTCCTGTTGACTGTGGGGCTAGTTTCGCCTGTGTCCGCGGTATCACCCGATGTTGTCAATATTGGTGTTGGCACAAAAGGCAAGTATGTGGTGATGAACGCCAGACTGGTCGATGGTTTCACCGAAAAAATCCAGGAAGCAATCAATAACGGCGTTCCTATGGGTTTCACCTTCGAAATTGAACTCCGCAAAGCCAATACGGTATGGATTGATAGTCTGATCAGTTCCAATAAAGTGCGACATCGTGTCCAGTTTGATTCACTCAAAAAAATGTACCGCTTCTCAGAGTTTGGGAAAAATCTCAAAAGAAATATAATCACTCGAAAAAAATCCCGCTATCAACAACTGATGCTCACATTGGAAGACATTCCTATTGCCCCGATATATAAGCTGGACCCCAATGAAAAATACTATGTCCGGGTCAAAGCGGATTTAGAAACAGATCGATTCTGGTTCCCCTTCAACTATATTTTCTTTTTCGTCCCATTTAGCGAATTTGAAACTTCATGGGCGCAAACTTCTCCGCTTGCCATTGATCCCGACCTGGAGTTATCGAAAGAAGCAAATGGCCCACGCAAAGAGAAAGGGTCTGTTTCCAGAGATGTCATCCGCTCTTTCAACAAATAAAGTCACTCCTGTCCAAACTTTATTAAATTAAAAAACACAGCTTGCACCCAAATTCAGATGAGTCATTTAGTTTAAACACCAAGTTTCTTATAGCCTCTTCAGTATTTCTCCCAAAGGTCATTTTTTCTTTCAATTGCCATTAACTCTTTAATCGGCACGGCACCATTTCACTCCAAAGTCACCCCATCAAATATATAAAACTTATCCGAAAAAACAATGGACTGAAAAGAAATATAAAGAATCGTCCATTCTTAATTAGTCCTTTTGTCGCATAAACTGCTTCCGACGTTCTATTGCTTTGCCCAACCCTTCTGCAACTCGTTTACGTCGAAACCCTACCCTTTTTGCGGCCTGCTGCCAGGCCTCAACAATTTGCTTTGGACTAAATACTGAGTTTTTAGCAACATAGGATTCAACTAACATGATAATTGCTAATTCCATTCGACCAGTAAATTCATATCGCTGATACTGCAAAAGTTTATAACAAACATCTTTTGCTTCTTTAAATTTCTCCTGAAGAGTAAGTGATTGAACCAAATAAGGCAGTGCCCTCAAATCTAAAGGATTATTTTGGATGGCAGTATCGAATTGCTGTTTAGAACCTGCTAAATAAGCTGGATTGAGAGTTGAGTAATAATTGGCCAATAAGCCCTTACCCAATATCAAAAAAGGATCAGAACACTTGGGGCACATCATTTTTGCACGATCAATTTCCCTCTCCCACAAGGGGTTTTTTTCAGTAATAAAAGAGTTTTCAGGTTTTATGGTTTTTACATATAAATAATAGTTTATAGTTGCTGCACTTCCTATCAGAATAATGCCCCATACAATAGCTGAAAAACTGCGCGAGCTAATAATCTCAGACCTCGGAGGTGTAGAAATATATATCCGAGTGTTAAACTCAACAAAAAATATCAAAATCGTAAAGGTATATATAAACTCCGAAGGATACCAGTTAAATTCAAAAAGGTTGTGAAGGAGATAACCGGTTATAGATATTACAATAAAAAAAACAGGCTCATGCACACGGCGTGGAGTATTCTTGAAAAGCAAAAAACTTTTTGAGTATACAAAATATATCAAAGCCAATAGCAAACATAACCCTACCACTCCAGACTCTGATGCGATTTGTAAATATAAGTTATGAGCGCTGGGTGGATTTTGAAGAGAAGCCGACTCCAAGTCATGGGCTCGTTGATCATTGATATCAGACAAATATGATGGGATTACCAGGCTAAAGGTATTTGGCCCCGTCCCTGTGAGCCAATTATCCTTAATGATCCCCAAAGTCCCCTGCCAATAATGGACACGAGTATTTATACTTGTAATAGCACTGTTTTTGATTTCAATTCCTGATTTAAAAGATTTTAATCCTGATGAAATTTTGTTCAATGTAAAAATGGTTGCACTAAAAAAGATTAGCGAAACCAGAATTAAAACCACTGTGTTTTTAACCCTCGCCTTTCCAGTTTCATAAAATAAAACCATACTTATTATCACCAATTGAGATAACAAAACATAAGGGGACGTTTTATTTAAAACCAAAATTGCCGTACTATAAATGATCGTTGAGACAAGAGTTAAAACCACTAAGTTTTCCACTCCCTCTCTGTCCTTTTTATAAGCGAAATATGCACACATCAATAATAGTTGCATTATTAATGCTCCCTCCCCTGCCCTAGACCCAGCAAACAAAAAGACCACCAAAAATAACACAAAAATTCCTTTAGCCAAATACTTGAGACCTTTGAAGGTTGAATATGAACCCAAGTAAATAGCTACAGGAATAAAAAACAAGGTGTAACTACTAAAAATGTTCTTGTTTCTAAAGTGAGAGATCCCACTATCTGTAGCCAGAAACCATCCGGTCGGAAGAACTTGATAGACTACTGATAAAGAATGAATTGCGGCGCAGACAAGACCAATCCATAGAACTTTGTAAATTTCAGCTTCATCACGAATGTAAATGATCAACCCAAAGTATAAAAACAAACCTCCAAGGTATTGAATTACTGAAAAATAACTTACATCAAGGCTTCCCGTAAAAAAATACCCCAGCGCCCCCCAAACATAAAACAGTAATAAACTAATTGAAATAGGGGTTAATTGAGTAATGCTGGGATCACACTTTCTCCATTGCAATGCGTTCAAGATCAAAAACACAAGAGAAAGAAAAGCAAAAAGGGTTGGACCAGGGAAAAGATTCTCTGGTCCCCACCCTGAAAACATGGCAACAACTACTATTAAAATTAAAAAAACCTTTTTCCCCATAGTATTGTTCAAATATTATCTAAGTTTATTTTGAGGACTAACCGCCTCTGCTAAAAATAGTCGTAATCCATCATAAAGCACTGAATTACCTGCGTGACACTTTAGAAACAGCTCGAACTTATAACTTCCAGGTGGCAATATTCCTATTGAAGCTTTAACATCCCAGTAATATTTATCCCGCTCGCTATTTAGGCTCTTTACTTTTAGGTTTATTCCATCATTAATTTTTTTCGTATGGAGTTTGATTTTCTGGGCTTTTCCATTGACATAAATATCCGCAGTAACCAGGGGATGATAAACCATATTTTTTGGATTAAAATTTTTCGTCGCCAGAACAACTACTATAAAACTGTGTTTAGTAATATTATACTCACCCGGAACGATGGCTTTAACAACCATGGGTTCTTGTGGAAAGGCTGTTAACTTCAGCATAGAATTGCTAGCTATTCCGTTATCTTCAATTTTAGTAAATTCTCCTTTGCCGTGAACAATCTCCCAATCCGTATTCGATTCAAAATCGTCAGCAATAATTGGCAGAGCCTCAAGCTTGGTAAGCGAAGCCATTTCCCTTCCACCACTGATATCCTTAAATGATAGACTCTCTTCATTAAAAATATTTTTAAACAGCGACCATACGCTTGTTTTAGCAAAAGCTTCATTCTCTTGAATTTGTTTTGGCAGTTTCTTTATAAAATTCACTCTGGACAACTTATTTTCTTGAATAATATTTTGAACAGTGTGTTTATAGGTACTTCGGGCGTATAGATAGTCCGTGGTATCATTGATGATCAAAAGATCATTTGATCGACTATTCTTCAGGATATTTTCTTTGTATAAATTGCCATCTGTAGTTTTAAGAGAGGGATAATGCTTGAGGAAAACGACACCTAGAGAAATCAGGCTATACACTATTATCAGAATACTCATGATAGCGCCTTCCCTTCCGAACCACCTTTTCATGTAATCCCCTGTCACAGAAAAACCTGCGGCAAGAAATATAATAAACAATGGAAAATTAAATAGGTAGTTGCGGGGAAATCCACCCACTCCGATGACTGCAGTGATAATCAACGGCAGAAAAAAAATAAAAATGGGCATGAAACGATAAGACTTGTGTTGTACCTTTCCATAAATCAATCCAACCAGCAAAAAAGGCAAAAACCATATCAACGGCCCCTGAAAAACCCTTTCGATAATAGCCGGAAGTAGACTTGAAGCTAAAGCAGACTGTGTATCAAAAGTAAGGAGCGAATGAGTACGAGCTGTTTCAGCCATTTGACCCACTACAGGCAAGTATGAGAGTAGTAATAACAGAGCCAGGAGTAATGCGGAGTATCCAAACCATAAACCTCTTTGCCTCCTCTCCTCAACACTCAAGTCATACCCCATACTTCGCCATGAGGGAGAGAGAAGGACGGTCAATAGCCAACCTGCAAGACTTAGCAAAAAGAGTATATTTGTGGGGAGTGTGTAGACGGATAAAAAACCACATAAAATAAGCAGGAAAACATTTCTGGAGTTCAGCTTAAATTGTAAAAGTTTAATCACAAGATAAAGTACAGCCGTAGAGAAAAAAATCATGATGCTGTAGCCACGGGCAGTTTGCGAGTAGTAAATGTGGACAGGATTAACAGCAGCGATCAACAGAGCCATTAATGCTATTTCTTTGGAGGCAAATATTTCCCACGCTACTTTGTAAATCATCCACAGACAAGCAATTCCGAAAAGAAAAGTAGGCAACCGAATAGCCAAGGCATTTTCTTCTCCAAACCATCGGCCCATTAGATTAACCAGCATTGTGTGAAAAATATGATTACTGGCATCAAAATAAGTGGTGGCAATGTATTGCAAGTGAGTGTATCCAAAATACAGAAGCATATGATTTTCATCGCCGCCCCCCAAAGCCCTACCCATCTGGTAGAACCTTAGGCATACCCCAATAAGCATTATGAATAGAATCAGAATCGTATGATGTTTTTGGAAAATATTATTAGTGGGTTGAGCAGACATGAAATTCGCACCCAGAAGATTTGACGAACGATTCCTAAAACTTTTTGGCAGGATAAGAGAACAAGTAGGTCTAGTTTTATATTTGTTCTTACTGATTAGATCAGTATGCAGTTTAGCATTTCGAGCCTAAGGTATTCCATTTGAAAGCTGAAATTCTTTGATTATCATCTTCATTAGAGAGGAC
This sequence comes from Nitrospinaceae bacterium, assembly GCA_029261455.1. GTDB lineage: Bacteria > Nitrospinota > Nitrospinia > Nitrospinales > VA-1 > LS-NOB. The sequence goes on from JAJDBH010000223.1 coordinate 6,054, forward strand.
TATTATTAATTTCAAAGGTCATCTTTTCTTCTATGAGGATTTGGCGGAAGGTCTAAGTCAATATTCGCAACTTCTCTGATCAGCTTAATGACATCTTTAGGTGGGTCAATTTGTTGATAGACTAAACGGCTACCATCTTTTAAAACACGGACTAGAATCGTTGTTTCATCATCTTCGCTTTGGACTAGGATATTAGCAGAGTTACCCTGTTTGGCAATCTGGGAAGACTCGGTTGCCTGTTGCAAACTTTCAGTATGCTCGACTTCCTCTTTCACAACAGAAGGTTCACTCTTCTTCTGATTATAAAGGGCAAGGGCCAGTGCTTGGGCAATCAGAAATCCAGTTCCTTCATCCCGAGCGGAGAAAAACCCCTTATCCTTCTTGTTAACCAATTGTAGAACACCCATTAAATGACTGCCATGAACCAAAGGCAATGTCATCAACGACTTTGTTGAAACACCTGCTGCCTTCTCCCATGAATCATCAAAAACTAGCTTGGGATGCAGGATTTTAGTTTTACCAAGGTCCTGAATATCCTGGATGTTTACCATTTTCTTCACCATCGCCACGTAACCGGCAACACTCTTCGAGGATATGGGGACCCTAATCTTTCCAAGCTTATTTCCATAAGTGACTTTGGAGTAAACCTCTTTTCGGCTTTCATCCACTCCATAAATCGTAACCGCTTCTGCATCAAAGTATTTCAGGAGGGGTTCTTTCAACCTTTTCAACAGGTCTTCAAAGTTATCCGAGGAATGAATCATCTGCGAGAGAACGTGAATCTGACGCTCCTGCGTAGGGCTACCTCCATTAGAAGACGCCTTCTCTTTGTCTCTCAACTTGGCAATCGCCATCCCCATAATGGGTGCAATGGCCTTGGCCTTAAAAAAATCCTCCTGACCAAAGCCCTGCCCACCTTTTTTATTAATAATCTCCATCACGCCCACTAGTTTCTTGTTAAGTGGAAGCGGCATCACGATCATTGAGGTGGTATCTTTATTCAGTTTTTTATCCCAACTGGAATCGTAGGTGAGCTGTTTATGGTACTGAGAAAGCTCCTGGCTATCCTTTACATTCTTGATATTAATTGGCTTACCTGTGGCAGCCACGAACCCGGCTATATTCTTAACAGATATATTCAGTCTAATTTCAGGAAAGCCTTCCCGATGAAAATTTTTCGTGAACAATTCACGCTTAGCTTCGTCCAGAGCAAACAGCGTCGCCTCTTCACAATTAAATAGTAGCTTCAGGTTGTTGGTTAAAGACAAAAGGCTATCCTCATTAAATTGAGAATCACCTACCTGGCTGGCAAAACTTTCTAGGGTATTAAGATTTTTCACCATAGCGTTTTCCAAAATAAGACCCCTTAATATTTTTCAATTCCCGGATCATTAAAGAACCTGGCGCAATGCTGCTGACATGAATTTATGGGTAACATGTTGATTTTAATCCTTTTTTGGACATAATGACAAGGATAATTAAAAAATCACAGATGCCCATCCTTCAAAAATATAACAATTTATTGAAGTTTGTTCTTACCTGCCACTGCTCCCGCCTTCTCTCCTGTTCAATCTCCAGTAACCTATTTCTCTTTATGTCAGGATACAAAAACCAAGGCAACATTGCGATAGTTGTGTGTTAAACTGTTGTTTTAAAGCTACTTTATATCTCGGAAGCCCTTATGCCATCCGACCCCCTCACTCATAAGACCTTGGATCATATCCATCATTCCGAAAAACAATTGCGCGATAAACGAAAGCGCACGACTCTAACGGCTCTGGGAGTTTTTATTGCTCTTGTCTGTTTGACCTTTCTGGAAAACTATTTTCTACAGGCTCAATCTACTTCAGCAATTGGAAACAATATTGCTGTTCTCGCAGTGTTCAATATTATTTTGATCCTGATTTTTGTATTGATCATTCTGATCACGCGAAATCTAGTCAAGGTTTATAACGAACGCAAAAGTAAAATTATAGGTTCCAAATTTCAGACCAAACTGATCATCGCCTTTTTGATTTTGGCATTGGTTCCTTCCATACTCCTTTTCACAGTGGCTAGCAAACTGTTCACCTTTAGCATTGGCAACTGGTTCAATTTACAGATAGAGCAGACCCTGGAATACTCTATGGATATTGCCAGAAGTTATTATTCTGATCTTGAAAAAAGAGCTCTCGCAAAAACTAAAAATATTGAACGTTTCATTAATAATGAAGAACTGTATTTAAAGTCGAAACGGGGCAGGTTAGATAAATTGGCTCAAAATAAAGTAGTTGAATACGATCTGGCTGGAATCCTCATATACGACAGCGAGCTAAAACCCATTGTTCGGGAACTGGATTCATCCAGACTTCCCTCACAAACTCCTTTAAATTTTTCAGAATTAATCAAAAAAAGTCTAGATGGTGAAGGAGTAACAGAAATTCAAATGACCCATGGAGGAAGCCTGATGATTGTAGTCGTTCCTCTTACTGAAACTCTTGATGGGAAAATCTCTATATGGGGATATATCCTCACCCTCAATCCTGTCCTAAAAAGCTCGCTAAGAAAAATTGAAACCATACGAAATACTTTTGAGGACTACCAACAACAGAGTTTCCTTAAAGTTCCAGTCAGCGCGAACTACTACACAACTTTTATTCTTATCACCCTGCTGATTCTTTTTTCCGCTATCTGGCTAGGTTTTTATATGGCACGAGGCATCACCGTACCCATCCAGCAATTGGCAGAAGGGACACGGCGTATCACTGAAGGGGATCTCGACTTTAAAATTGGAGCCCGCGCAACCGATGAGATAGCAATTCTTGTTGATTCCTTCAACACCATGACCCGCGAGCTAAACGAAAGTAGACTGAATATTCAACACGCTCACGAGGATCTTAAAAGTACCAATATTGAACTGGATCGAAGAAGAAACTATATTGAAACCATTCTGGATAGCATTGGTGCAGGCGTTGTTTCGGTCGATAAAGTGGGACACATCACAACCTTCAATAAAGCAGCCGAAAGAATTCTCAACCTTAAAAGTAAAAATATTTTTGGCTCCTCCTACCGCGATGC
>JAJDBH010000224.1 GCA_029261455.1 Nitrospinaceae bacterium
CTGAATAAATAGTCCCCCCCCCCTTCAATAACAGTAATCGCGCAAGGCGCAATTTTTTGTGCAGAATGTATCAGTGATTGTACGAGGCTTTTAGGGACGCTGTCTAAAGCCCCGAATTGAACTTGAGATCGTTTGGAAAAAGTTTCATCTTTAACCACTTCCATGAGTTCGTTGCCTAGGCTGAATATTTGATTGGCGTAATCCAAAACGACTTTTCCGGCTTCTGTGAGATGAAGTCCTCTGCTTTTCCTGGTAAACAAAGTTTGATTCAAAGACTCCTCTAAATTTTTGATTTGGGTGCTGATAGTCGGTTGCCCGACTCTCAGCTTGGCCGAAGCACTACTGATACTTCCTTCTTTTGCCGTAATCCAAAAATAATATAGGTGGTGGTAATTTAGCCAGGTCATGTTTTTTGCTCTTTTTATGGTTCTTAAAAAACGAACTATTGGATGAATAATATCGAATATTTAATGTTCTGTTTTAAGAATACTATATTTCATGTAGTTTGGAAATATAAATATCTGTGATTTGGTTTTGTTGGCTAGAATCTCATGAGGCTAGGGGCAGTTTCCTCTATCTTCTCCTCAAGGATCCATCAAGAGAGTGGTAAGTGGTTACTTGGTGAGTGATGCGGCTCAGCTCAATGTTCAGAATAAATTCGCAGTCTCTTGGAAAGGACTATCTTTCAAATCGCTAAAAATAAAAATGAGGTTAAAATAGTCGGAGCCTTTTACAATCTTCTAACGGGTGAAGTGGATTTTTCTTAAAGCATTTTCCGATGCGCAAAAGATTGAAAGATTTTGTGATATGCATTATTGCTAGAAAAAATTTTATTGAAACTTTCTAGCATGACCGAAATATATTTTTGGGTGAAACACCTATTTTTGCGCACTTAAAGAGGGCTAGAATATTGTGAAGCTCGTTCAAAACTGGAGATTTGATAATTTACGGGGTGATATTTTTGGTGGTATTACCGCAGGAATCGTTGCTCTCCCCTTAGCCTTGGCGTTTGGAGTTCAGTCTGGTGCTGGTGCTATAGCGGGACTTTACGGCGCGATTGCCCTTGGCATCTTTGCCGCCACATTTGGTGGCACATCATCACAGGTCAGCGGCCCAACTGGACCTATGACAGTGGTTTCCGCCTTGGTAATCACTACAGCGATCGAAAGGCATGGAAGTTTTGAAGCGGGAATGGGTTTCATCATCGGTATTTTTGTCCTCGCCGGTTTGGCTCAAATACTTTTTGGAGTCCTTCAACTCGGTACTTACATAAGATATATACCTTATCCCGTTGTTTCTGGTTTTATGACTGGGATTGGTGGCATTATTATTCTCCTCCAAGTGTTTCCATTTTTCGGTCAGACTTCACCCAAAAAAGTTATCGAAGTTGTAGCCAATATTGCGGATGTCATACCTGCAATAAACTGGGAGGCGATGATCATCGCTGCTTCAACTATCGCCATAATCTATTTGTTTCCTAAAATCACCAAAGCAGTTCCAAGTCCGTTAGTGGCGCTTGTTTCGATGACCCTTGTAACTGCCTCAATTGGGTTGGATGTCCCACTGATTGGTGCTATCCCCTTTGGTGTGCCCGAATTACAACTGAGCACCATGTTTAGTATACAGGCCAGTGATTTGACCTTGATTATTGAACTTGCGCTGACGCTCGCCCTATTGGGTGCAATAGATTCATTGTTGACCTCGGTGATTGCCGACAACATTACCAAGACCAAACACCATAGCAACCGCGAGTTGATAGGGCAGGGTATCGGAAATATTGTGGCCGGGAGCATCGGCGGCTTGCCCGGTGCTGGTGCTACAATGAGGACTCTGGTGAACGTTAATGCAGGCGGGCAAACTCCTCTTTCTGGAGTTATCCATGGTGTTCTTTTACTAACCATATTATTTGGCTTGGGAACGTATGCTCAGGAAATCCCTCTCCCGGTATTGGCGGGGATATTAATTACCGTAGGAATCGGTATCATCGATTACAAAGGCCTCCGTCATATAAAATCAGTACCCCGTACCGATGCTGTAGTGATGCTGATTGTTCTATCGATGACCGTTTTTGTGGACCTTATCCAAGCCGTTGCCGCAGGATTGATCCTATCGTCCATCTTGTTCATGAAGCAAGTGAGCGACCAACTCGGGCGCGAGGTTAAGATTGTCCCGTTGAAAGACGTTGACAGGGAAACTCCATGGGCGGACGAGAACATTCCCGACTCAATTGCGGAAAATATTTATGTCAAGCATTTGTCGGGGCCGTTATTTTTCGGATTTGCTCCAGCTTTTCAGGCGATGGCTGAAAGCCTGCCCGATATCCGGGTGGTTATTTTTCGCATGAAACATGTTCCCCATATTGACCAAACAGGGTTATACGCTATGGAAGAAGTTATCCTGTCATTAGAAAAGAGGAACATTGCCGTGGTAATGACGGGACTTCAAGCTCAACCGCTCCGCATGTTACAGCGAATCAATGTGGTTCCCGGTTTGATTCCTGAAAGTTATTTATTTGATACATTTAAAGACTGTGTCCGGTGGCTGGGAGAAGAATTTCGGCATTCACCAGAGAGGGAGGAATTGTTTTTCGAGGAATTAGGTATTACGCGGAGACCCAAAGTTCCGGTTAAATATCGCTTTTAAAGCTTTCTTTGTTTTAAAGCAGAACTCATGAAAGTGCTTTGAACATGAATGGGTTTGAAAATTTACCGAGCGGAAATTTTCATGTATAAGGTCTTATTTTCTGACTCTAATTAGTTTTTTATTAGGGGTTTAACGGATGTCTACGTTTGGTAACTCTTGGTCAGGTCTCTTTTTTGATTAATATACTTGATAAATCCTTCCTCAACTTTTTTATTAAACACATCCTCCTTTATCAACAGAAAAAACTGAAAAATGTCACTTAACTTTTCACCTTTTTTAGTTCACAATAAACCGGCTGAGACGATTACAAGTGCGGATTTGTTTTTAAGTGCGCAAAAGAGGAAGCAATATCCATGAGTATGTCACCCGACCTTACTGAAATTCCCAAAGGGAACCTAAATGGTTTTAAAACCCATATTAAACACGATGTCCTCTCTGGGTTTTTAGTTTTTCTTATTGCTTTGCCGCTGTGCTTGGGAATTTCTCTGGCTTCAGGATATCCCGCAGTGGCGGGCATCTTTACGGCAATTGTTGGCGGACTGGTTGCCACCTTCATTAGCAATTCAGAACTTACAATTAAAGGACCTGCTGCTGGGTTGATTGTTATTGCCTTAGGTTGCGTTCAGGAATTTGGTTATACGGGAGGTGTGGACCCTGAGAAGGACTATCAGGCCTATCGTTTGGCACTGGGTGTTGGGGTTGTGGCAGGAGTATACCAAATTATCCTCGGACTCTTTCGTGTAGGAATCCTTGTAAACCTTTTCCCGAAAGCGGCGATTCACGGTTTACTGGCTTCCATTGGAATTATCATTATCTCAAAACAGTTTCCTGTATTGATGGGGTTGAATCCACAGGGCTCTCCTCTGGAATTACTCGCTGGTATTCCTTCCTTTGTAATAAACATGAATCCCAAAGTTGGGTTTATTGGAATAATGGGTGTCATCATTGTTTTGGGTTATGGCTATATTAAAAATCCCAAGTTGAAACTTATTCCTGCCCCCATGCTGATGCTATTGATAACTGTTCCAATGGGAACAGTTTTGGCGATTGGAGTGGAGGGGTCTTATGCGTTCAATAATCAAATCTACGAGTTAGGCCAAAAGTTTTTAGTCAATGTGCCTGGTAATTTGCTGAATGCCGTGACTTTTCCTGATTTTTCAGGGGTAACTACGGAGACTGGAATTAAATATACGGTTTTATTTGCGATCATTGGAAGTTTGGAAGGTATTCTAAGTGCAAAGGCTATTGATGGGATCGATCCGTGGGGTCGAAAAACAAATTTGGATCGAGACTTGTTAGCCACTGGTATAGCAAATACTCTGTCGGCTTTCATTGGCGGGTTGCCAATGATTTCTGAAATTGTTCGAAGTAAGGCCAATATTGATAATGGAGCAAGAACCCGGTTTGCCAATTTTTACCACGGCATGTTTTTACTTATCTGCGTTGCATTGATTCCAAGTGTTATTAATCTAACCCCACTCGCTGCTCTGGCGGCGTTATTGGTAATCACAGGATATCGTCTGGCCTCTCCCCAAGAGTTTATTTCTGTATATCGCGAGGGAAAAGACCAGTTTATAGTATTTGTGGCTACCATATTCGGTGTGCTTGCCACGGATCTTTTGAAGGGATTAGCGATTGGAATTGGAGTCAGGATTGTTATCCACTTTATTCGCGGGGGCTCCATCTTTAGATTGAATGCCAAGATCATTCATGAAAGGGATCAGTCCGTTACAATTTTTTTACGGGGTTCCATTATTTTTAGTTCTTGGATCCCACTACGACAACATATCCAACGATTTTTTGAAGAAGGGAAGCGGGTAACCCTTGATATTACCGAAACGAAACTTATGGACCGTAGGGTCAGGTCCAGGGTTGACGAATGGGCAAAGAAATTTAAAGAAAACGGTCTTGAGTTGTCAGTGCGGGCAAGAATGGCATCCATCGATGAGTGACTCAAATAATATCTCGGAAACTATTATTTTCAAGAAGTCAGTCTTTACTTTTTGGTTTATCTTCCTGCAACCTGTCTAAAAGTTGGTTGAAGCTTTGGCTTAGGGTACCCAATTCATTTCGGGAGTGAACCGGTAGGCGTTTTCTCTTGTCATTTCCGTGAGCGAGCTCATCGGCCTGTTTACAAACATCCAAGATCGGTTCGCTGATGGAACGAGTGATGTTTGCTCCCAACACGCCGCTGATCAACGCCGCCGTGAAAAACAATGCTACCAGAAGAACTATCAAAAAATGAGTTTTGTTGGAAATCTCCTCAACATCATTTTCTAACAACTCCTCCTGAACTGAAGTCATATCGTTCAAGAGTTCCGTGATTCGAAAGGCTACGGGAGCGGCCTGGGTTCCCAACCAATGATTTGCCAGGTTCCAATCTGCTCCAGACCGGATACGAATAATCTCCTCTAAAAGCGGGCCCAATTGTTCCAGGCCACTTTGTAATTTTTCAATGTTTTGTGCCTGTTTTTTTACTAAACCTTTCTTCCTATTTTGTAATGCCTTCATATACTCCACACTCTTTTGCCAATTTTCCTGGGATTCCTTTTTGAACTCCTGTTTTCCAGATAATAAAAATTCATCAGCTCTTTCCAACGCCAGACTGACTGCGGTCTCGATGTTGGCGAGTATTTCTATCTGTTGCTGGTGTTTGAGGGTCGCTGTATCTCTCATTTCTTGTTTGATCATTTCAGAGACTGTGGAAACGATAGATTTTTCCAAAGGCTCTGCTTTATCAAACAGGATTTTCTGTGCAGGAGAGTTTTCGGGGGTTCGAGCTATATCTTCAATCTTCTGCTGAACCGCTTTAAAGCTATTGATTTCTTCTTCAATAGATTTTAACCGGGTTTTATTTTCCAGGTTTGTCCAGTTAGGAGCAAGCCCATGCATCAACTGCAGGGATGGATTGATTTGCTCTTCCCAAGCAATGGACCGTTCTGTCTGGAATTTTGAGTCTCCTAGAATAATCCAGCCACGCAGAGAAGCCAGTGAATGGTTGATACCATTTAACATCATAAGACTGGCATGAGCTGTGGGAGTTCGAAGTTCGACAACCCTCTTAGTGATTATCTCCATGGTTCTTACTTGTTGAATG
>JAJDBH010000225.1 GCA_029261455.1 Nitrospinaceae bacterium
GATTCAATTTATGTAATCAATAGAGATGATGAACTGATAGTAAAAAGAATTCAAGACTTATGGAATGGGCAAATAAAAATCAAAAGTGACAACCCAAAGTATGAACCACTAATAATGCAAAAAACAGATGCTATAAAAATAGTAGGGGAAGTTGTTTGGATTGGGCAGGAAAAATAATGGGAATATTAGCAAAAAGCTTATACAGGTATTGCCAGTGAAATAAAACTAAACAGGTTAGGGTCACAACTACTCGTCTATTAATCGTTGAATTATTTTATTTGGTAGCTCGGCCTTAACCTTGTTTGTTGAGATACATTTGACAAAAAACTCTCACAATCTGACAGCATTACCTAGGAAAAACATCAAGCAAGTTCTTCAGTTAAATTACCTATCTTCGAACGAAAATTAGGCTTGCCGGAAAATTCCGACAAGCCTTTTATAAGAACAGCGTTTTAGGAATAGATCAGTCTTATTTTCCCATTTTTTCATTCAAGAAAGAAACATATTTTTGGTCTACTCCCATGATATGTTTCGTCAACCAGTTCTTCAGGAAAGATAACAGTTCATGACTTACATCCGTATTCCCTGCTTGATATTTGGTGACGTAATCTCCCACTTGCGCAAGCAAGGTTTTATGCTTTTCTTTATGAGCTGCTGAATCTTCATAACCGTACTTATCGAACAAGCTCTCCTCATAAGCAAAATGCATGACGGTGAAGTCCACCAATTCACCCAGTGCCTTATCGACGACACCTTTATCCTTTTCAAGCATGATGCCTTGGTAAATTTCGTTAATAAAATCGATCAACTTTTTATGGTGAGTATCAACATCTCCCACATTGGTTGCGAACGCATCGTTCCACGCCATGAGGCTCATATTAGGATGTTTATATTTGAACTTATTAACCAGGCTAGTGATCAAATCCGCATTTTGGGTTAATCGATTAGCCGTTTGCTCAGTAGCTATGGCACCCTGACTTGTGTCCGAAGCCGCCTGTGCAACACCGGTAATGTTCAGTGCGATTTCCTGAACCCCTTTTGCTGCTTCGGTCACGTTTCGGCTCATTTCATTTGTGGTTGCACTCTGCTCTTCTACCGCACTGGCAATGGTTCCGGAAATATCATTGACCTCGTTAATGACCTTGGTGATTTCATTCATTGCGGCAACAGCATTTTGAGCGTCGCCCTGGATAACTTGAATTTTCTGACTGATTTCCTCAGTAGCCTTGGCGGTTTGATTAGCCAACTCTTTCACTTCATTGGCGACCACCGCAAACCCTTTGCCAGCCTCTCCGGCACGGGCGGCTTCTATTGTTGCATTGAGAGCCAGTAAATTAGTTTGGCCGGCTATTTCAGTAATAACTTTAACCACCTGGCCAATATCTGTACTGCTTTGACCCAGGGCTGAGATTTTCTCGTTGGTTTCCCCTACAATTTTAACAGCCGAATCGGCAATCTGAGCGGCTTGACTTGCACTTTGAGAGATTTCTTTGATGCTTGCGGTCATTTCTTCCGTTCCCGTAGCCACGACCTGCACATTGGTGCTGACTTCTTCGGATGCCGCAGAAACCACACCGGCCTGAGCAGAGGTTTCCTCAGCATTGGCACTCAATTGCTGACTCACCGACACTAGTTCATTGGAAGCAATATTAAGTTCGCCTCCAGCTTTTCCAAACGAGCCAATATTGACCCTCAAGTTGGCAATAAAATCTGCCAGTGCCTGCCCCACCTGACCAGTAGGATCTTCGCCCATAACATTCAATTGTTTGGTTATGTCACCTTGGGCAGCAGCATTGACGACCTCCAGAATCTGACCGACCTTATTACTCAAATCCTCTGACCGTTCTTTTTCGAGACGGGCCATTTCTTCAACTTCTCTCTTCATTTTCAATTGTTCAGTGATTACAGACCAGTTCACCATGGTCCCGGAGAAGTTTCCGGCCTGGTCATAAATTGCACTGACATCCAAGTCAAGAATCTCTGGTCCCAATTGAATTTGAGCATTATGCGGTAAGTTACGGGGGTCCCCCAGTAAACTCCTCTGATGCTTAGGGTTTTTATGGAACACATCAATGCATTGCCCCACCATCTTATCCGCAGTCACAGGCAGGTATTGTTCCAGAGTTTTAAGAGTTCTAATGGAAGCCGGATTAGCGTATTGCAAAATTAGATCTTGATCCGCAAACAAAATATTGAAAGGAGCATTTTCCATCATGGATTTTACTCTCGCTTGTTCTGCTTCAAGCTTTTTAAGGTCGCCTACTTCCTCCCAGTTTACGACGTATCCCAAGGGTTCGCCCTGCTCATCCCAGATGCCGTTAATGTTGCTCCTTAATATCACATTACCAAACGCCAACTCTGCCTGATGTGGCAAAGAGGATGGGTTTCTCAAAACCACTTCGACCGCCTGCGGATCTTTATGAAAGCGATGGATTGTTCCACCCAGCAGGTCGTCGACACGAAGCCCAAAAGCTTTTTGTATTTCAGGCTCAACGGTTTTCAGGGTCTTCAGGGCAATCTCGTTCATGTAAACAAGGTTAAGGTTCTTATCGGCGACGAAAACATTCATTTGCAACTTATCCAAACAAGCCCTCAACCCAACCAGATGGTCAATGAGCGTGCCATTATCTTTTCCATTAGAAGCAAAGATATTCAAGGCTTTGGAAAAAATACCCCTGTTATCATTTGACTCATACTGGCCCACCATTGCTGGAACACTTATCGTATTTATTACTTGCCTTTTCATCGCCGCAGATCCTCTTTAAGGTTGATTATCTAAACTTCCTGAATGCCCCCTATCTGCACGTTCAATCCAATTGCTATTCAAAGTATCCACCGGGCAATCTGTGAATACCTCCTTACTCCCAATCACTTCTTAGTGGATGACTGCAAATTCAATCTTCCATTACTAGTGTCTGGTCAGGACATACACCCAGCTTTTTCTTCAGCACAATCCCAGAATTCGGAAAGCGTGATCAATTCCTGTTCCTGCGCAGATATTCTGCTGTCGTCAATTTTTTTGTAATTATCTAAAAGAGCTTCCACAACTTCCTTATCCAGCTTTCTTTCTGCCACCATTTTTCCAAACACCTTTTGGATTTCCTCCTTTTTCATGCCTGCTCGATAGGGGCGATCTTCAACCACTGCCGTAAAAACATCCGCCACCGCCATGGTTCTGGCCCCCAAAGAAAG
>JAJDBH010000226.1 GCA_029261455.1 Nitrospinaceae bacterium
TTTTGGGGCAGGTGCGGTGGGGCTTGGGCTTTCAAGTTTTTTGCTGCAGGGGGAACACAGAGTCCATCTTGTTGGAAAAGAACAAACGGTTCTGTCGTTGAGAAAAAATGGTTTAAAGCGCCAGGGAATTTTTGGCGAGGCCAGTTTTTCCCCTCAGAAATTGACAGCTTCATCAAACCTGGCTGAAACGGGTAGGGAGACTTTCGATTTTTATCTGGTCTGCACTAAATCCTTCGATACAGAAAATGCGGCTCGGCAATTGAAAAAAGAAACGACTCTGGCGCGTCAGAAAAGCCCTATTGTTCTTTGTCAGAATGGTTGGGGGAACGCCGAAATTTTCACTCGCTTTTTTCCCGATAAACAGATTTTTAACGCACGAGTTATAACAGGGTTTATACGTCCCGAGCCGCATGTGGTGGATGTGACCGTTCATGCTCAGCCGGTTCATCTAGGCAGTCTGTTTCATGAGGACTCTACCTGCTTACTAGAATTAGCAGATGTCTTAAGCCAAGGAGGTATACCCAGTTCTGTCACTAAGGATATAGGTAAAGACCTGTGGTCAAAAATGCTTTATAACTGCCCACTCAACTCTCTTGGGGCTGTTTTGCAAGTCCCTTATGGGCATTTAGGCGAGAGCGAAAATAGTAGAGTTCTGGTGGAAAAGATCGTTGAAGAAGTATTTCAAGTTATGCGAGGTTTGGGCTATGAAAGTCATTGGCAAAATGCAAGTGACTATATAAAGGATTTTTATGGTCAACTTTTACCCAGTACCTATCAACATGAATCGTCTATGTTGCAGGATATTCGCGCCGGGAGAAATACAGAAATTGAGGCTCTTAACGGGGTGATTGTAAGAGAAGGGCGAAAATTGGGGGTGGATGTTTCTTGCAATGAGACCGTCCGCAACCAGATTCTTTTTCTACAAAACAGGCATTGTTAGCACATGCTATTTAACTCCCTCACATTCATCATTTTTTTTGCCATTGTTCTGGGTCTTCACTACACGGTTCAGTCGTGGCGTCTACAAAAAACCATCCTCCTTGTAGCCAGCTATATTTTTTATTCTGCCTGGAACCCGCCTTTTGTCATTCTGCTATGGGTTTCAACACTCGTTGACTGGTATGTGGCCAAGGCTCTGGGTGTTGAAGAATCACAAGGCAGGCGCAAGTTATTGCTGTCGATTAGCTTGCTCACCAACCTTGGGCTCTTGGGCTTTTTTAAATATGGTGAGTTTCTGCTGGAAAACTTTATTGAACTGACGCATATAGCAGGAATACCGTTTGAAGCGGCAGCACCGAATATCATATTACCCGTTGGAATTTCATTTTACACATTCCAGACTCTTTCCTACACGCTTGATGTTTATTTTAAAAAGGCGAAACCCTGTCATTCGTTTTTGGACTTTGCTCTTTATGTGACGTTCTTTCCCCAACTAGTGGCGGGTCCAATCGTTCGCGCTACTGATTTCTTACCGCAATGCTTAAAACCGCGCCGTGCCACGAGCGATCAGTTTGGTTGGGGTCTATATTTTGTTGTATTGGGATTGTTCCAGAAAGTGGTGCTGGCAGACGGACTGCTTTCGTCCCCGGCTGACACGATTTTCAGTCATAAGGATGGTGTTATACACTTCGTGGATGCATGGTTGGGGTTATTTGCCTTTTCAGCGCAGATTTTCTGTGATTTTGCCGGCTATTCTACATGCGCTATCGGGGTTGCTCTCTGCCTTGGGTTCATTTTGCCGGACAATTTTCGTTCTCCCTATGCGGCGGTAGGATTTTCAGATTTTTGGCGGCGCTGGCATATTTCTCTCTCAACTTGGTTGCGCGATTATTTGTATATTCCCCTTGGAGGCAATCAGCATGGGACTCCGCGCACTTTGTTCAATCTCATGTTCACCATGTTTTTAGGAGGGCTCTGGCACGGAGCTTCATGGACTTTCGTTGCATGGGGTTTGCTGCACGGAAGTTATCTTGTGGTAGAGCATTTATTACGACAAAGTTTTCCTGATATTGCCTGGGTGAAAACCATGCTGGGTCGGTTTGTGCTGGGTTTGTTCACCTTTATCCTTGTTAGTCTTGCCTGGGTATTTTTTCGTGCGAGCGATTTTTCCACTGCCTGGAGACTGCTTGGTTCTCTGTTTGATTTTACAGGTGAAGGGGCACAACTACTTCCCACGCTGGAGATATTGCAGGTAGTGGTTGTGCTGACAGGTCTACTTTCATCGCATTGGTATTTGCATGAAAAACGGTTGGAACATGCAGTGCAAGATATGCCTGCCTGGTGGGTGGTGACCGTTTGGACAACGATGTTATGTGCCTTAATCTTAATGCAAGGAGGAGGCAATGCCTTCATCTACTTCCAGTTTTAAGACTTACGAACTTAAGCGGATCGTACCCAAACATCATTGGCTGTTGCTGGCCTTTATTACCGTTGTCCTCACGGCAGTTCTGACACTGAGTTGGGAACTTTATTGCAGGCAAATAGGCTATGGGCCTAGTTTGAACGATACAGAAGACCTGTGGTCCAGTCGTCGCGCCTTGATCGATGAAGACCCAAAGCGGACTGTAATCATCGGAGCGTCGCGGGTATTATTCGATTTCAATATGGATATTTATGAAAAGGTTATGGGAGAGCGCCCCATACAACTTGCTACAGTAGGAACGAACCCAGGGCCTTATCTGCAAGATCTGGCGGATCATGCAGAATTTTCGGGGACTGTCATTGTGGGAGTCGTGCCGAGTCTGTTTTTTGCTCCCGGTGGACCGCCTATGAAAAGCCCGGAGAACCATATAAAGAGATATCAGGAGTGGAGCCCCACACAAAGAGTTGGCCATTATCTAGGTATGATATTGGAAAAACGTCTGGCATTTATAAATCAGGAAGATCTTACTCTCAAACAATTATTGCTCAAGCTGAAGCTGCCGGAGCGGGAAAAATTTAAAGCTCACCCTGAACACCCCCCATACTTTTACAGGGTAGATGAAGAGCGGCAGGGAGGCATGACCGATAAGGCCGAAAGCGATATTGCTTTGCAAAAACGGATTCAGCAGATATGGTTGCCTTTGTTCAAACCTCCTCCATCACCTGAAGGTAAAACTCCGGAACAAATTGATGCAGACCGAGATAAGGTCGTCAATGAAATATTGGAGAAAACTAAATCCCGCGTTGAAAAAATTAGAAGCCGAGGTGGTAAAGTTGTTTTTTTGCGAATGCCTTCTACTTCAGAATTGCGCGACATTGAAAACAAATACACCCCACGTACCGATTACTGGAATAGGGTTTTACAGGTTACTGCGGCTCCGGGTATTCACTTTGAGGACTATGCAGAATTGAGTGGGTTCGATTGTCCTGAATGGTCGCACCTGAGCAAGCAGGATGCCGCCGAGTTCACCCAAAGATTGATGCCATTGTTTCAGAAATTACGCAAGGCAGGGGAAATGTAAGTGGATAAACATTTCCTATATCTTGCTTCCCACCCACACCACACGGCCTAGGATGTCGAGTTTTTGCAAGTCTTTTGATGGCAGGACCTGTTCTCTGGAAACGAAAGTGTTGTCGCCGCGAATGACCACCGAGCCGTCGAGCAACCATTCTACCCGTTTGACCATTAGCCCATCGTCTAGATTGATTAAGTAGATTCCTTCTCCCTTCACCTGTGACTTACTTCGATCAACAAGGAGCAGGTCGCCGGTATGAAGGGTTGGTTCCATTGAGTCTCCAATATTATGGACCAGTAGCAAGCTTTCGGGGTTGGTGCCTAACTCCTTATGAACCCAGTCTTTCTTGAACGCAAGGTGATCTACAATTTGCTCGGAGTGAAAAACGGAACCCCCAGAGGCTTCAATATTGTATTGAGGTACGAGTACAAAACCTTCCATAGTGGTATGCGATGAGCGAGGGAATGGGTAACGATACTCCTCTTTTATTTGCATTTCTCCTTCCCCACTGAGTAACCAGCCAGGGTTGCATTCGACAACTTTAGCCAGTCTGGCCAGAAAATCTGAGCCTGGAACCCGTTTCCCAGTTTCATAATGGTTCATTGTGGGGAGTGAAATACTCAACTTTTCAGCCAAATATTTCTGGGTGAAACCTTTTGATTTTCTTGATTCTGTTATTCGTTTATTTATTTTATTAGTCATATGATTCATATTTTGTTGACAAAAATATTGATATGACTATATTAATCTGGGTGAGTTTAATAAGCAACAATATTTTGTCAGATTCAGCAATTTTTGTATGGCGAATTTCACAAAAAAAGGAGGTAGAATTATGGAAACGAATGATCGGGGGGTAGATTGGAGAGAAGTTGCTTTTTTGTTAAACGGGGCCAACGAAGCTCTGGTAGAAAGAATCGATAAATTGCGTCAGGAGTATTCCAATCTTCAGATCCGGCATGAAAAGATGCAGGAGTTGTCGACAGTTATAAAAAAGAGTTTGAGTCAGAACAATTGACTAAATCTTTTAGTTAAACGAATCATCTTCGGGAATTGACCTTACTCAATTGATATTTTTGTACGGCCTGGTTATGCTCCGTCAAGGTGCTGGAAAAATGATGACTGCCATTTTTCCGGGAAACAAAATACAAGTTGACGGACTCAAGTGGGGACATCGCCGCTACGATGGATTTAATTCCTGGGCTGGCGATAGGGCCGGGGGGTAATCCTTTATAACGATAGGTGTTGTAAGGCGAATCGATTTTCAAATCACGTTTGCGAATATTGCCATCAAATTTCTCTATCGCGTATATCACGGTGGGGTCTGTTTGCAGACGCATATTTTTTCTTAACCGGTTATGAAAGACAGATGAGATCATTTTGCGTTCCGAGTCTAACCCAGTTTCTTTTTCTATCAAGGAAGCCAGTGTAATGATTTCATGCCAGGAAAGAGAGCTTTCTTTGGCACTCTGCAATATCTGGGTTTTTGAGGTTTGTTCCTTAAAAGTATCGACCATTTTCCTGACAATTTTTGTTTCGGGTGTGAATTTGCTGAAATGGTATGTCTCGGGGAACAAATAACCTTCCAGACTATCAATGGGTATCCCCATTGATTGGATTAAATCCTTGTCCTGCGTTTGGCGAATAAAAACGTCAGGGTCTGCCAGACCTTGCTTGTGAAGAAGCGCGGCAATTTCTGTTATCCGGTACCCTTCCGGGATGGTGACAGGGTGAGGAACTGTTTTCCCCGAGGTGATCCGAAGAATAATCTCGGTAGGGAGCATGGAAGGCGACAGACTGTACTCTCCGACCATGACTTGTGTCTCCTTATCCTGAATGTAGGCAATGGCCTGAAAAGCACTGGGACTACGAACCAGCCCAAGGCTTGATAGTTCAACAGCGACCTGCTTCAAGGTCATTCCCGGATGCACTTCAAAGATAGTGGTGCGGCTATCATCGCTGGCAGGGCTGGAGCCTTGATAGTAAAAAATGCTTATCACGATCCATATCAGTACCAAAAGACCCCAAAAGCCAGTGAGGAAAATTCTTTTTATCCAGCGCTGCATAAGTTCTAGAATTCTGTTTATAGGGAGGTTTTTCGTAACTGGTCGAGGAACTGATCATTTTCCTGTTTCGTTCCTATGGTAACGCGTAGACAGTTTTTTAATCTGGGGTGTGCATTCAGGTTTCGCAACAGGGTGCCACTTTTTTTCAGTTCATTGAAAAGTTTTTCCCCACCATTTGTAGCCTGAAACAAAATGAAATTGGAATTTGAGGGATACGCAATTATATTTGACAGTTTTGATAACTCGTCCATTAGCCGACTTCGCTCTTCTACAATGGAATGGATTTGGTTTTGCACATGGGCGAAGTCATTAAGAAGTTCAGTGGCGACCCACTGTGACAGGCTGTTGGAGTTATAAGGCAGACGGACTTTGTTAACTTGCTCCGCAAGCACGCTCGGGAAAATTCCATAACCTATTCGGAGTCCCGCCAAACCAATTTTTGACAAACTTCTCAGAACTACCAAATTGTTATGTTTATCCATTTCTTTTAAAAAACTTTTACCCGCAAAGTCATGATAGGCCTCGTCGAGCACCACGATGCCATCGAACTGTTCGATGAGCTTCTGAATTTCCTGCTCGGAAAAGCAATTTCCCGTTGGATTGTTGGGATAACTGATGAAGACAAGGCGGGTCTTATTTTTAGCGAGAATTTCCAATGCGGTTTTTGCTTCGAAATCCCAATTGTCATTGAGTGGGAAGCTGACAGGGGTCAACCCCAGGCATTGCGCTGTAATGCCATACATGGCAAACGTCGGGTCCGGGAAGGCAATAGTGTCTCCCTCGTCACAGAGGACCTGCATCAAGTATTGAATCAATTCGTCTGAACCGTTGCCTATAATGATTTGTTCGGGTATAGCACCCGTTTTGTTGGCGATGGCTTGCTTCAGGTTTCTGCAATCGGGATCTGGATAACGATTCAGTTCCAGCTCATCCAATCGTTGAAATATCTTTTTCAACAACTCTGGTGAAGGAGGGTAGGGGTTCTCATTGGCATGCAGCTTTATGCCTTCGTCAAGATTCTCCACCTGATAGGCTTTCAGTCCTTTAACCTTGTCTCGGACCAGTTCTATAAGATCAACGCGAGACATGTCAATCGACTCCGTCTTTTAATAATACTTCAATGTCAGGTGAGGCAGGGCGGTAATGGGAAGATTTGACTTTTTCTGCTTGCAGGATAGAGAGCATAGCATTCACCGTGTCTTCGACTATATGATTGGTGATGACGTAATCGTACATCTTATATTTTTTGATTTCTTGTTTTCCGGTTTCAACCCGTTGTAGTATACGATCTTCCGAGTCAGTTCCTCTTTTATTCAGGCGAGCTTCCATCTCCTTGATCGATGGGGGGAGAATGAGAATATAAATTCCCTGATAATCCATTGCCCGTAAAGCTTCGACGCCTTGAACATCCAGTTCTAAAAGAGTGTCGAGTCCGCTATTAATAAATGAATCGGTGGCCTGAAAGGAAGTGCCATAATAAGAGTTGTGTACCTTTGCCCACTCGAGGAAATCGTTATTTTTGATTTTTTCTTCGAATTCTTGCTGGGATATGAAGAAATAATCCAGCCCTTCTTTTTCCCCTTCCCGGATTTCTCGAGTGGTGTGAGAAACTGCAATTTTCAAGTCAGGCAGTTTTTCACGCAAGAGTCGGCAGGTGGTGGTTTTTCCTGTCCCCGAAGGGGCGGATAGTATCAGGGCGAATCCTTTAGACATTGTAGAGATTTTCAAAAATTACTAAATTGCAGTTAAGATTAATCACTCGATGTTGGCTAATTGTTCCCGTATTTTTTCAAGTGTACTTTTAATTTCTATTACCAGATTAGCCATCTCAGTATCGCTGGACTTGGACCCCATCGTGTTAACCTCGCGGTTGATCTCTTGGGTGATGAATTCCAGTTTCCGACCTATGGGTTCTGACGCGTCAAATAACTTTCTGAACTGATTGAGGTGACTGGTGAGCCGCGTAACTTCTTCAGTGATATCACACCGGTCTGCCAGAATAGCGGTCTCCTGGGCCAGGCGGGACTCATCAATTTCAACTCCGTCATTGAGCAGTTTGATTTTTTCCTTAAGCCGGGCTTTATATTCCTGGATGACTTTGGGTTGTCGCTTTTCTATTTCCGCCGCATGTTTTTCGATACTGTCGATACGTTCTGCCAGGTCTTTTTGAAGATGTGTTCCTTCTTCCTCGCGCATTTTCTGTAGTGAGGTGAGTGCCTCTTCAGCCATATTCAAAAGCAGGCTTTCTTTTGCCGGGTCGATGGCAATCGGTTCTATTTTGAAGACATCGCGAAGCCCAACTACAGAGTCAATATGGACCTGTCCTTCAAGACCTAACGAAGTTTGAATTTCCTTCAAGGCATCTACATATTGCGAGGCAAGCGAGAGGTTGGGTTTGACTTCCCATTCCCCTGAACTATCACTGGAGTTTGCTAAAGTAATGGTGATGTTGATGGAGCCGCGCGCACAATGCGACTTAATCAGCTTTTTCAGGGATAGTTCCATATCCATAAAAGCTTTAGGAATGCGGGTATTGATTTCTATAAAACGGTTGTTGACCGACCGGATTTCTGCCTTATAGGAATAATCCCCATCCTGGCACTCCGCCCGGCCAAACCCGGTCATACTAGTCAGCATTTAGTCTAAGCCTTTTCTACGGTCAACTTATAATGACCATTTTCTTCTGTTAGGGAAACAACCTTGTGTCCATCGTTTTTGATACTTCGCGGTACATTCTCAGACGGCTCACCAGAATCAAGCAACACCTCTAATACGCCTCCGGATGCCATGGTTTCCAGCTTGATTTTAGTTTTGACGTAATTGAATGGACACTTAACTCCGAGCAGATCAATGCTCTGTTTGCCGCCACCGTTGGTGGCTTTTGCTTTTGGATCATCTCCCCCAACACGAATCCGTAAAGACTTATCCGACTGCATTTTGTTCTGTATGATTTTACTTTCCTCGACCAGTTCTCCGGCATCCCTCAACCACCATTCTGCCGTTTCACTATCATTGACTTCAGGGATCACCTCAAGACTGTCGATGAGTTTTGCAAATTTTGCTGAAACAATTTCCATGTCGATAACCAGCGACTGGAATTTTTTCAAACATTCCCAGTCGTCATTAAAGTCCATGCCCTCGGTGACCAGTAAGGCGCGGGCAGAAGCAATGATCGAGCGTTTTGCGTGCTCGCCGGTTTCTTTGAACTCTTTTTTCTCCAGACTGAGCTTGCCCTGGAAGTGTGCCCGCTCGCCTTCGGTGATACGGTCGGTGATCATGTCGGTAACAGCACCGGCACACTCGCCCTGACCACGATCTTCGAGGCTGAATTTTTCTGTGGACCCGTAATCGATATAAGATTCCGGCGACGCCTCAATATCCGGCAATGCTTTAAGTGATTCGAGCAAGTCGCGGAAATGAATTTTGCCTTTGCGATCAAAATATTCGCCAAAGGTTTCGCCGTCTTGCTTGCCAGCTTTATAATCTTCGAGAGTCATTTTTGTTGCTGCTGGAGCGTTCTTCGCAGGAATTTTAATGACCGATGTGCCAAACACAACATCATCTTCCGTAACTCTTCCACCGAGCAATATTTCATAGTGGGGAGTGAGAATGCCATTCAATTTTTTTGCGCCGCCATGAAACCCGATAGAAGCAACATGATGCTGTCCACAAGAGTTCGGGCAACCGCTTGCCTTGATGGAAACATGGTCGAGATCTTTGGTGGTCTCAAATCCGTTTTCCATTTCCTTGTTGAGTTCCTGCACCAGTCCGCGTGAAGCTGTGATGCCGAGGTTGCAGGTTTCAGAACCAGGGCAACAAGTGATATCACGTATTTCTTCAGTTCCAGCTTTATGGAGCTTGATTTTCTTAAGCTCAGCAAAGACAGCACCGAAAGCATCTTCTTTCACCCACGGGATCATCACGTTCTGATTGACCGTGCAGAGAATCATCCCGCCGGCATACTTCTCGGCAATGGTTGCCAATGCTTTGGCCTGTGAAACATCAAAGTCACCAAGAATCAATTTGATCTGGACGTTGTTGAATCCGCTCTGCTTTTGCGCTTCAATATTACGGCCTTTCCAGAGTATGAATTCCGGGTCAGAGTCATGCGCGTTGTTAGGCTGATACGCAGGAATTTCCGGGACGCCGTTGTCGGTCAAATCAAGAGCAGGGTAGGTCTTGCTGTTGAGAGCCGCATATTCCTCTTCATAATGCTCTTTGATTTTATCCATGCCAAGTTTATCGACGACAAACTTGAGCCGGGCTTTATTACGATTTCTTTTATCGCCGTATTTGTCGAAGACCGCGACCATTGCCTCACACATCTGCAACATATTTTCAGCAGGAATAAAATCTGCCAAATGTTTTGCCGCATGGGGGAATGAGCCAAGCCCACCACCAATGAGAACTTTGAAGCCACGCACATCATCCTTAACCACAGCTTTCAATC
>JAJDBH010000227.1 GCA_029261455.1 Nitrospinaceae bacterium
GAATAAACGACCCGTACCACGGGTGAACTGCCAGATTCCGGCTGCTCCTGCACTTGAATAAGCGCCAATCTGAAAAGAGGATTCGACATGCGGGAGGACACTCAGTTCTTCGGGTAGACCGTATTGCTTTAATATTCTTTTTATCTCGTCTAAATAGAGGCCTGAACGCTCAATGCCTTCTCGAAAGCGATCCTTTTGCCCAAGTTGTGCCCTTATTTTTCTTGAAGCTTTATAGAAATCTTTTTTTACCAGATTAAAAACTCTTTTATCTTCGCCCTTCAAACCCGACTTGTTTTTACTTTTGGCTATCTTGCGTAAAATATTTCTGTATTTTTTCTTAACTTTTTCCAGCTTACGTTCTCGCGCTCTTCTGGATAGTCTTTTTTCTCCCAGATAAACAACTTCATAGACAATATCAAGATTTCTGATGTCATGTACAACAGCATGTTTAGTGCTGTACTCTGAGTAAATTTTCTTCCAGAACTCGACTTTACTTTGTAGACCTGGAGGTGCAGTGAAGTGATATTCACTCAGGGTATGAACTTCATGTGGAATACTGGCATCAGAATTCCCGGGGAACCAGGAAATCGCCAAAAAGACAAAGGAAATGATGAGGATTCTAATAGACTCTAGCAATTGCTGGCTTTCTATTCTAAAAGAATTTTTTATGTGAGATATTTTTTTCGCCATTAAAACAGCGTTAAAAAAACAAAAATAACTGCTTGTGCGCGACCACCGAAAACTCAGTAACGCGTTGAAATAAAAGGATATCAAAGGCAAAAGTTCAGGTCAAGACAAATCGAGTTGATGTCTATGTTAATTGTTATTACTTTCACTAAGAGATCACATCGCTGCACCTTAAGCTTTATGAGGTTTGTAGTTTTTCCGGGTAATCTTTGTTCATGGTATAGACCCAGGCTAGAAGTTCCGCGACTATTTTATAGAGTGCTTCAGGAATTTCTTGACCAACATCTATTTTTTCCAGCAATTCCATCAGATCTTTATCTTTTTTGATGGGAATATTTTGTTCCTGGGCCATGGCAATAATTTTCTCAGCCACCCATCCCTGTCCTTTAGCTGTAACCTTGGGGGCATTGTTAGCACCTCGGTTGTACTGAAGCGATACTGCAGAAGTTTTAGATTTATTTTGTTTCATGTCTTTATATTCACCAATGATGTGTTTTGACTTACCAGTAATTCAATAAGACCATCTTTTTCCTGTTTGACCTTTTCTGTCACACTACACTCCACCGATGTTTCTATATTGTGCCCTTTCATTACTTCCTCAAAATCGTTGGCTTTGTTGCTTATGTAGTTTGCTATTACCTCACTCTCAGCATCAATCTTTACAGAAAGCCGCTCTTGACTTATCTGCGCATTAATTTTGATTTTTCCCAATAATGAGAGATCCAGAAAAAAGGAGACATTGTGACTGCTCTTTTTATCCTTACCTTCCCCCTCTTCGTCCGATGAGTCCCTTCGAACATAAAGTTGAAGCGTTTTATTTCCAGGACTCAGCGGATTGGGAATCTGAATCACCAGCGGCTGACTTTCTTGTTTCGAGACTTGTGATGTAAGTTGATTGAGCTCTATATTATCAAGGGCAAATTTAATGGTTTGTCGAAACTCTGTAAGGGGACCTGAAGCTTTCACAGCTGACTCGGCCTTGTCTGTTGCCTGATAAAGCTTCAGCAACAACCCTTTCAAGTCACTGGCTAATTCTTTATGAACTGGTAGACCTGATTCAATGGCCCTGCGAACTTTAGCTTCATAATTAATGCCCGAGGACTCCACTTGCTGCCGGACTTGCTCCTCATTCGGAAGTTTTCCTTCATTTGGGACCAGCAACTGCAAGGTGTTTTTCAATTTACCAACCATATCAAGGTTGATTTTCAAGTCCTGGATAACTGGTGAACCAAGAACTTCATCCATAAGCAGATTCGCCATTTTTACTAACGGCATACGAGCTGGCAAATAAGGTCTTAAACTATTAAAATCTATTTTCTTGTTACTATTTGCACTTTCTAAAACCAAGGTGGGGTTTAGTCCTTTTACCGTCTTGTCAAAAGAAATATTAACCTGAGCGCCAAGCTTAAGAGATTCAGTATTTGCAGCCGGCACAACAAAACTTCTACTACCCGTATCAACGACAATGGTCTTAGAATCTACAATGCTAATGATACGGGCACTTGTTACGTTCTTAGGTGAATTAGGTGTTTGTGAGAAATCTTCGAAGCGAGTTAATCTAGAAAATGATTTTCCGCGTGGAGTCAGGTTTGTCTGGGTCTCATGATTAACAGACCGGCCCTCATCTAATACAGGCGAAATTATTTTCAATGACGGTTTTGCCCCCGAGTTTTCCACACGGACCTTAATAATCTGGCCTTTATTTAAAGGAGTTCTTGTCAGCTGTTCTTGTTTTCTTTCAATTGATACTGCTTTGGGAAGTTCAACGACCACTTTATTACCCTCAAGAGATAAGATCCCCTTCCCTTCAGGAGTTTTTCCGGTAAAAACAGCATCAAAAACTTTTCCCGTTTGTATTTGGCTGATGAACTTTAGGGTCGCGGCGTTAGAGCTTTTACCTGCAAGAATTTTCACAACCTGATTGATCAAACTCTCTGTTTGACCTGTTCTGTCACTAGCGATTAAATTCTCAAACATGCTGTTTTGGTCTAAAGGTGTGTGTTTCTATGCACTACCGCCATCAGTGAGGACTTATCTCCTTATCGGCACATTATGGCGCCTTCACAATGTGAATATTGACAGACAGGGAATTATAGGAGTTAACCTTTTATATACAATAGGTTATGGGTAAAGAAAAATCCCGCAAGAGTGACAAAAAAGACATCAGGCAACAATGTTTATCTTCCCTCGGTAGGGATCTTCGGGTAGAGGTGGTTCGGGGTTATCGTCTACATCGTCGGGCTGGCCTTTCTTGCGAAGTCTAACTCGTTTCTTTCCACTGGTTTTAGGGTCGGTTTCCTCAATAAAGTACGAGGGATCCATATTTGGAACCTGAAGACGCTTTAACTCGTCATTCTTTTCTCGTTCCTTATCAACCTGTAGTGCAGTGACATTTGGTAGAGCTTGAAGGGTATGTTGCAGTTTTTCTGTATGTGTTCCCATCTGCAGAACCTGCTGCATATTAACAGGAGGCGTTGTAGGCATGCTTGAGACCTAGTTCGTTAGTCACATTACTTGGTAAATATAGGTCTATAGTCCGACAAGTCAAGGCAAGGAACACTTTATTTGATCATGAAACGGGAGAAAAAGACATCGGTTATTGTTCCAGTACCACTCAACAGCAAGGCATTAGAAGCAGTCAAAATCTCTTTTTTTATTCTTTCTTCAGTATGAGACCGTTTAAGAGTGAAATCGGTGGGTCGCTTTCTTCTGAGAATATTATAAATACTTTTTCTCATTAGCGGGAGCACCTTATCGAGTTCATGATTCAGCACACTATTGCTCAATAACAGATTTGCGGAAACAGTTATGAACTGGCCTGTTTCCTTACCATCATCGAGAAGAGGGAGAAAAAACGGTTCAAGCTTGTAAATATTGACTTTTGCTATCTTTACTTCTTCTTCCTCCTCCTTAACCTCTTCCTCCACGACCTGTTCGTCTACAGGATCCACATCCGCATCTTCACCACCCTGAAATAAAAGGAACCCAACTCCTATAATCAAGACTAAAGCTACACCCCCTATAATCATCAGGAGTTTTTTATTAGAAAGAATTTTCTGGAGCTTACCCTTCAGCCCCGCTGCTGCGACATCTCCTCCACCAGCATCCTCTAAAAGGCGCTCAAGTTCTTCCGCCTCATCGGAGGATAGTTCCGCATCTTTTTCTTGATCTTCAGCCATTTGTCAGTTCTCGGGTTGCATTATTCCTAAAGAATATAACGGCAAGAAAGTTTATGAACTAAACATTAACTTATTGAATTATCTGATATTTATTGCTTCGAGGAGCTTGGCATAAAGTTTCTGAACATTATGCCTGAGGTCTTCTAATTGAGATTGGTTGTCTAGAATGAAATCTGCATACTGGCTCTTTTCCTCAAAGCTCATCTGATTTTTGATTCGGGCGATCGCCTGATCATAGTTCTGAGAGCCTCGACTTAAAATGCGCTGGACTTGTTGTTCTTCTCGGGATTGAACCACAACAACCTTATCAACATTCATATAGTTCCCAGACTCGATCAACAAAGCGGCATCTACGATGACTATGGCTGAAGGATTGTTTTCACAAATGTTTGAATAAATCTCCTGTTCCTTTGCAATCACTTTGGGGTGAAGAATTGCCTCTAGTGCAGATTTTTTATCAGTATGCTCAAATATGATTTTAGCCAATGCTTCCCGGTCAAGGTTTCCGCTTGGATCTAGAATGGGTTCACCAAAAACATCGACAATTTCTTTTAAAGCAGGTTGACCCGGGCGGACCAAATCGCGTGATAATTGATCAGCATCAATGATGTGGGCACCCTGTTCCGAGAAATACTTGGCCGCCAGACTTTTTCCTGAGCCCATTCCACCTGTAAGACCTACAAGTAAAGACACAAGGTTTATGCTTTCTTTGTTAGTAGATCATCATAAAGACGCAGAAGACTTAGAGTGATAGGGCCTGGTTTTCCTGATCCAACAGGCCGACCATCTAAATGTGATACCGGCATAACCTTTTTCAGGGTCCCTGTTAAGAATATTTCGTCAGCTTTAAAAAGCTCTTCTCCGGGCCATTTCCCTTCCTCAACATGAAATCCATTTTCTTTAGCCAGCTGAATTACCACTTGACGGGTGATTCCTGAGAGAATTCCACACTCCATCGAAGGAGTTAGGATATGGCCCTCGCAAACAAAAAACAGATTACTGGTCGTCCCCTCAGTCAAAAATCCCCAAGGATTTACCATGACAGCATCTTGAGCTCCCAGCTTATCAGCTTCCATTTTTGCCAAAACGTTATTCAAATAGTTTCCTGTTTTAACATTGGGGTTCAAGGAGTCGCGGGGATTTCTTTTAATAGAGACCAAAGCAACCTGAATACCCTTTTCATAGCAAGATTTGGGATATTCAGTTACATCCATCACCATTAAAATTATATTGGGGTGTTCACAAGATGAGGGATCAATATTGATTTCGCCAACTCCACGGGTAACAATAATTCTCACATAAGATTCTTCATTACCTGCTGCAATTAGTGTGTTCTTCAACTGCTCCCGAAACCATTCCTTGTCACGGGGTATCATTAAAGAAATCGCTTTAGCTGAAGTGTAAAGCCGATCAAGGTGTTCATCTAAAAAACAGAGTTTGTTATTGAGGGTGCTCACCACTTCATAAACACTGTCACCAAATAAAAAACCGTGATCCATGACCGATATACTTAGTTCATCGTGGATTTCACCGTTGAAATTGATTTTTGTAGTCATAGTTTGATTAGTTGATCCGTTTTATTTATTATCAACAGCGTTTAAAATTTCCTCTAATTTTTTCTTGTCTTCAGGGGAATACTGGTCCAGGGGTTTATCATTGTCTGGCAGTTTGTCCTTCAAGTCATCAAAAGTGTCCTTCAATTTTTTCAAACCCTTAAGTTCTTCAAATGTTTCTTTTGCTCCATCCAGATCAAACTCTGAAAGTTTTTTCCGAATATTCAGACTGCCGGGGTTCTGATTCACAAATTTTAAAACCTCTGCCAAATAAGGAGCCGTATAGGAATCTTCAGTGAGTTTTTTAGAAACTTCAGGGAAAAACTGTAAAGGGAAAGTAACAGCAACCATAATAGCCACGCCTCGGGCCAATCCCACAACCCCGCCCAAAAGTCTATCGAACATTGAGAGATCTGTACCCGACCAAAGAATTCCTTTGGCTATTTTCCCCATGAGGGAGATGATAATTGCAGTGACTATATAAATGGCTGCAAAAGCTGCTAACTTGGCTATCGGCTTGCTGGTAATACTCTCCATCAAAATCCGGGCTAAAGTATCCTGATACTTGACAGCCATCAAGTATCCTCCCACATAGGCTAAGAGAGAGAATATCTCACGCACAAATCCTTTCATTAAAGAAAAAATCATGCTTATACCCAGTACGACAAAAACGAAAATATCAAAAGATGTCATTGAAGTTATTTCCTAATGTTTACTTTCATTCAGTAAGGTATTTTCACTAATCAGAATTTGACTAAAAAGCAATTTAAATGAGGATGTGTATTGGGCAGGTTTCATAGATATATCTTTTTGAATTTTTGGCAGGGCAAAAAATACACCCTCACTAATTTCTTCTGGGTTAATTAGAATCGCATCCTCCGTCACACATGTATAAGCCTGAATATGTTCTCCGTGAGTTTCCTGGCAGGCAGCCACTTTTATAAAGGGTTGCAAAACTGCCTTTACACCGAGTTCTTCAAACAGTTCACGGTGAGCGCATTCATCATAAGATTCTCCTGCATCAACATGTCCAGCAGATGAAGTGTCCCACAAACCTGGACTTTCATCCTTACAGAGGGCTCGCTTTTGCAAAAATAATTCTTTTTTGGAGTTAAAAACTAAAATATGAGCGGATCGGTGAAGCAATTTATTTTCATGAATATGCTTCCGTGTAGCCTGACCTATTATGCAATCATTTGCGTCAACAATGTTATAAATTTCATGGTCTACGTTCATGGAAAATTCGAGTTCAGCTTTGATCTGGGCGCAGGTAACTCAATTGACGTGGAAACTCACCTTCTTCGCAATAATTATTTTGAGCTAAAAGTTTAGCATCATTAATGGCTTGTCGAGAACCCTCCAAAGTCACATTAAGATAACCTTTGTCAGCTAGAAGGCCTCCTGCTTGCAAAAGACTCATGACAGATTTTGCGTTAAATTTTTCATCATCAATATGCATGAACAAATCGCCCTCATGATGACGAGCAATCAAGGAGAGATAAGTGGAAGGTCGTGCATGAAAACCCAATGGGTGAGGAACTGGCACTTCGGCTTTCACGATTTCCACAAACCCCTTCAAAATTTCTTTAACCAACTTATCTCCTTTCTGGAGATAGGAATTGCTGAAATGAAAACCGAAATTAAAAATTTGCCCCAGCAAGGCTTCCTTGTTTACTATCTTTGAAATTTGCTGTTTACACTCTCCATGACGAATATCATCTTCATGTCGCTCATAAAAATGACATAGCCAGAGAACCACTTCCAGAAGGTG
>JAJDBH010000228.1 GCA_029261455.1 Nitrospinaceae bacterium
CGTGTCATATAACCCCAGACTCCTCGCCTGATCAAATTGATAAGGGCTTTTCCGGCAAACACCACACACAAACTCTTCATGTGGATACGCGTAAGACAAGTCTGCCGGCACCCCACACTGAAAACAATGCGGCTGTCGAATAAATCCTATATCTGCTTTACAGTCCGCGCAGAGGAAATGCTTGGCCTCCTGGATTTCACCATCACAGGCAATACAGTTTTGCGGAAATACAAAGTCCAGAATCTTTCTAAACCCACGCAAAACACTACCGACAATTTTTCCAAACCCAATCCGCATAATTTCTCACTATGAACCCTGGCGATCTCCCAACTTCCCCATATCTATCGACCTGAAAAACAAGGCTTTGAATACCAAGGTTTTTATATTTTTCTGGAAATATTTATGCTAAAGTTTCTTCCTCAATTATTCTCACAAAAAAAATCGAATGAACAAGAAAATCATCCAGCTTACGGAAAAGCACGTTGCCGGGACTTACGGACGTTACCCCATTGCCTTGGTAAAGGGAAAAGGTTCCAAGGTCTGGGACAAGTCAGGAAAACAGTACATTGACTTTGTCAGCGGACTGGCTGTTGACAACCTTGGACATTGCCATCCAGCTGTGGTTTCGGCTATAAAAAATCAGGCCGAAAAGCTGATCCACGTTTCCAACTTATATCATATCGAACCACAATCCCAATTGGCGGAGAAACTTACGTCTTATAGCTTTGCTGACAAGGTATTTTTCTGCAATAGCGGAACAGAAGCCAATGAATCTGCAATCAAACTAGCTCGCAGGTATTTTTTTGATCAAGGGCAAACAGGGCGAACCGAAATCATCACCATGCACAACTCGTTTCATGGTCGCACCATGGGTTCTCTCTCGGCCACGGCGCAGACAAAGTTTCATACTGGATTCAAACCGCTTCTTCCAGGCTTCAAATATGTTCCCTTTAATGATTTACCATCAGTCCGAAAGGCAATAACAAAAAAAACCTGCGCCATTCTGGTCGAGCCTCTACAAGGAGAAGGTGGCGTGAACATCCCCGATCCTTCCTACCTGAAAGGTCTAAAAAAACTCTGTCAGGAGCATGGCATTCTCCTTATTTTTGATGAGGTGCAAACAGGTTTTGGACGCACGGGAAAACTATTCGCTTATGAACTCTATAAAACCAAACCAGATATCATGACTCTGGCGAAAGCTTTAGGAGGCGGCGTTGCCATAGGAGCCTTGGCAGGCACAAACCGAGTCATGAAATCTTTTGTTCCAGGAACCCATGCCGCAACCTTTGGCGGCAACCCTCTCGCCTGTGCTGCGGCCCTGGCCTCATTGAAAGTAATTACCGGGGGGAAATTTCTAGAAAAAGCCAATACAACAGGAACCTATTTTCTGCAACGCTTAAAAGAAATAGCCAAGGATAACCCCATCGTCAAGGAAGTTCGTGGCAAGGGGATGTTTCTCGCTTTGGAGTTGAATCAACCCGGCGGCAACATAGTCATTGACTGCATGA
The DNA here is from genome assembly GCA_029261455.1 of Nitrospinaceae bacterium. Classification (GTDB taxonomy): domain Bacteria; phylum Nitrospinota; class Nitrospinia; order Nitrospinales; family VA-1; genus LS-NOB. The sequence continues at coordinate 1,509 of JAJDBH010000228.1, forward strand.
AAAAGGGATTCTTGATCAACTGCATCCAGTTAAATATATTGCGGTTTCTCCCCCCGCTCAATATTTCCCGAAAAGACATCAACAGTCTGATTCCAGCGCTATCTGATAGCCTCGCTAAGCTGAGCGCTAAATAACAAACTTTTAAGTTTTAACGAAACCTAAAATGAAAAAAGATCTGCTCTCCATCAGCGACTTTAGCCAACAAGAAATTCTCGACCTACTTGAAAAGTCTGCCGACCTGAAGGACAAACGCCAAAAAGGAATTGAACACTTACCTTTAAAAGGCCAAACATTGGGGATGATATTCAACAAACATTCCACCCGGACACGCATATCATTTGAAGTGGGTATGTTTGAACTTGGCGGGCACGCTCTATTTTTGACCGGTGACCAGCTTCAATTGAACCGTGGAGAAACTATCCGGGATTCAGCCCAGGTTCTCTCCCGCTACCTAAATGCTATTTTGATAAGGACTTACGATCACGATGAAGTCATCGCTCTTGCGGAGCATGCTTCCATACCCGTGATTAACGGACTTACAGACTTAAACCACCCTGTACAAATCCTTGCGGATATTTTCACCATCAAGGAAAAGCTTGGTCGCATAGAAGGGGTGAAGGTGGCCTATGTCGGTGATGGAAATAATGTTGCCTATTCCTGGATGTTGGGCGCATCGTTGATGGGGATGCATCTCGCAGTTGCCTGCCCCAAAATCTACCAACCCGAACCGGCTCCCTCGTTGAGCGGAACGGGCGAAGTCGAAGTTCTTGAAGACCCTTTTGAAGCCGTGAAGAACGCAGATGTCATATACACCGATGTCTGGATAAGCATGGGACAGGAAGAAGACACGGAAAACAAGAAAAAGCTCCTCCTCCCTTACCAGATAAACCAGAAACTGGTCAACTCAGCGAAAAAGGATGTGCTAGTGATGCACTGTCTTCCTGCACACCGGGAAATGGAGATCACATCAGAAGTTTTGGATGGCAAACATTCAATTGTTTTTGACCAGGCTGAAAACCGGCTTCATGTTCAAAAAGCCATTCTTGAAACATTGTTATTAAAATCCATTTAATGATAGAGTTGTGACTTCCAATTGAACCTCAGGATAATAAAATAACAACTAACACAAAGACTGCTAATGAGCTTTGGGAAACCAGCCGCATCTTTTTCTGACATTTACTGCTCCCCTTCGACATTCGCTTACTTTTTGATTCTGACGCTGTTTATCTCCCTGCCAGCCTCATCTTTTTCGGAAGAAAATTCGGACAAGGTAGATCTTCAACGACACCTGGTTTTAATCAGCAAAAAAACCATCGTCCTTGAAAAAGAAATCGACGCACTTAGAAAAAAATCTGAGACAAAAGAAAACCTTCAAAAAATAATTGACCTGCAAGCGCAGATTGATCGACTGAATCTAAATTTCGATTCCCTGGCGACCAATCTTACCCTGCAAGATACTTCTCGGAAGAAAAAAGAAAAATCACCATGGGCTAAACAGCTGGAAGAAATCACATCACCATTGCTCCAGGCAATACGTGACCTGACCGAAAAACCACGCAAAGTAGATTCGCTGAAAAAACGCATTACCGAACTGGAAAACACTCTCGCTCTTCATAAAGAAGCCTCCCTCAGTCTGAAAAAACTGGAAACCGTCCAGAGCAAAATCGCGAACTCCCGTAAACCGGAAGAAACTCGTTACCTTTCAAGGTTAGCCTTACTACAAAACAAGTATGATCCTGAATTACCTGAATTAAACATGAAAGAAAGCAGAAAGAACCTGGATCAGATTCTTTCTTCAGATGAATCCCTTATAGATTCCGCAAAAAATCAGATCAAAGATTTTTTCAAGAACCGTGGTAAGAATTTACTGATAACAATTACTACCTTTTGTGGATTGTGGTGGGTGCTCAATCGACTCAGAAAATGGGTATTGCGACTGAACCTGTTTTCTCAATTGAGCCCTGCATTCGGGAAATTATTTAGTGCCGCTTACAATATTTTCATTCTTATTATTTGCCTGCTTGTTGGCATGGCCTGCCTGTACTTTTTCAACGATTGGCTATTGATCAGTCTGATCGTCATGGTGCTTATTCTCGTAGCTTGGACTTCACGGCAATACCTTCCCACTTTTCTTCAGGAAATAAAACTCATCGTCAACCTGGGGACGGTTCGCGAAGGTGAACGTTTCATCTGGAATGGGGTTCCCTGGCTGGTGAAAGACATCGGCTTGAGCGCGACTCTGGTCAATGCTGATTTGGAGGGTGGAGAAATACGGTTGCCAGTCAGAGACCTGATCAACAAGCACTCACGCCCCGTCGTGGAGGGTGAGCCCTGGTTTCCCACAAAAACCAAGGACTGGGTGATTCTGAACGATGGTTCCTACGGCTGGGTTAAACATCAGACTTTGGAACAGGTTGTTCTGAGTTTAAAAGGCGATTCACTAAAGTATTATTCGACCGCTGACTTTCTAAGTCAGTCTCCCTTGAATATTTCTACAGGCTTTCGTTACTGCATTGAGTTTGGCCTGGACTATGGAGTGCAAGACAGGATTTGCGAAGAAATTCCGACGCTGATTGAAAGTGGATTAAAAAACCTTCTCTCCAAATACTTTGAAGGAACATCTCCTGATTTTAATTTTTTAGAAGTTCGTTTCGATAACCCAGGAGCAAGCTCCCTGAACCTGATGGTTGTCATTCATGCAAATGGGAAATGCGCGGACCGCCACGAGGAAAACCGGCGAGAAATTCAAAAGGCTTTAGTTCAAATCTGCAATACAAACAACTTAACAATCCCTTTCAACCAACTGACCATCAATATGGCGGATGGTGCCCAAGGTTCCAACCCACCCCTGGGATAACCCGATACATCGAGAAAAAAGTGATCACATTTGAAGTATTAAAAAAACATAGCCACTCTTCTGCTCGGCTGGGAGTTTTGACAACACCGCATGGGAAAATCAACACTCCCTGCTTCATGCCTGTAGGCACTCAAGCCACGGTCAAAGCATTGACCCCAGACGACCTTGAATCTTTCGGCGCACAAATCATCCTGGGCAACACTTACCACCTCTATCTCAGGCCGGGTCACGAGTTAATCCAGTCTCTGGGTGGGTTGCACAAGTTCATGAACTGGCCTCACCCTATGCTCACTGACAGTGGCGGGTATCAGGTTTTCAGTCTCAAAGAACTCACCAAAGTCACCGACGAGGGAGTGACTTTTCAATCACATCTTGACGGATCAACCCACTTCATTTCGCCTGAGCGTTCAATAGAAATCCAGCAGGCATTGGGTGCAGACATCATCATGGCTTTTGATGAACCGACCCCCTACCCTGCCGACATCAGCCGAACAGAAAAGTCCCTAAAGCTGACTACCCTTTGGGCGCGGCGATGCAAAGATGCGTTTAATTCTGAGGCACAAGGGTTATTCGGAATTGTCCAAGGGGGGATGTATCCTGACCTTCGCAAAAAAAGTGCTGAACAAATTATTGAAATTGATTTCCCCGGTTACGCGATAGGTGGGCTGAGCGTGGGAGAAGAAAAAAACTTGATGCATGACACTGCCGCTTACACTGCACCGCTTTTACCAGAAGACAAACCTCGCTACCTGATGGGAGTAGGAACTCCCGAAGACCTTTTACAATGCAGTTCATTTGGCGTAGACATGTTCGACTGCGTCATGCCAACCCGCAATGCCAGAAACGGTTCTCTCTTTGTAAATGGGGGGAAAATAAATATTAGGAATGAAAAATACAAAACCGACCCTGGCCCCATTGAAGCAGGCTGCCCCTGTTACACTTGCAAGAATTTTTCCAGAGCTTACCTGCGCCACCTGATTATGGCGGGAGAAATTCTAGCCATGCGCCTGCTCACCCTGCACAATTCCACCTTCTACCAACAGTGGATGGCTAGCATCCGAAAAACCATCGAAGACGACACGCCCTTCAACCTGGACTGGTCCAATCAAATCATCTAGGCTTCTTTGATCACACCCAGAATTTTGAAGACATGAATATCATAGCCGGATCGCTTGGGCAGGGATGACTGTACCACGGCCTTGAGGAGTTCCAGCTTTCCCGAATCCAGCTCGCTAAGGAAGTGTTCAAAAATGCGTTCCGGAAAATATAGCGTCAGGTCGAGCCTCGCCCGCTGATAAATAAACTGACTGCCTGACCTCATAGGGTTAGCCCTTAGAGGTTTGTATTCAACATGGCCTTCGAGCATGAAATCGGCCATCTCTCTCCACTCTTCTCCTACCTTGCTCAGGTTCTCGCGGACGAGTGATAAAAGCCGCCCCTGTTCAGGAAGTTCATAGCTATAGCTGGGCATAAGACCGGAGTACCTCCGTAAATAATTCACAATAATTTGTTACCGCTGGCAACGATGATCTCATCCTGACGAATCCTTATTCGTTGCCCCCACGGCTAGTGGCGCGATTAACCGGGCTCTTAAAGCCAGAAATAATGGAATCTCTTTTCGGGCTCTATTTTCAGCCTTGGACCGTTTACCTGGCAGACTGTTCTTGTTAGAAATCCATTCCTCCATCGCATCAACACAAAGACCAGCCTTGACCAATGCTGAAACATAACTGTGCATCGGACGATGATAGGTAAGTGTGAATGATTTGGAATCAGCAAAGGGTGGAGTGAGTATCGGCACATTGGTTGTCGTCATATAATGGTCCACCCGCCGGTATTCCAGTTTCTTTTCCTCATCCCAACCCCAATGAGACTGGCGAGGAATACGAAAACATGGGTGCGTCATCACAACCACAAAACACTTGCCCGGTTTCAACCAGCGACATGCGCTTTTAAAAAGCAGGTCCATTTTTTCTATATTTTGTATCGCCATCAAGCAAGCGATTCCATCGAAGGTGTTTTCTTCAAAGTTTTTAGCATCTGAGGCATCTCCAACATGATAGCGGACGGCTGACCCTGAACGCGTTCGGGCATACTTTAACAATTCCGCAGAGGAATCCAACCCTTCAACGTTGATACCCTTTTGCGACAAGTAGCGGGAAAAAACTCCCTGCCCACAAGCCAGATCAAGGACGCGGTCTTTTTTAGCCACACCCAACAAACGCAACACACCGGGCATGATAATGTCCTTCTGAAAGTCAGTACCCTGACTGCCGACCAACGAGTCATACCACCTTGAAGCTTGATCCCAAAGCGTCAGTTCTTTTTTTTCAGGTTTCTTTCTCGAAGACCTTGGGGCACTTTTTACTTTTCTGTTCCTGCTTTCTGCTTTATATTTCACTGGTTTTTATCCATCTAATGATTCAGATTCAAAGTATCATTACGATACCCCGCTGGAAGTCATCAAGGTTTTCATCTATAATTAACAGGCAAGTGATTTTCATCACCTCAACCAATCAAATAAATGCATCCTAACTTATGCTGAAATCCAAATGTCTCCGAGCACTCACCGCAATTCTTTTGCTTCTCATTTTTGTTTCTGCATCTTGCAAAACACTAGATCCCTACCTTAAAACCCAGGAAGACTTAGACTTAAGCATCAAGGTCTACAACCTTGAGTTTGAAAGCAAGGCGATCGACAGGACTGCCCGATTTGTCCACCCAGCCCACCGCACCCAATATCAGGAAAAGTCTTTAGAGATGACCAAACGTCTCACTATATTTGATGCAACCATTTTGGATATCAAACTGTTCAATAATGGAGTACCTACCTCCCGTGGATCTGATGAAGGTTTTGACCGAGCTATTGTTGTCATACGCTATCAGCTTGCCGTATTGCCCAGCACCAAATTAAAAAATTCTATCATTGAACAGGAGTGGGTGCTCTATCAGGAACAATGGGTCACCATCCCCGACCTGAACGCGCTCCTCGACTAACCTCGGTCTCATCACTCGGCTTTACAGAACCACCTTAACAGCTTTATTTAAAGAAATCGTGGTAGGAGTGACTTTGCAGTTCATGCCATAAATTTCCACCCCTTTATCATGCGCTTTTCGCAACCACTCCCCAAACACCGGGTCGATATCATCATTACAGGTGATGGATCGCGTATCGGACCTTTGCGAAACAAACACCACGGCACCTCGATAGCCTTTATTGCATAAATCTATTAGTTCCTTAACATGCTTGACTCCCCGTTCTGTCGGCGCATCGGGAAATCTACCCACTCCCTTTTCAACCAAGCTCACCGATTTCACTTCAACATACGCAGAGCTTAGCGGAAACGTCAACTTGAAATCGAAACGGCTGTTATCCACCTTCACTTCGCTGGCAAAATCAGAATAGCCATTGAGGAAAGGCAATGCCCTCTCCATCAATGCATCCTTAATTAAGCTGTTGGCAAACACCGGGAATGTCGACACCCATATGGAACCATGTTGAACCAAAACCAATGTGTATTCTGTTTTACGTGTTGGGCTGGGCTGGTGGATCAAACGAACTTTTCTTCCCGCCAGCATTAATCCTGGCAAGCGACCTGGATCTGGCACATGAGCCAAAACTTCTTCACCCCCTACTTCGACACGCGCCAGATATCGGTTCGGCCTTTCCAGAAAAACACCATCAACAATTTTCTTGCCGAATCTCAAAACCTAAACCATTTCAAAATTTACAGAGAAACTATTAGTATCCTGCCTGACATAAATGCTAATGAAAAGTAAAGTACAAGGAAGGCACTCGTTATACCGAGGCAAGTTTTGATCGCCAAACGAAGTCATTGCACATTGACCTCACGCCTAGTGGTGTTCCTCACCGGCATGGAGGTTAACCGTTTTTTCCAAATGCAGTAGTGAGTCTACCGATGGAGTAATCCGGTCAACAAAAGGTTTGGGATAAAGGCCTATCAATATAATGAGCAGGCAGGCGGGCAAAATAAGTTTGAACTCACGCTGATCAATATCGGTCAATCCTTCAGGCAGGTTATTCGGCGTCTCCTGCATCGAGCCCTGGAACATATACAACATGTATATAGAAGCAAAGACAATAGACAGCCCGCCCATCAAAACCAGAACACCCGATAACCCTGAGAAAATGTTAGACGTCCAGACTCCCATCAGAATCATGAACTCACCGACAAAGCCGTTCAACCCAGGAAGACCCAGAGCAGCCAGCATTATCAGCATGAAACTTCCATATAAAACGGGCATGGCTTTACTCAAACCGCGAAGCTCATTCAAGTTGCGGGTTCCCATTCGCATTTCGATAAACGCAACGATCAAAAACAACGCCGATGCGATGATGCCGTGATTGATCATCTGAAGCACACTACCTTCAATGCCTGTTCCGTTATGAGCAAAGATGCCGATAACAATAAACCCCAGATGACTGATACTGGAGTATGCCACAAGAGCTTTCAAGTCCTTTTGCGCAATGGCAATCCAAGCGCCATAAACCATTCCGGTAGCTGCCAACAATCCAATTGTTGGGGCAAAACTCTCAACCGCTTCGGGAAACAATGGTAGACAAAACCGCAGAAAACCATAAGCTCCTGTTTTGGACATGGCTCCCGTCAAAAGAATCAAAGCCGGAATGGGACACGCTACATATGCATGAGGCAACCAGCTATGCAGAGGGAAAACTGGAATCTTGATGGCAAAAGCCAGGAAAAAGAATAAGAACATCCACATCTGCGTGGCTGGGTCAATATGCGTTTGGGTTAACACGCGCAAATCAAATGTCACGTCATGCGTAGCGCCATAATGTATCATTGTCAGGGAAAGGATCGCGACCAGCATCAGCAGACTGCCCACCAGAGTAAAGATCACGAATTTCATCGTGGCATAAACCCGTCGGCCTTCCCCCCAGATACCAATGAGGAAATACGTCGGCACCAACATCAATTCCCAGAACACATAAAACAAAATGGTGTCTAGTGCCAGAAAAACCCCTAGCGTCCCTGCCTCCAAAGCCAACATCAAGGCGATAAAGTTTCTAAGCCCAACCTTCTGGGTGAAGGAAAACAATATCGCAATGAAACCTAAAAACGCAGTCAACACCACCATCCACAAACTGATGCCATCTATCCCCACCAGGTAGTTGATATGCAGGGCAGGCACCCAGTGAAACATCTGAACAAACTGCATTTCAGCGTTGGCAGTATCAAACGAGAACAGTAACCACAAGGAAAGAGCCAGGCTCGCCCCTGCCGCACCCACTCCAACCATCTTGATCATGGCAGTATTCTCTCTGGAGACCATAAGGAGCCCCAGTGCCGCGATAAGAGGTATAAATATTATAAGAGATAGCATACGTTTTTCCGGTTACATGAATACGACAAACAATAGAATAGTCACCATGCCAACAACCATATTCAAAGCATAGGTGCGCACTTTTCCCGACTGCCAGAGACTGATAATATGGCTCGCTTCTTTAACCTGCAGACCAACCTCGTCAACGACGAAATCGATGCCTTCGCGTTCCGCTTTTTGTTCCAAAAAAGCACCGATGGCTTTTGTCGGGCGCACGATCAAAAAGTCGTAAATCTCGTCCACATAAAATTTGTTGTACAAGAGGTCATAAAGCGGAGCAATTGTTTCCTTGAAAAGGGACATGCGATCCTTACTCACCATATACAGTAAGCCTGCAGTTGCGATGCCACCAAGACCTGCCGCCACGGCTATGGTTTCGAGCAAATTATCATGATGATGCTCGACAACATGACCAAACACCGGCGATAGAAAACTGTCGACCCAAGGTCCCAGTATCCCGCTGAACAAAGCCAACGAGGCCAAAACCAGTAATGGCACAACCATTATCATT
>JAJDBH010000229.1 GCA_029261455.1 Nitrospinaceae bacterium
TCGGTGATAAGTCGTGAAGTGAGTATCGACAGTGGAGCCGCAGTCATCAACTCTCTACTGATGGACCGAGTAAAAATTGGCAAAAATTGTAAAATCAATATGGCTATCATCGACAAAGACGTCGAGGTTCCCCCTGACACCACTATGGGGTATGATCTGGAGCAGGATAAAAAACGTTTCTTCGTAGATGAAGAATCCAATATCATAGTCATCCCCAAAGGCTTCAAGTTTCCCTGACCTTCATCCATTGCCTACCCGATGACCCGTACCGGAATTGACCATTTAATCGCCCAGCCCGAAAAATATTTAACCGGTAAGACAGTTGGCCTTATCGTCAACCATACCAGTCTGACTGGCGATGGCAAACACTCCATTGAGCATTTCAAATCCCATTCTGCGTTCACCTTGCATACGTTATTCGCTCCCGAACATGGGCTGTATGGCACAGCGCAGGACATGGACCATATCGCCGACGCGGTCGACCCGCTTTCTGGCCTCAACATAAAAAGCCTGTACGGAAAAAATGAGGCGTCTCTGCTTCCCGACCCGTCATTATTGCAGGGTCTCGATAACCTGGTTTTCGATATTCAGGATGTTGGCTCACGCTACTACACGTTTATTTATACAATGGCCAACTGCATGACCATCTGCAAACAGGCTGGAGTGCGAATGGTGGTTTGCGACCGTCCTAATCCCATAAACGGGATATCGGTGGAGGGCAATCTGGTGGGAGAGTCTTGGCGTTCCTTTGTCGGGCAATATGCCCTGCCCAACCGCCACGGCATGACAGCAGGAGAACTCGCCCAACTATTCAACGAAGATATTCAGTGCGACCTGCAAGTCGTCCCCATGACCGGCTGGCACCGAGAGATGTGGTACGACCAGACCGGCCTGATATGGATACCTCCATCACCAAATATGCCGACTCTGGCAACAGCTACTGTCTATCCGGGAAAGTGCCTGATTGAGGGAACCCTGCTTTCAGAAGGACGCGGCACCACCCTGCCCTTCGAGCAGATTGGCGCACCTTTCATCGACCCCCATAAACTGGCAGCACGGATGAAGAAAGACTCAAAACTCTTACCCGGAGTATTTTTCCGTCCGCAATATTTCAAACCCATGTTTCAAAAACACGCCGGAGAAGTTTGCGCCGGGCTCCAGTTTCATGTCACCGACCGAAACCAGTTCAAACCCCTGCTCACAACGCTGGCACTACTGCGCGCCATTGCCGAACTTTATTCCGACCAGTTGCAATGGAGAACCGAACCCTATGAGTTCGTCAGCGACCGGCTAGCCATCGACCTGCTTTATGGCAACCCTGAATTGCGCGAAACTATTTTTAAGGATGATTTCTCTTTAACAGCTCTCGAAGAAAGCTGGCAGGAAGAACTGGAAGACTTTAAAGAAACACGCAAAAACCACCTTATCTATTAGGGGTTTCTTAACCCCCCTAGCCCCCCTTATCAGGGGGGAATCAGTCTAAACCTTCCTCTGACAAGTAAACCTTTGCATAACCCATCGTTGCGAGGAGTCAACTGCGACGAACCAATCCAGAACACCCTTGTAGAGCATGAAGGCTAATGAGAATGCATCACGATACTGGATCGCCACGCTCCTTTCAGTCGCTCGCGACGACGAATAGTGTGGTTTTTAATATTCAAGTGGGTGAGGCTAGTAAATGATAGGTTATGCAAACCTCCCCCTGACAAGGGGGATTGAGGGGGTTGCCTATTCTATTTGCAAATAAAAAACTACTTTCAAATTCCACATTTTATGAGGCAGAAGAACCTCTACTCAACCTCACTGATCTTTGCCGCAAGCTCACGCAGTTCCTCGACATAGGTGCAACCATCTTTCTCAGCCTGTTCAATATTACGGGAAAAATCCCATCCTGGAGAACGCACACCCTGCTCCAGCAAATCATGGATGGCCTTCCGCGAATCATGCGCCATTTCCGGGAAATGCGCCAACCGATAAAAATGCAGCTCTATCTTTAAGTCATTTTGGTCAACATTTTTTTCCGCTCGCTCAAGAAGGGGTTTCGCCTCGTCAGTACGCCCTCCAGCCAATAGTAAACCTCCATAATTGCCATTTGCATTGGCATGATCAGGATCGTCTTCGAGAGCTTCCTTGTAATACCGTTCCGCTCCATCGTGATCCTTGCGAATAGTATTCAAGAAATTGGCATAATTGTTATTGGAACTGGCATAGTATGGGTTTGTTTCGAGAGCTTTCTTGTGATACCGCTCCGCTCCAACGTAGTCCTTGCGGATGGTCTCTAAGAAAAGGCCATAATTGTTATTGAAATCAGCTGTTCTAGGCTCCAACTCGAGAGCCTTTTTGTAATAATGCTCCGCCTCGTCATAGTCCTTACGGATGATTTGTAGAAAAATCGCATAATTGTTATTGGCATTGGCATAGTCTGGATAGGATTCCAGAGCTTTCTTGAAATTCCGCTCCGCTCCATCGTAATCCTTGCGGATGGTCTCTAAGAAAATGGCATAACTGTCCAGCAATTCATGGCTTTCGGAAAATTTTTCGATGCCTTTGCGGTACAGGGCCTCTTTTTCATCCGGGTCATTTGTCTCCTGAACTGCCCTCTCAACCTCCCACCAGGTACTGGCTACCAACTTGGTGATAGCCTCTGCTACTTCTTTATCATCATCTGCTTTGGTTTCTTTGACCAGTTTTTCAATTTGGGCTTCGTAGACCTGCTTACGCTCTTCTGCAACCTCTATAAGCTGATCGCTCAGTAAGGGGTAGTTTAATTTTTCACCGAGCATATGCATCATTCCGTCAAAAGAAGGAATCTTTACATGTACCACCTGCTTCGGAAACTCCTGAAATTTATCCATCTGTTCGCCCCTGTGACACCAGTAGAACCTGGCATCTGAATTTTCGTTCAAGGCCTCTTCCAATTTCCCCATCAAGCCACCATCATTGCCTCCATAGCCAATGGCTATAACATGGTACTTAGCTAAAATTTTCTTGATAACAGCAAGCCACCTTTTACCAAGCGCCTCCACCTCATTTTTGCTCGACTTGGGTCCAAAAAACATATCATTGTGAACCTTAACAATGGAGGGTTGATGCTCATCAATAGCGATCACATCGAGCATGGTTTCATGCGCTATCACTCTCGCATGGACATTCTCGTAAGATAGCAATGCGGTTTCTGTAAGCCGGTCGAAGTTGGTGGTGATAACAAGGTTATGGAGCGTCTTGTTAAGGACTTGGGCCAGAATGGAGTAGCCGATGCTCGGCCACACCCTCTTGTCACTCATGATTTTCTCAATCGCCCTGTAGCCATCTCCAGATAAACTCTGAAACCGGACCCGATACACTTCTGAATAAAGAGTTGCTATATTCTCAGGATCATAATCATCGTGTTCAATCAGTTTCTTGTATGCCTTGGAATTGTCCTCTTCAATTTGGCTCAACCAATCAGTTGCCAATTTATTTGCACCGGGAATCCCTGAACTGATCGAAGCACCCGCGCCGAGCAAAAAGGCATAGCGCGTGCCACCCTCTTTGTTCTCTTCAATCGATCTCAAAAGGGTTTTCAGTTCCATCGCAGTTGGTTTTGAATCAGTCATGAAATGATCGTTGGTTATGGTGGCTAAGATTTTTATGTTGCCGTCATCTTACCTTCTTCCCCAAATAACGCGCAAAAAAGTTTTACACCATCCTTCCAACCTAAAATTCAAAAAAATGCCCTCAAAACACGAAAATATGAGACAATAGGGAGCTTGGAAAATTTAATTTAAAGTGTCCTGTCAAAACCCGCCGGCCTACGCCGCCACATCCTTTTGATAATGAAGGACTTATTAGATTTTCAAGCGTCTATTCTCCACCAATTATTTATTTATAGCGAAGTATTGACAAAACCCGTGTGGGTCACTATATTTTCTATCTTGTTTAATGGAACAAATTCATGACTTTAAAGGAAAAACTCCTTGCTGATATGAAGGAGGCTCTTAGAGCTAAAGATTCACTCAGGCTCAATACCATCCGTAGCGTAATTTCCGCCATCAAAAATCAGGAAATCGACCTTCGCAAAGACTTGGAGGAAGAAGACATCCTCTCTCTGGTGACTCGTGAGGTTAAAAAGAGAAAAGAGGCATCTGCCCTTTTTAAACAGGGTGAACGCCTGGATTTGATGGAAAAGGAAGATCAGGAACGGGTTATTTTGCAGGCTTATTTGCCGGAACAAGTCTCGGAAGATGATTTGCGCAAACGCATACAAGAAGTGATCGCAGATACTGGAGCTGAAGGTATGAAAGACTTCGGTAAAATCATGAAAGTTCTGGTTCCTGAGTTCAAGGGGAAGGCGGATAACGCTTTGATCAAAGATCTGGCGGGTGAATTTTTAAATTAATGCCTGGCATTAAACCTGTCATTCCTATAAAAAAATTTCAACCCAGACCCTATTGGCTTGGGTTTACCAAAACGATATTATTTTGAAAATTTCAATTCCAGACCATATCATTGACGAAATTCGCGACCGCACTGACATTGTCACAGTGATTTCGGATCATGTCGTCCTTAAAAAGGTCGGCAAGAATTTTAAGGGACTTTGTCCCTTTCATTCCGAAAAAACCCCCTCTTTTTCAGTCAGCCCGGAAAAACGAATTTACCACTGTTTCGGGTGTGGAGTCGGCGGCAATGTTTTTAAGTTCCTCATGGAAATTCAGAGCATCTCTTTTCCTGAAGTGCTCAAGGTTACGGCCGAACGCGCAGGCATTCCCCTGCCCCGCAATAGTTCAGACCATTCTACGGACCCCGGGCACAAGGAGCGCGAATCTTTAAGAAAACTCAATGAAGCCGCGACACGATATTTTCAGTCCCTATTGAAGAACCCCGAAGGCGGACTGAGCGCAAGAAACTATTTAACATCCCGTCATTTTGATGCAGAAACTCTTGAACGGTACCGCGTTGGCTGGGCAGCCCCGACATGGAAAGGCTTGCTGACTCATGTTCAGCAAAAAAGTTCTGTCACTCAAGAGCAACTCCTGAAATCCGGCTTGATCATCCAGAAAGAAGATAGCTCCACTGTTTATGACCGATTTCGTGGTCGGGTGATTTTCCCGATCAAAGACCTTCATTCAAACATCATCGGGTTTGGAGGGCGTTCCATTAATGAGGAAGACCAGCCCAAATACCTCAACTCTCCTGAAACGCTTCTGTATCAAAAAAGTGAAACACTTTTCGGGATGGATCAGGCAAAGCAGGCGATACGCAAAGAAAACCAGGTCATTCTCGTTGAAGGCTATTTTGATCAGATGCGGGCAGTGCAACATGGCATTGAATATGTAGTCGCCACATGTGGAACGGCCCTGACTGCCAAACAGGCGAGTATGTTGCGAAACCATGCGGAAACTGCCATTCTGATTTTCGACTCTGATTCTGCTGGCCGGTCTGCGGCTGAAAAGGGATTTGATATTTTGTTAGAACACGGGATGAATGTGAAAATCGTTGTCCTGCCCGAAGGCCAGGACCCTGACTCGTTCATTCAGGAACAGGGAGCTGAAAGTTTTCTCGAAAAAGTCCGCAACGCCAAGCCTTTTATGGAGTCTTATATTGATGCTCTTGTGCGAGAATCGACAGGCCAGACTCCCGCAGATAAGGTTAAAATGGCGAACCAGATTCTGCCTTTGTTGGTAAAAATCAAAAACACTGTAGAACGGTCTGCTTGGCTGGAAAAATTCACTTCCAAAACAAATATTGACGACCGGACTTTTTTAAAGGAATTGAGCAAGGCCCTCACTCAAAACCAGCCTCGGTTGGCTGAAACTAAAAGTGAACTGGCCCCAATTTTAAATTTGGAGAAGCATTTAGTTCACCTGATTCTTTCCGATAAGAAAACGGCCGAGATGGTTCTATTGGAAGTAGACCCTGAAGATTTTTCAGACCCGATCTTGAAAACCATTGCCCAAACATGCAGGCAAAAAATTGACAACAATGAAGACCTGAAAATTGACCAACTGCTCGACCAGACCGAAGACCCCGAGACCAGAAATGTTTTATCTCGATTAGGACTGGAATCCGTAGAGTTTGAATCACCCGAACGGACCATGAAGGACTGCATCGGAAAGTTCAAAAATATTCATCTTAAATCAAAAATCAAAGATCTTAAGTTGCAACGCCTGGATGCCGCCAAAGCGGGACAAGTAGAGCGGTCGCAGGAGCTGCAGGCGCAACTTCGTGAAATGCATTTAGCCTTAACTCATTAATATCTAGTAAAAACACCAACGTGTAATTAGGAGAAACCAACCAGATGGCCACAATGGAAAAGCTGACACATGTATCAGAAATCAACAAGCTGATATCACTGGGCAAGGAAAAAGGATATTTGACCTATGAAGAGGTCAATGATGTCCTACCCTCTGATGTTGTGACCCCGGACCAAATCGACGACCTCATGCACCTTTTTGGTGAAAATGGAATTGACATCGTTGACACCACCGTTAAGGGTGAAATAGTAGCCGCCGCCAAAGGAGACCGTGACCAGGAAGGTGAAGACGCCACCGCCCCGGCCTCCAAATCCGATTCCATTTCCATCGATGATCCTGTTCGACTCTATCTGCGAGAAATGGGAACCATTTCTCTGCTCACACGTAAAGGTGAAGTAGAAATCGCCAAAAGAATTGAAGCCGGGCAGAATGAAGTGCTCGCGGCAGTAGCCAGCTGTGCAGTCACGACCCGTGAAATCGTCATCATGGCAGATCAGGTTAAAAAAGGTGAGGTCCGAATCTTCAGCCTGATTCAGAGCCCTGAACCCGAAGAAAACAAAGAACAGTCTGAAAAAGATGAAACTAAAAAGTTTCTTAAAAAAGTTAAAACCCTGAATACCGAATTCAACAAATTCGAAAAGCTTCTGGATAAAGTCGAAAGCGGCAAGTTATCTGAAAAAATGCAGGCCAAAACGTCAGATCAGATGCTAAAGCAGCAAAAAGAAGTTGAGAAGCTCATTGCTGGCCTGACGCTCTCCGTTGATGAGATGGATGGACTCATCGAAAAAATATATGCAATCGCCGCAGAGTATCGGGAAGCAGGAAAGCAGGAAAGAGATATTGAGCGACAATTGGGCATTTCTCTGGCAGGAGTCAAAAAGCTGGCTAAAAACTGGACCAAGCAAAAAAGTGTCAAGGTCCCAAAAGGAAAAGTCATTACCCGCGCTCAGTACGATAACTTCATAAAACTGGTACAAAGCGGACGCCGAAAAATCAAAAAAATTGAAAAGGAAACTGTAACCAGTAAAGACAGCCTGCTGGCCACTGTAAGATCCATTGCCCGTGGCAGAGTTAAAGATAAAACAGCCAAGCGGGAGCTGGCAGAAGCCAACCTCAGACTCGTAGTCAGTATCGCCAAAAAATATACCAGTAGAGGTCTCCAGTTTCTCGACCTGATTCAGGAAGGCAATATCGGCCTCATGAAAGCCGTTGACAAATTTGAGTACCAACGCGGTTACAAGTTTTCAACCTACGCCACATGGTGGATTCGACAGGCTATTACTCGCGCCATTGCCGATCAGGCCCGGACGATCCGAATTCCTGTGCATATGATCGAGACCATCAATAAACTGATCCGGGTATCCCGGCATCTTGTTCAGGAACTTGGGCGCGAACCAACACCGGATGAAATCGCTGTCAAAATGTACCTGCCGGTAGATAAAGTCCGCAAGGTTTTGAAAATCGCCAAGGAACCCATTTCCCTCGAAACTCCTATTGGCGAAGAAGAAAACAGCCACCTGGGTGATTTAATCGAAGATAAAAAGGTTTTGTCTCCCATCGACTCTGTAGTCAAAAAGAACCTGAAGGAACAGACTCTGAAAGTTCTCTCTACCCTGGCGTCTCGGGAAGAACGTGTATTGCGAAAGCGGTTCGGCATCGGATTGGATTCCGAGCACACCCTTGAAGAAGTCGGACAGGATTTTGCAGTCACCCGTGAACGTATCCGACAGATCGAAGCAAAAGCACTGCGCAAACTGCGCCACCCAAGCAGAAGCAAAAAGTTGCGAAGTTTTATTGAAAACTAATAGTGTGGGCCTATAGCTCAGTTGGTAGAGCCCCCGGCTCATAACCGGTCGGTCGTAGGTTCGAATCCTGCTGGGCCCACCAAAATTGCAAGGACTTACGGGTTTCCCGTAGGTCCTTTTTGGTTTTGAGCAGGATAATATCCCTTTCTATTAAGAATCTAAAAGTGTTAGGGTTAAATCTTAATACAATTTGTATGAGTTTAACTGGAACCCCAGTTAATCAAATAATGATTCACATCGGAGGATCTTGATATGAAATATTTATTAGCGCTGGTTTTAGGCTTTTCTTTGTTATTCCCAGTAGGACTTCCACAGGTGGACGCTGGTGAGAGCCGCGGTCCTGACGGTCGCTTGAAGGTG
>JAJDBH010000230.1 GCA_029261455.1 Nitrospinaceae bacterium
CATATTTTTGAGGAACTCTTTGTGACCGGGCGCATCGATGATGACGTATTTACGTTGTGCGGTGCTGAAGAATATCTGCGAAGTGTCAATGGTGATGCCTTGTTCCTGTTCTTCTTCCAAGGCATCCAGCAAAAAAGCAAATTCAAATTCCTTGCCCTGTTGCTTGCAGATGTCGTGAATGAAATCGAGCTTGCCTTCTGGCAGAGACCCGGTGTCGGAGAGAAGACGTCCTACCAGGGTAGATTTTCCGTGATCCACATGACCAACGATGACCAGCCGTAAAAGACGACTGGAAAGTTCTGTAGTGCTTCCGTTATTGCCCATTTACATATATCCTCGGGCTCGCAGTTTCTGCATGGCATAGGTGTTTTCCTGGTCCTGTGCCCGTCCGGAGCGCTCTGATGTGGTGGTATTGTTTTTAAGTTCCTCTACGATTTCGTCAACGTTTTTGGCAGTGGATTCAATAGTGCCTGTGCAAGGGGCACAACCTAAAGACCGATAACGTTTCCCTTCCGGGGTGGCAAAATAGAGATCAATAATAGGGATTTTCTCCCTCTGTATGTATTCCCAGACATTCAGTTCCGTCCAGTGCAGAATCGGGTGAATGCGGATATGTGTATCATCAGCAAAACTGGTTTTATACTGGTCCCATAACTCAGGAGGTTGGTCCTTGAAGTTCCATTCGAAGTTTTTATCCCGTGGGGAGAAATAACGTTCTTTGGCGCGGGTTCCTTCTTCATCTCTTCTGATGCCTAGAATCAGTCCGGTATAACCATGCTCTTCCATGATGCAGTGCAGGCCATTGGTTTTTAATGCTTCGCAACAAACCATTCTTCCTTTTTCGTGATTCATGCCTTCATCCAGTGCCTTCTGGTTCTTGCCGACCACCAGATTCAGTCCCCATTCTTTGGCGACTCGATCCCGGTATTCAATCATAGCGGGAATCTTGAAAGTCGTGTCGATGTGAACCAACGTAATTGGACAATGACCAAAAAAGGCTTTACGTGCGAGCCAGACCAGAATGGTGGAGTCCTTTCCGATTGACCACAGCATCGCCAGATTATTGAAGTTTTTATAGGCTTCACGCAGGATAAAAATGCTTTGATTTTCTAATTCGTCTAAATGATCCATTAAAACGGGTCTTCCTTAATGATTAATGGGGGAAAGCATCACTTTATCTCGAAAGTTCAATACAATCAAGGGGGATGTCGATTTTAGGGGAAA
The DNA here is from genome assembly GCA_029261455.1 of Nitrospinaceae bacterium. Lineage (GTDB taxonomy): Bacteria > Nitrospinota > Nitrospinia > Nitrospinales > VA-1 > LS-NOB. The sequence continues at coordinate 1,225 of JAJDBH010000230.1, forward strand.
TTGATGGATTGCGCAATGGGATTGATGTGTTTTTTTGTTTTTTTAGGAAAAATACTTGTTTACCACATCGGGAAATGGGCAATGCAGGCAATTATTCTCGTTCTGGGTACAGAAATCCTGATAAACCTGCATCAAACCCTGATTTTGTTTTTCAGAGTGCAGGACACGGAGCATTTGTTCCTGGTTGCCAAAAATATAATGTTTCATGAATCGAAGCAGTTTATGATCGCTGGTGCTCTTGCCCGTCTGAAAGAGGGCATTCAACCCTGTTTCCAGCTCTTTGAATTTTCCGGCCTGCGCAAAAATCAGGCCGATAGGCAGTCCAATGTTGATAATGATTTCGCGGGATCGTGCTGAGCCAATCAATTGTTGGGATTGCGTAAGGGTCTTGCCATCGGGAGTGTAATGGTTTGCCCAGTAGTCATCGGCCGCCAGACAAAAGAAATCGTTGAAAGAGTTTAAAGATTTTTTGTCGGGAGCTTCTTGCTTGGAAGAGGCGAGAATTTTTTGATAGGTTCCCACGAAGTCGGCAAACATTCCTTCTTTCTCGTGGCGCAAGATCAAGTGGGCTAAACCTGCCAATCGCCTGTATGGATAATTGGCGGGTCGGATTGCGCGGAAACTCCAATCCTCTTTCCTTAGAGAGGAAGTGGGAACCCGGTCCTGGTAAGATTTCCATATTGGCAGGAGTTTGCGGAACCCGGCTTTTTTTTCCGCGTCCTCATTCATCAAACCCGAGACACCGAAAAGTAAAGCCTGGTAGTGCAGAGCTCTTTCTTCCATACGAATTTTTGCTGGCACCAAATTTTTTAACTCGGTCAAAGGTAGCGTGTCGGCCAGAGTCTGAAACGGTTGCTTGTTTTCTGGGTAGCCTAGCGCTTCCGCAACGCCTCGATAAAAAGTCTGCTCGTAGCCTTCGACGATGATTGAATCGTGGAACCTCTCCATTTTGGTGAACACGCGCGCTTCACCCGCGGCATTTAAAAGGTGAGTGAGCTTTTCTTCCGATAGTTGTGCCAAGGGTTGATGGCAGAAGCCAACATTGCAGGAGTTCAAAGCCGGGTAACTTTCAAAGTCGAGTTCATTGTTGAGATCAAGGATGCCTTTGGTCAGATAATCTTTGATTTCAAACTGAAACGGAAGGTCTTGGTGTTTTGCTTGCGACCGAGATTCTTTGCCCCGGCCCTGCCACATATAGACATGCAGGATAACGTTGTCGAAGTCTGGGTTTTGAGAGTGTCCGTGAGCCTTCCAATCTGTGGCGTAGACATGCAACTCGACATCGCCTTCATAAACTTTTCCATTCACCTTGATGGTGGCACCGGTGAAGTCGGGGCCTTTACCGAAATTCCAGTATCCGGGATAAATGATCTCAAGGTTCTGGTTGTCTTTAGTTTTGAGGGAGGGTGTGCAAAATAGTTGATCGTTCCAGATGCAGCGTATGACTTTTTCCGGGACCCGGATGGTGTGGTCTTCTTCCCGGACTTGTAGTTGATTGTGGATGTTAGTGAACTTCAGGTAGGCGTCAGAAAACGTTGCCGTCATTTCAGCTTCCACTCAGTACCATTCGGAGTGTCCTCGATAAGAATTCCCATTTGGGTCAGGTCATCCCGGCAACGGTCAGCTTCTGCCCAGTTTTTGGATTGGCGTGCCGAGTTGCGATCTGCGATCAACTGCTCGATTTTGCTGACATCCAGATCCAAGTCAAGGTTCTTGGTTGTAAAAAGTTCGTTTTCAAATTCTTCGGGAGTGCGGGCAAACAACCCAAGAATTTTTCCTGCCGACTCCCATGCTGCTGTTGCGATGGCAAGGTCTTCCAGAGAAGTCTCGTTTTTGCCAAGCACAGCAGTGTTGATGTTTCGCAACTCTTCGTTCATATGAGCTATTGCAACTGCTGTGTTCAAGTCATCGTTCATGGCAGCTTCAAATTTTTTCGTCAAGGCATGGCTCTTAACTTTTTCATGGAAGTCCGGGGTAGCTGCCAGATTTGCAATTTTTTTGCGCGCGCCAGCCAGTCCTTCATAAAACCGGGAAAGCACTTTGGTAGCGTCGTCCAGATTCTTTTCCGAAAAATCAATGGGACTGCGGTAATGACTGCTGATGAGAAATAAGCGCAATACTTCTGGATGATACTTTTTGTACACTTCTCGGATAGTGAAAAAGTTGCCGAGAGACTTGGACATCTTTTCTTTATCGATGTTGACGAATCCGTTGTGCACCCAGTAACGAACAGGTTTTTTGCCGGTGCAACCGCAAGATTGCGCGATTTCATTTTCGTGATGTGGAAAGACCAGGTCCTTACCCCCGCCGTGAATGTCGAAGGTGTCGCCAAGATATTTTTTGCTCATTGCTGAACATTCAATATGCCAGCCTGGTCGGCCTGGTCCCCAAGGACTTTCCCAAAAAGGTTCCCCCGGCTTGCTCTTCTTCCATAATGCAAAGTCCAAAGGATTGCGTTTGGTTTCGTTGACCTCGACACGGGCCCCAGATTGCAGGTCGTCGATGTTTTTCCCTGAAAGACACCCATAGTCTTTGAAAGATTTGATCGAGTAAAAGACATCTCCTGCAGATTCATAAGCCTTGTCCTGATCGACCAGAGACTGGATCATGTCGAGCATTTCAGGGATGTGGTCGGTGGCTTTTGGTTCTTCGGTGGGGGAGGCGATATTCAGTTTTCCCATATCCTCATAAAATGCCTCGATATATTTGTGATTGACCTCTTGCCAATCTACGCCTGTTTCATTGGCTCGGTTGATGATCTTGTCGTCGATGTCGGTGAAGTTGCGGACGAAATTAACTTCGTAACCGGCGTATTGAAAATAACGATAAAAAGTGTCAAAGACGATGGCGGCGCGGGCGTGCCCGACATGGCAATAGTCATAGACGGTGACCCCACATACGTACATGCCGATCTGGTTTGGTTTTAGAGGAACGAATTCCTCTTTTTTCCGTGTCAGGGTGTTGTAGATAAGTTGGCTCATGGTGGTAAAATATCACTCTCTAGTGAGGGAAGCAAATGAGCAAAGACTTTCTTTGCCGAAAAGGTGGTTTTTGTGGGAATAAAGACAAATCAGCCCAACCCCCTTCGGAGAAGAGGGGTTGGGCTGATTTAGATCTTTCGATATGCAGGCTAGTTGCCTGGCTTGTCTGGTTTGAGGCGGGCTTCTAGTTCTTTGACGTTCAGGCGCAGTTGTGAGACGGCGAACTTGGCTTGGGTGATGAGTGAACTCTCGGTGATCTCCACGCCAGTTTTGCCATATCCGGAAATTTCTTTGCGAATCTTATCCAGCTTCTGTTCCAGTTGGATGCTACGCTTGGAACTGAAGCTTTTAGCGATCGCGCCTTTCAGGCCTTCCCCATCATAGTGTTTGGTGATAGCCATCAGCATGCGCTTGCGGGAGATAAACTTTTTGCCATTTTTCCAGTCCTCAATGGCTTGAAGCATTTCTTTTTCGATGTTATCCACAATAGCGTTGTAATTGGTCGGATCGGTCATGTCATGGATTTCCCCCGGAACCGAAGCAGACTTGATATCGAAATCCAAGACTTGGTCAACGCCGGTCAGATCGGCAGACTTGAGATTGGTAGCGACCTCATCGGGACTGAGTATCGGATCCCAGACCTGCATGATGTAGCCTTCGCTTTTGATTTTATCGAACTGGTAATCTCCATTGGCATTGGGCTTGGTGTAATAACCATTGGGCACAACGAACAAAGTTCCAATCATGTCTTTATGCATATTGCATCTCAGCACTACAGGTCCCGCCTGAGTGAACTCGACAGTTTTGAAGGAGCCAGATGCCATGGCTCCGAGATTGAATTGGTTGCTTAGAGACTTGGAGAAAATATTGTGCACCTCACGGTCTTCATTGGAGAATGTGACGGTGGATCCCACCTGCACAACCGAGTGTTGAGGGCTAAACTTTAAATCGTTCTGGCGTATGGTCAGTTTCTGGGATTTCTGTTTGCCTACCCTCAGCTTGCTTTTGGTTTCTAAAAATACCAGTGTATTGGGTCCGGGCACACGACCATTGATCTTGATATTGCCCTTTACTGTGGTCGTGTTTTTAACCTTCTTGGACCCTTCTTCCATCTTATGGTCAGAGCCAGAGCCTTCAGGCTTTTTATCAGCGCTGACTTTTTCTGCAGCTGGAGGCATGTCCACTTTTGCCTGCTGCACTGGTTCTGGAGCTTTTGGTGTGTCTTGCTTGATCGGTTTTTCAGCCGCAGGGTCATATAGCCCCAGTGCGGTCAGCATTTGGATGACGAAAGGTTTTTCGAACTGCTTATCCAACTCAATAGCTTTGAGGAAATGCGGGCCGGCAGATTCAAATTTTTTCTGGATGCCCAATACAATGCCAAGATTGAAATGTCCTTGGGCAAAATCCGGTTTGATAGAAATGGCCTTTTTGTAAGCGGACTGTTCTTCTTCATACATTTTCTCGCGGCCATGGGCTTTTCCCAACATGTTGTAGGCCATATAGTTGTTGGGAGAAAGTTTTACAGTTTTTTGAAACAGACGTATGGCTTCCTTGGGATGGTCAGCTTCTAGCTCAGTCATGCCCCAGTTAAAAGTGATCTCCTCATCGTTGGGTGAAAGTTCATGGGCTCGGGCAAAACGTCTTATGGCCCCTTCAAACTTTTTTGACATGCGTAGTGCTGCACCCCAGATAGAAAACAATTCTGGTGAATTGGGGCTGATTTTGGCGGCCTTTTCAAACTCCATATCCCCGGCATTGAATTTCCCTTCCTCTGTTAATTGCATGCCTTTCTGGATATGCTCCAGGGTTTCTCGAGGCAGTTGCGATCGTGCGGATGGATGGGATGTGGCGGTTTTGATCAGCTTTCCTGTGTCCAAGTCGCTGGGGAGAGTGAACTCGGGCTGCTTTTTTTCAGGCTCAGGGGCTTTCTTTTCTGGGTTAACTATGGCTTCTTGAATATTTTTATAAGATTCCAGGTTACTTTCAGGGGCTGAATAATGCATCAAGGCCCACAGTCCAACGCCCAATACGCCCAGCCAGGTAAACATCATGAAAGAGCGTTTCAGGGGGCTGTTTTTTGGAGACTCAATTTTTTTGTTTTTGGAGCTCATAGTTTTTTTCGGAACCTTGCTTGGGTGAACGTTAATAAGACCGATCGACTTAAGATCGTCTGAAAATGATTTTTATTCCTTTGATTTAGAATAATCATGTTGAATTATTTTGAGTAATACGATTAAATCATAGCCTCAAACTGCCTGTCAACTGGGTGTGCCTATCGTAAGGGCAGTTTATTTGCCAAAAATAGCTTGTTTTAGGACGGATTTCCCAACAGTATACTGAAATTTTTAATGAACTCTATAGCAGAAAAGAAAATATTGGAAACAGATCTGATGGCCTATTTAGAGGGAAAGCCTGGATACCTTCCCTGCCAATTGATTGAGCAGGTGCATCGTCAGGGGATGATTCACTCCCGTGAGCCGATTACTGATTCCCAGATTCAGCCCGTGAGCATGGATTTACGGCTGGGGCCCAAAGCTTACCGAATCCAATGCAGTTTCCTTCCAGAAAATGAGCCAGTGGAAACAAAGCTCAAGGAGGTCAGCCTTTACGATTTTGATATTACCGATGGCGGGATATTGGAAAAAAATGCCATTTACCTGATTCCCTTGATGGAGGAGTTGGCTTTGCCACCTTGCCTGTATGGCTTGGCGAATCCAAAAAGCTCGACGGGCCGGCTGGATATGTTCACCCGAGTCATTGTGGATGGTGGGCACCGGTTTGATGAGGTCCCGCTTGGTTATCACGGTAAGTTGTATTTGGAGATCATTTCTCGCTCGTTCCCTGTGAAGATTCATGCGGGGTTGTCTTTGAACCAATTACGGCTTTCGAACGTGACATCGCAGAGTCTGAATAAAGAGAAGATGATGCTCAAGTATGAGAAAAATCCTATATTATTTGATCAAGAAGGAACTGCCATTCCTGTCGATGAAGTGAAGGTGGAGGAAGGGGTTTATGTCAGCGTGGATGTTGCGGGAGATCAGCCTGAGTCGATCATTGCCTACAAGGCCAAGACCAACTCCACTGTTATTGATCTATCTAAAATCAAGCATTACAAGGCAGAGGAGTTCTGGGAACCAATATACAAGAATAAAAAGAATTGGTTGATTCTGGAGCCGGAAAGTTTCTATATAATGATGTCGAAGGAAAGAGTGTGTATTTGGCCCGACTGGTTAGCGGAAATGATTGCTTATGAACCCAATAGTGGGGAACTTCGCACGCATTACGCGGGTTTTTTCGATTCCGGGTTTGGTTGGAACGGAACCGATGGGATCATAAATCAAGGCACCCGGGCGGTGATGGAAGTGAGGCCTCACGATGTCCCTTTTATGGTAGAAGACGGTCAAACCTTCTGTCGCCTGAAGTTTGAAAAAGTGGTGGAACGGCCAGAAAAGTTGTATGGTCTGTCTCTGAACTCAAATTACCATTCGCAAGGTTTGGCGCTAAGTAAATACTTCGACCCGGACCACTAACCACTCGGCGTGGGGCCGACTGGCAATGACTTTTACTGGCAGGCAAAAGTTTCTATCGGCTTGATTAGGTTTTTCCCCCTGATAAGGGGAACAGAGGGGGTTTACTAAAATCGCAAAGGAATTATGGAACGAGAAGAATTAAAATCTATTGTTGAGAATGTTTTGTTGGCGGCAGACCAGCCGATCAATGCCAGTGAGCTATGTAAAATTTTTCTAGATGGAACAGATAAAGACGAGTTGCAATCCATTCTTGATGAATTGAGGGAAGAGTATAGTTCGCGCAATTTGCAGGTCACCGAAGTGGCGGATGGCTACCAACTGTGCACCCGGCATGAATATAATGATTACATTCGCAAGTTTCTGAAGCTCGATCGTTCCACCCGCTTGTCTCAACCTAGTCTGGATACCTTGTCGATCATCGCCTACAAGCAACCGCTCACCCGCCAGGAGGTGGATGAGATTCGTGGGGTGGATTCAAGCGGAGTGATCAAGACCCTGTTAGAGAAAAAGGTGATTGGTCCCGCTGGTCGGAAAAAAGTTCCCGGACGACCTATTATGTATCGAACGACTCAAAAATTTCTTGAGTATTTCGGCCTGAAGGACTTGAGCGATTTACCCACTCTGGAAGATTTGAGAGAAGAGTTGGAAGGAGAAGAAGTTCCGGTTCAAACTCAAATCGAATTTTCAGCCTCGGAGGCTTCCGAGGCCTCGACCAATGAGGTTGAGCCTGTCACCGAAAGCGGTGAAGACCTCCTCTAGTGCCCCGAAAGGGTAAAAGTTCTATTGCTCGCTAGCGGAGACTCTCCGTTGGTTTTATTCCATGTCTCATAAATTTCTTATATTGTCATGAAGATTCGTTTGCAAAAAATAATTGCCGAGGCCGGGCTCGCTTCCCGCCGTGAAGCAGACAGATGGATTGAATCAGGTACGGTCTCTGTGAATGGTCTGGTTGTGACCAAGTTGGGTACACTTGCTGACCCGGCTAAAGACGACATCAAGGTGCAGGGAAAACTCATTCCTCGCCGGCAGGAACCCGCCTACGTTATTCTGAACAAGCCCACTGGCTGTTTAACGACCATGGATGATGACAAACGGGATCGAACCACTGTTATGGAATATGTCCGAGTGGTGGAGGCTCGAGTTTTTCCCGTTGGTCGTCTGGATTACAATACCCAGGGTGCATTGTTGTTCACCAATGATGGCCAGCTTGCAAAGAAACTGTTGGACCCCAAGTATGCAGTGCCGCGCACCTATAAGGTTAAGGTGTCGGGGGTGCCAAATGAAAAAACTTTAAAAAGACTGGCCCGAGGGGTGCACCTTGAAGACAGCAAGTTCAAGCCCATGGAGGCAAAGGTAGGGAGGGTCAGCGGCAAAAACTGTTTCCTCATTTTAACGTTGGTGGAGGGAAAAAACCACCATATCAAAAGAGTGTGTGAGCATATTGGTCACCCGGTGATCAAACTACAGCGCACTCATTTTGCAGGGCTGAGCCTGACAGGGCTTCCTTTGGGGGCCTGCCGATTTCTCAGCACCAAAGAAATTAAATCGCTGAAAAAACTGGTCATGAATGACCCTGCACCGATTAAGCCAAGGAGAAAGAAGCGGGCATGAACACGACGAGGTATTTTCTTTCTCTCCTTGTGGGGTTATTGTTGCTCATAGCGGGCGGATTTTTCAATGCCGATGTGTTTGCGCAACAACAGTTAAGAGATGTTTATGAGGGAACTGCCACCGTTCAGGTGCAAGGAGAAAATTATGTGGTTGCCCGTAAAAAAGCCGTGAACCAAGCTCTGAAGAACGGTTTGGAAGAAGCGTTGAAAGAAATGATGGGTGAGGAAGATTTTGAAGCCAGTCAGAGAGACCTTCGGAAAATTTTAAGACGTGCTTCCGGTTATGTAAAAAGCTACCGTTTTGCAGAAGCACGTGATGACCAGTTCGACAAGACCAGTGAAGTGAGATTAGAAATGCGTTTTTTTTCCTCTGCTGTGAATCAGGCTCTGGCAGGGTTGGGGGTGATCACGGGTCCGGTCAGTGAAAATAAACTGGTTGTGTTGATCAAGGAGACAAGTTTTACTTCTGCTCCGTTGACTTCTTTTTGGGATATCTTTCCCATTTCTGAGACTCAGCTTGTCAAAAACATGATGGAGGAAGGAATAGAAGTAATAGGTCGGGAGCAGGTACGCGAAATGGTTTCAGAGTCAACAGTCCTAAAAGCCATCAAGGGTGACCTGCGTTCTGCCAGGAGTATTGGGTTGAAAACAGGTGCTGATATAGTTATCGTGGGTACGGCCTTATCCAGTCTGCGCGGGAAAAGTGCGGAAAAGGACATCAAAACCGTTCAAGCCAATATCAATGTCAAAGTGGTGTCGACTTTGGAGTCCTCACTGATTGCGGCCAAGACAGATTTTTCCACGATCAAGCATGAACATGCTTTGCAGGCAGAGCTGGAGGCTTTTGACATTGCCAGCAAAAAGCTTGCCGATTTTCTTATCCCTTCATTCCACCGGTATTGGGAAAAGGGTGTGGAGGCTCCGGTGAAGAAAGTCCCTGAAGCGCCACCGTTATCTATGTCGGATATGTAAATATGAATCAGGAAAAAAATAAAAACCTGTTATTTGTTTCCTTAGCAGTGACTCTAGGGGTCTGCATCGCGCTTTATTTTTCACGGCGCGTAGTGACCCCTTTTTTTATTGCGTTTGCACTGGCTTACTTGATGGACCCTCTGGTAGACCGGCTGGCTGCTTTTAAACTTTCAAGGACCTTGTCCGTATTGTTTTTAATGCTGACTTTTTTCTTTCTGGCTCTTGGGTCTGTGGTTTTGTTGATCCCAATTTTCAGCATGCAGGCAGAAAGTCTCGCCAAAAACATTCCTACTTATGTCGGGATTTTTCAGGAATGGTTTCGCCCGATTCTTGATTTGATCAGCGGATTAGACCCGGCTAAGGTTGAAGAGTTTGTTAATGAAGGGTTGTCGCGTTTTGGGGAGTTGCCGATGAAGATTCTGCAGTTTTCCAGTAAATTTATCTGGGGCTCGATTTCTAACCTGTTCAATATTGTTTTGATGTTTGCCAACCTGGTGATTATTCCGGTTGTGATGTTTTATTTGCTGCGTGATTTTGATTCGATCAACGAGAAATTGTTGAAGCTTGTTCCTCCCCGATTTCAGGACAAGACAAAAGACGTAGTTACAGAAATTGATCAGGTGCTCTCAAAATTTGTGCGCGGACAATTGATGGTCGCCACTTTAATGGGAGTGATGTATTCGATCGGTCTGTTTTTATGCGACACCCCCATGAGTCTGTCGCTTGGAATGATGGCCGGGCTGGTCAATCTGGTCCCCTATCTCGGGTTGGTTTTTGGTTTTGTGCCTGCCGCATTTTTAACCTATATGCACACTCAGGAGTTGATGCCGGTCCTGGCGGTTGCAGGGGTCTTTGGCGTTGTTCAGGCAGTGGAAGGCATGGTCATCACGCCTCGAATAGTGGGTGAGAATATCGGCCTCCATCCGGTAGCTGTTATCCTCGCTGTTTTATTGGGCGGAGAATTGTTTGGGCTCACGGGTATGATATTGGGTGTGCCTGGAGTAGCCGTTCTCAATGTCCTCATTTCTCGTGGTATTGTGCAATATAAGTCCTCCTCGCTTTACTCTTCCTGATAAACCATTGTTTTTTCTATCCTTTTAGCTTGACCTTTTGTAACGCATTGATTATATTAGTCTTTGTGTAGGGGAACCCTGTGTTCCGCTAACCATCCTGCGGCAGAAAGATCCCTTTCTCTTAAGGAAACTATCTTTCCCGCTCTACTTTCTACCTATAGAACCCCTTATTTCTGGAGAATTCATCATGAATCGCGTTACATCTCATCCCTTATCCCTGACAAGATTATTTGGAGCCATTCAGGGCAATCTTGAGCAACGTGCTTATAGCCCACAGACCATCAAAGCTTACCTTGGGCAGTTACGGCATTTTGTGCGAGACATAAACCTGACCAATCCACAAAATGTTTCAGGGGACGATATCAGAACTTATTTAGAAGGTCTTGTTACGGAGGGGAAATCAAGGTCAACAGTGGACCAAGCCTATAACGCGCTCAGCTATTTTTACAAAGCCGTCTACAACCATGATCTTATTCTGGATGGATTCAAGCGACCTCGAAAGAAAAAGTTGAAACCGGTAGTGCTGACAGTCAGCGAAGTGCGAAAAATAGCCGTCTCGGCAGAAAATCTAAAACACAGGCTGATGATTGAGTTGGCTTATACAGCAGGTTTGCGAGTTTCTGAATTGGTAGCGGTCAAGGTTCAACATGTGAACCTCGAAAAACTGATGTTGTTTGTTCCGGGTATAGGAAAACTGGATACACGCACAACCATACTTTCCGCTAGTCTTAAAGATGCACTGCAAAGGCAGATCGGTAATAAAAAACCGGGCGACTACTTATTCCCCAGCGAACAAGGTGGCAACCTGACCACTCGTAGTGTCACCAAATTTTTTAAAGTCGCATTGACCACTTCCGGTGTGGAAAAGCAGGTCACGCCGCATTCGCTCCGACAGTCGTTCACGGCCTTTATGCTGGCTAAGGGAACCGATCGCGTCGCAGTGCAAACCCTGCTGGGTCGCAGAGCGCTCTAATCTTAATAAACAAGGTAGTGTCTTGCGACCCATTTAATTTAATAGGGGACTTTAGTGCCTAGATTATTTGCTCTGTTTGACGTCAGCTAATAGTGGGCCGTGTGAGGTGAAGAACTAAGAGAGACTTTCTGCTAAATTTTGCTCTGACGGGAATTACTGTAAACGCTTTTCTTTACTTAGCCACGATATGATCAATAATTATGACTACTTTTCCTTGGGTGTGCCCTTCTTCAAGATACCGGAGCGAGTCGCCGACTTCATGTAACGGGTACCGTCTATCTATCACGGGTACTACTTCTCCGGTTTCAAGAAGGTCTTTTATAAAAGCCAAATCCTGTTTGGTTGCGTTCGTTGTGAAGTTTGTCATTTTCTTACTTCCGGTCATTGAGATCCACGGTCCCAGGAACATGGCTTGGACGAATTGAGCCATAGAACCTCCGACCATGACATACCTTCCCTTGGGACGTAATGCCCGCTGGTAATCCAAAATCGAACGATTTCCTGCAGCAGCAAGAATAAGGTCATAACTCTGCCCATTCTTGGTGAAATCTTCCTGCGTGTAATCAATGGCGTGGTCGGCACCAAGCGCGAGCACCCTGTCTACATTCCTCGTGCTGCACACGCCTGTCACTTCAGCTCCGAACGATTTGGCAATTTGCACTGCAAACGTTCCTACTCCACCCGACGCCCCATTTACCAAAACCTTTTGTCCTGACTGAATCTTTCCATAATCCCGAAGACCTTGCAGGGCTGTGAGTGCCGCCAGAGGTACAGCGGCTGCTTCCTCAAATGTCATGCCGACCGGTTTCAACACTAAGGCTATCTGCTCAGGAACACATACGTACTCTGCAAAACCGCCTAAACCACATTCGAATATATCTCCAAACACCTCATCACCCGGCTGAAACTCGTTAACGTTTTTACCAACCGCTTCAACCCGTCCCGCTATGTCAGCTCCAAGTATCTTGTGTTTTGGTTTTAGAAGCCCCGCGAAAAAGCGAACCAAGAACGGGTCAGCTTTTAGGAGACGCCAGTCAACTGGATTTGCCGATGCCGCATGAATTTTTATCAAGACTTCATCGTCTTTGGGAGTCGGCTTGTGGACTTCTTCAAGTTTAAGAACATCGGGCGACCCATATTCATGGCGAACCATAGCTTTCATGAGTTCTCTTTCATACATCTATTCGTTCTCCATACAAAAGTCCTCTTCTTTGCTTTTTATGGATTTTAAATTCCATTTCCAGGCAATGCAAATCACTGCTATCAAAGCTAAAAATTCAATAACCATGAAGAAGATGTTATCAAGGTCGGGTTTAAGGTTGTTCATCACAACGATTGCTATGGCAACAGCGCCAGCAAAGATATTTGCACAGCGGTTAATTTTATAATGCAGAACTCGAGATAACAAAACCATCAGGATAGGAACTTCAATCATAATTCCACCGAGCAACATAAGCTCTTCTGTGATGGTTACGCCATCAACTACTCCCGACATCACTTGCTCGAGCATTCCCGGCCTCCCCAACTCATGAAGATCTCTTGCAAAAATATTAAGCAGAACAAAAATCCATAAGCTTGAAAGTATTGCTTTTGTGTTGATATCTTCCTGTTTCATAGAAAATTTCCTGTTTTATTTTTAACGCGTTCTAAATTTGAAGAGAAAAGTTTAAAAAGAGAGAATGGTCGGATGATTCATATTCATAGCGAACCATAGTTTTAATGAGTTCTCTTTAATACCTCTATTCGTTTTCCTTACAAAAATCCTCTTCTTTACTAGTTACCGTTTTTAATTTCCATTTCAGTTTCCCTGTTTTTTCGTCAACAGCATTGAAATGACAGAGCGTATAAAAATACACCGTTTTCTCCGATACAACGGGAGCAGGAACCTCTAATTCCGGGTTGAATGAACAGCCAGTCAGTAAAGAAATACTCATTGTGAAAATTCCTAAAAGTTTATTATGTTTCATTTTAGTCTCCAGTATTGAATGTTATAGAGAATGTGAATAAGTCTGACGATGCTTTGATGGCTTGCGTCGGTGCTCTATCACGAACCCCGGCACACCCGGTTTCCTACCAACACAGGCCACACTCATCCGCTGACAAAACGAGCGGTTGTCAAACGACAGGCATTTGGTGTTTTCCAAGCCAATTGCGAGCAGCCAGCTTTCCAACTGGGAGGGCGTCACCCTATGCGTTCGCCATTTGAGATGCACCATTATTCCCAGGACTGTACGGCTGGTGAGGCATGCGATGAGGAGACCGCCGGGCTTCAGCACTCGCACCATCTCGCTGAGTGCTATGCTCGGATCGACGAGGTGTTCCAGTACATGAGAGGTCATCACAAGATCAAAAACGCCATTATCGTAAGGTAGCTCACGCACGTCCCCCAGACGAAGCGTCACATCGAGGGTGGTATCGCGAAGACTTTTGCTTGCCAGCTCGAGCATGCGAGGCGAAATATCGATAGCATCGAGCTTGAACGGAGTAGATAACATACGGGCAAGCGCGACTGACAGCGCACCTGTGCCCACACCACAATCTAGTACGCGATGTTGCGCTCCGCCAACTTTTAGCATTTCATTGCTCAGCACTTGGCGAAGCAACGTCTCGTAGCCGGATGGATAACCGAGCCGATCGAGCGTTTGACCCCATCCCGGCGCAGCCTGGTTGTAGAGATGGGTAAGCTCAGGAGAGCTGAATGGCAGACGCTGTAATGAAATCTGCCAAGAACCAAACCTCCGGGCAAAAACGGGAATAGTCTCATTGGTATTTCGAACTTTGCCTAGCTTGTCCATAGACTTCTCCTTACATGTACCTGAGCGTGGTGATTTTGTTGCCCGTGACGTCTCTATTCGCTCACTCGAAACGCCTCTTGATTCTGAGTTGTTTGTTCGTTTCATTTACGATTCATCCCCCGATGTATGATTTATACAGAGCAAAGGTATCGCAGCTGGCCGTTGCCGTCATCGCTCTGGAGATGTATTTTGTCCCCCTCCAAAAGATGGATGAGGCAAGTTTGGTGTCAGTGAATCTCCTCCTTAAGGAGGAGACCCAAATCCATCTAAATTGGGGTGACGGAGTCAGGAGAATATCGTACGATAGTTATAATTTTTACTCGAACCCTCTAGCGGGCACCAAGTGTGCCTTTACTAAACAATGTTAAACCGTACGGCTTCGGACACCCAGATACTACTTAGTCACGTGCCACAGCAACTGCGCGGCCCGTTTGCTCGTTGGCCGCGTGTCTCAGATTTAGCCCTCGCTATCGTTATGTTCCTGGGTTCGGTGTTCGTTACATCTAACGACTCTAATCAAGACCTCGTTATCCGCAACCTGAGTGAAATTCCGATCAGTGCACTGTGTATCTTTTCGGTGGCTAGCGGAGCCCTATACTGGCGGAGGTCTCAGCCACTGATTGTGATGGGGCTGAACCTGATTGCAAGACTGGCTTTGTTGATGGGATTAGGGTTCCCGGATCTATGGGCGATGGGGGTCGCGTTGTACAGCGTTGGCCGATACGTCAACAACGATCAATGGAGTTACTACTGTGTCGGTACGGCGTTAGTTCTAGATGGATGTGAAGTCTTCAAAGATACTAAGTCAGTTGCGGACATCGGGTTTGGGTTCGTGGTCGCATTCCTGATTTGGTACATCGGTCGGTATCTCCGAATTCGCAGCGATTACCTGAGACTTCTCCAAGAGCATGCTGAGCAACTCGAACGGGAACACATGGCCGATGCCCGCCGAGCCGTGGGTGAGGAGCGATCGCGGATCGCTCGCGAGCTACACGATGTTGTTGCCCATCGAGTGAGTTTGATGACGGTACAAGCTGGCGCAGCCAAGACGGTAGCGGCCGAAGACCTGGATGGTGCCTTGCGAGCGATGGAGGCAGTGGAACAGGAAGGGCGCCAAGCACTCGGTGAGTTACGCCACCTACTCGGTGTACTGCGGCCAGAAGTTGAGGCTAACGGCCTTGGTCCTCAACCCGGTTTTGCCGATATCCCCCGGCTCGTCGAACATCTTCGAGAAATGGGCTTAGATGCCACGCTCACGATAGACGGTGCCCAGGCCAATCTCCCGGCTCGCGTAGACCTCTCCACGTATCGCATCGTCCAAGAGGCGCTGACAAACGTGCTCAAACATGCCGGACCAAACGCCCGGACCGAGGTCCGGCTCAACACCAACAACCGTGAAGTTATTATCGAGGTGCTTGATCGCGGGCACGGTGTTACCATCTTGCCTGGGTCGGGACATGGGATCACCGGTATGCGTGAACGAGCACAGCTATTAGGTGGAAGCTTCGAAGCAGGGAAGCGTCTGGGCGGAGGATTTCAGGTCGTAGCTCACTTACCCATCGAGGAGAAACCATTATGAGCATTCGTGTCGCAGTTGTTGATGATCAGGCATTGGTGCGGGGCGGGTTCGCCATGGTACTTGGACATCAGGATGACATTGAAGTCGTGGCTGAGGCCGGAACCGGGGTCGAGGCGATTGAGGTTGCTCGAACCCATCACCCGGATTTGATTCTCATGGACATCAGGATGCCGGAGATGGACGGCTTGGAGGCGACATCCAAGATCCTCAAGGAAGCAGACTGGCCAGTGCGGGTGATAATCTTGACAACATTCGACCCCGACGAATACGTCTACAAGGCGTTGCGTGCTGGTGCCAGTGGTTTCGTGCTCAAGGACATACCGCCTGAAGAACTCGTGACTGCTGTTCGCACCGTGGCTGACGGAGGAGCCTTGCTCGCCCCTTCCATCACAAGACGTCTCATCGGTCAGTTCGCTGAGCGCCTCGCCGTGGACACCAAAGTGTCCTCACGTCTCGAACGTCTTAGCAACCGCGAACGCGAGGTGTTGACCGAGATTGCCCGTGGCCTCAATAACACAGAAATTTCAGATAAACTCTTTATCGGTGTCGCAACGGTGAAATCCCACGTGTCGAACATCCTTAGTAAGCTTGGTCTCCGTGACCGTGCTCAAGCTGTCGTTTTCGCCTACGAGAGCGGGCTCGCCGAGGCCGGCGACCATGACATCGGTTATTGATAGCGTGCCATATCCGGCACCTTCATTCTGACAAAAACCATACACTAACGCATTATGCAAGATGTGTGTTGTACTGCAACACGATCTTGCAGTCATTCTTATGGCTTTTCCTTATTGGCGACTTAATTTAGCCTTTGTTCACGGGAGTGGGGAGGTAATCGTATTTCATGTTGCGGCGTTGGGGAAGGAAGCCGCTGTCGGTGATCAACCGTTTGATTTCTTCTTCGTCCATGCAATAGACAGTTCCTGCGGCGGCGACCACATTTTCTTCCATCATGGTACTGCCCATATCATTAGCTCCATAGTAAAGCGAGACCTGCCCTATTTTTGGACCCTGTGTCACCCATGAAGATTGTAGATTATTGAAGTTGTCGAGAAATATCCGGCTGATGGCAAGGGTTTTCAGGTATTCGAATCCGGTCACGGCGGTTTTTATTCCACTGTCCCCTTGCAGTTGTGTATTTCCTGGCTGAAAGCCCCAGGCGATGAAAGCGGTGAAGCCTTGGGTTTTATCTTGCAACTTTCTGAGCCGATCCAAGTGTTCAATACGCTCTTCCAGTGTTTCGACATGTCCGAACATCATGGTCGCGGTAGTGGGGATGCCCATTCCGTGTGCATGTTCCATGACCTCCAGCCATTCATCTGCTGTGCCTTTTTTGGGGCTGATAATTTGGCGAACGCGATCAACGAGAATCTCTGCCCCGCCGCCGGGTATGGAATCTAATCCGGCTTGCTTGAGTCGGGTGAGAGTTTCATCAAGAGAGAGTTTGGATATTCGACTAGTATGAATGATTTCTGAGGGAGACAGGGCATGGAGGTGAATGCCAAACTGTTTCTTAATTTTTTGAAACAAATCCTCAAAATAATCTATTTTTAAATTTTGGTGATGTCCGCCTTGCAGAAGAATCTGGTTGCCACCGGCTGCTACGGTTTCTTCAATTTTTTTTGCGATTACTTCATAGGGCAGAACATAGGAGTCTGCGTCCGACTCCTTACGGTAGAATGCGCAGAAAGAACAATCCGTAACGCAGACATTAGTGTAATTAATGTTCCTGTCCACGATATAGGTGATGGTTTTATCGGTTCTTTTTTTTCGAGTTAACCTGGCGGCGACGTTTCCGAGAAGCAGGATATCTGTTGAGGAAAACAACTCCAGAGCTTCTTCTGGCTGGATTCGTTGACCCGCAAGAGCTTTTTCGAGGATGGATTCAATCATGAGTGATATCGCACCGGATTTCGAGGTTATATCGATTCAGGTTGCTGACAGTGAGGGTGATGGGGTGAATGCTGTGCATGCTGTGTATGTAAACTGTTAAAGGGTGCCGTCACCCGGTCCTAACGTAGTGCTCTTCAATCCATCGATGCCCATGTCTACCATTTGTTCTTCTTTGGTTAGTACAAAAATATGATAACCAAACTTGCTTTTGATCGGGCCTTGCACTTCACCTACTGGGGCCGCCATGGCGGCTCTTTCCAATTCGGGAGCGGCGGTATTGTGTTCGAGTAGACCCAGGTCACCACCTTTGTTGCGGCTTCCGCAGGCGCTGTATTTTTTTGCCAGCTTGGCAAACATTTTAAACAGCATTTCCTGGTCTTTATACTCATCCTCTCGGAGGTGGTCAAGAAGCACGTTGGCAAGCTCTTCGGTACTTAAAACAATGTGGCTGACTTGAATAGATCGTATAGACATATGGGCATCCCCGCCCTTAACGGACGTCGGTAAATGGTTTTATGTAATAAGAGTGCATTATACCCACTACTTGTGATGGTGGCAACCCACCCAACATGGCCCAGATCTCAAGAGTTGGGCTGAAAAAATGCTTCGATTGAGTCAAGGAGAGACGAAACAGTGTATTGCTCTGGTACGATTTCTACATTTAACCCTGCTTCCTGAGCGGTATTTTTGGTGACAGGCCCTATGCAAGCGATCTTTACTTTTTGAATTGCGGGTAGGAGTTTGTCACCGGCCAATGCTAAAAAGTTTTTAACGGTTGAGGAAGAGGTGAAGGTGATGACATCAATGCTCCCTGCTTCGAGTCTCTTGGATAATTCATCGACCTGTGGAGCAGGAAGAACTGTTTGATAAGCAGAGACGACATCGACGATGGCTCCCATTTCCCGAAGTTGTTCAGGCAGAATTTCACGAGCGACGGCAGCGCGAGGCAAAAGAAACTGTTTACCTTCGATATTTTCCTTGCCGATGCTTGAGATCAGGGATTCGGCGACAAAATTTTCGGGCACCACATCTACACGGATTCCCAAGTCACGAACGGCTTCGGCGGTTTTAGGCCCGATGGTGAAGACTCGAAGCCCTTTCAATTCTCGGATGTCCTGATCAATTGTTTTGAGTCTCTCGGCAAAAAACCGTACTCCGTTGACGCTGGTGAATATCAGCCCATGGTATTGGGAGAGATTGTTCAGCGCATTATCTAGAGGAGACCAGTCGTCTGGGGCGATGGTTTCGATCACAGGAAAAAAGAAAGGCTCGGCACCCAGTTCCCGCAGTCGGTCGATCATGGATTCGGCCTGATCACCTTTTCGCGTAACCACAACGGTTTTTCCAAAAAGCGGAAGGTGTTCATACCATTCGACGACGGGTTTCAGGTTAACCACTTCCCCAATTATAGTCAGGGCAGGGGGCAGAATTTTATCCTTTGCTGAAATCTCAACAATAGTGCCGAGAGTGCCAATCCAGGTTTTCTGTCGCGCTGTTGTTCCCCATTGCACAACGGCGATCGGAGTATCAGGACTTTTGCCGAAGCTCATGAGTTTTTCGACAATCAAAGGAAGTTTGCGTGCGCCCATGAGAAAAACCAAAGTCCCGGCTCGAGCGGCTATTTTTTCCCAATCGATATGAATGTCGCCCTGATTCTTTTCGTTACTTCCGGTAATGACAGAAAAAGTAGAAGAAAGATCGCGGTGCGTGAGTGGGATGCCGGCATAAGCGGCAACGCCGGTTACAGAAGTTACTCCGGGAACAATGATGAAGGCAATGCCCGCTGCCTGGACAGCTTGAATCTCTTCTCCTCCGCGCCCAAACACGAAAGGGTCTCCACCTTTTAGGCGAACAACCGTTTTTCCTTCGCGGGCTTTGCTGATGAGCAGACTATTGATCTTCTCTTGCGCCATGGAGGCGACGCCTTCTTTTTTCCCGACATAAATTATTTCCGTCGATTTTTGTGTGAAGCGAATCATATCAGGATTGACCAGATGGTCGTACAGAACGACATCGGCTTTTTGTAGCCAGTGTTTGCCGTTCAAAGTCAACAGACCTATATCGCCCGGTCCGGCACCGACGAGAACCACTTTTTCTTTATTTGAATTTGTCATGATTTGATGGTTGGTAGTTTCCGAGGCGGGTAAAGCCTCGATGGTTGTCCACCCTTTCAGGCGGCCGTGAGAGCATGAACATGGTTGGCAAGGTTTGCGAAGTCTTCGAGAGAGAGGGTTTCACCTCTCCGGCTAAGGTCAATGCCTGCTAATTGTGCTTGTCCGCTTTCTTGTCTGAATAGATACTCCCAGTCTTTTAAATTGTTTTTCAGCATTTTCCGTTTATGAAAAAACGCTGAATTCACCAGCTTAAAAAATAGTTTTGGATTCTCAACCTGCACCTTTGGCTGAGGCAGGGGCTTTAGACCGATGAGAGAAGAATCGATTTTAGGTTTTGGTGAAAACGCTGTGTTGGGTATTTCAAGCAAACGCTGAACGTCGCAATAATATTGCACGTAGACCGAAAGTGAGCCGTATTCCTTTTGACCGGGATTAGCTGTCAACCGGTCGACCACTTCTTTTTGTAACATCAGCGTCATGGAGGAGATTTGATTCCGGTAATGGATCAATCTTTTCATTATATGTGTGGCTGCGTAATAGGGGAGATTGGAAACGACATTAAGTCCCACTCCTAAAGAAGCATAATCAATTTTAGCGGCATCGCCTTCGATCAGTTTAAAAGACGGGGTATCACCAAAACGGTTTTGCAGGTCTTTTGAAAGACGGGGGTCCAGTTCAATAACGGTTAGAGAATCAGCTTGGTCGATCAGGATTTGTGTGAGGACACCCTTACCCGGTCCGATTTCAACTACTGGTTCGCCGGGCTGAATATTGGCCAGTTGGATAATATTCTGAGCGATGTTGAGGTCGATTAGGAAATTTTGTCCGAGTGGCCTCTTCCTCATTTCATAGAGAGTGTGGATTGTGACAACCGGGTTGCCGTCCTCAAAGCCATTTTAAGGTTTTCGGGGCAGGCTCTATCTCTTCCTGCAATATCGAATGCAGTGCCATGATCTACGGAGGTTCTCAATATTGGCAGCCCCAAAGTAATGTTCACTCCTTGTCCGGCAGAGTCCATTTTGACTGGAATCATTCCCTGGTCGTGATACATGCAGACCACCGCATCGTATTTTTGTGAGTCGGGTCTGCCGAACAGGGCATCGGCGGAAAAGGGGCCACTGGCCTGAATGCCTTCCGTCTGTACGGTTTTTAGTGCGGGCAATATAAAATCGGTTTCTTCCTTCCCGAAAATTCCGCCATCGCCGCAATGTGGGTTGAGTCCTACCACAGCAATATTGGGAACATCTGTCACATGGCGGTTCAGCCATTCATGAGTCAGGCGAATGGTGTTGAGCACTCTTTCTTCAGTGATAAGCGGTTGCACTTGCCCTAGAGGAACATGAGTGGTGACAAGCACGACTCTCAGGCTTTTTCCTGCCATCATAAGTGCGGCCTGTTTAGAGCCTGTCAGATGGGCCAGTAACTCGGTATGCCCGGGAAACGGATAGCCAGCAAGGTGAAGGCTCTTTTTATTAATGGGGGCTGTAGTTATGGCTGAGACTTCGTCGTTAAGTGCCAGATCGACAGCGGTTTTGATGGCTTCATAGCTGGCCTGGCCCGCTTCGGCGCTGGGTTTGCCAATCGGAATATTTTCAGGCACATTTTTGAGGTCGATGACATCAATGGTGCAGGTCTGATACCAGCCCTCATCTGGCTTGTTGATGGAATGGACCAGAATTTCTGGCGCATATTTTTTTGCAGTTTCCTGAAGCAGGCGTGCATCACCAATGACTACCGCTCGGGATTGAAGTGGTAATGTGTCATCCTGGAAAGCCTTAACAATGACCTCAGGCCCGATCCCCGAAGGGTCTCCCATTGTTAATGCAATAATAGGTGTGGAATCCATAGTTCAAACTCTATTTAGATTAAGAAATAAACTCTACAAGTTGAAGGAAGGTTATTTCCTTAGCTTATGGATTTTCCCCTTGGATTTTTTTGACAACCCGGAAGGTCTTGGACTTGCGTCCAGGATTTTTTTGTCCACGTTGCTTTCGTATTCCTTGAAATTTTCTATAAACTGGTTTGCCAGTTCATTGGCTTTTTCGTCATAGGTTTCAGGTTTTATCCAAGTGTTTCTCGGCTGCAGGATTTCATCTGGGACTCCTTTGACTTTAAGTGGGACATGAACACCGAAAACCGGGTCTTCCTGAGTTTCCACTTTGTCCAACTGTCCTTCTAGAATAGCTTTGATCATAGCTCGGGTATATTTGATTTCTATCCGGTGCCCGACACCATAAGGCCCACCTGTCCATCCAGTATTCACCAGCCAACAGGATACATTGTGTTTCGCAATTCTTTCACCCAGCATATCTGCATAAACAGAAGGATGCAGGGACATGAATGGAGCTCCAAAACAGGTGCTGAAAATGGCAGTGGGTTCTCGGCTCATGCCTTTCTCTGTGCCTGCAACTTTTGCGGTGTAGCCTGAGATGAAATGATACATAGCCTGCTCAGGTGTGAGCTTGGATACCGGAGGCATGACCCCATAAGCATCGCAGGTCAGCATGATCACATTATCAGGGTGACCTCCCATTCCACTGAGTACAGCATTATTAATATGGCTGATGGGGTAACTGGCCCGAGTATTCTCTGTGAGACTGGCATCATCCAGATTGAGTCGACGTGTATCAATATCCATGACTACGTTCTCAAGCAAGGTGCCAAATCGGCGAGTGCAGTCATAAATCTCAGGCTCTGACTTCTGGGACAGGCGAATCACCTTGGCATAACAGCCGCCTTCAAAATTGAAAACGCCTCTGTCACTCCATCCATGTTCGTCATCACCAATCAGCTTGCGCAAAGGATCGGCTGACAAAGTGGTTTTTCCTGTTCCTGAAAGGCCAAAAAATACTGAGGAGTCGCCTTTTTTACCGATGTTTGCAGAACAATGCATGGACAGCACGTTTTGTTTTTGCGGCAACAGGTAATTCAAAATAGAGAAGACGGATTTTTTGATTTCCCCTGCATAACTCGTTCCGCCGATCAAAACTAATTGTTTGCCAAAATCAACGATAACGAAAACTTCTGAATTGGTGCCATCAATAGCGGGTACAGCTTTAAACCCAGGAACCTGAATGACGGTGAAAGCGGGTTCGTGGGTTTCCAGTTTGACCATGTCGCGGATCTGGATGAACATGTTTCTTGCGAACAGGCTGTGCCAAGCTTGCTCGGTGATGACGCGAATATGGGTCTGGTGTTTGGGGTCAGAGCCGGCGCAACAATCCTGCACATAAACTTCTTTTCCCTGCAAATAAGACAGTACCCTGGAGTAGAGAGCTTCAAATTGTTCTACGGTGAAAGGTCGGTTGACTTTTCCCCACCAGATGTTTTCCTGACTGGAAGGTTCTTGAACAATAAACTTATCTTTGGGTGCTCGTCCGGTATGTTCTCCCGTACTCACGCACACAGGACCTAGATGGGAAACATGCCCTTCTTCGTTCGCAATGATGTGTTCGTAGAGTTGAGGCGTAGATAAATTCCAGTGAATCTGTTTTAGATTTTTCAAGCCATGCGTTTCCAACCCAACTTTATGCTTCAAAACTTTTTGCGGCATGGACTATATTCCTTTATGATGTTGAGGGTAATGGATGTAACCCTTTGAAAGGGCATGGGTTCCCTTAATTCTTGGTCTGTTTTGATGGCTAAACTGCTAATTTGTATTAAAAGTTTATCATATCTACGGAAAATGAAAACTGCTTTTTAACTCAGAAACCAGTCTTTTAGGGATTATTTTTTAGGGCTTGAGAATGCTTAGATTATTTGGTGAAAAAAAGGAGGAGCCTCAGATGAAGGTTCTGGCTAAGGAAATAACCAGATATAACGATATTTACGTCATCCAGAACGGGGAACACCGGGAACTCTGGTTTAAGGGCAATGGAGAATATTACCTGCAAAGCCGGGTGGATATCCAAGGGCAAAACCCTCTGGCCCTAGTGTACTCGCGTATGATGATGGCTTCTCTGCTGTTTTCGCAGAAACCAGCAAGAATGCTCATGGTGGGTTTAGGTGGAGCTGCGCTGAGTAATTGTCTTCTCCAATGGTTCCCGAATCTGCAGATAGATATTGTGGAGGTGGATGGCAAGGTAATCGATGTCTCCAGGAAATACTTTTCCCTGCGTGAATCGAGTCGATGCCGCGTTTTTGAAGAGGATGGCAGAGTGTTCATTCAGAAACGAAAAGGGCAGGAACCTTATGACTGGATCATTCTTGATGCATTTAAAAGCGGATCGATTCCTTATCATTTGAAGACCTGTGAGTTTTATAAAGAAATCCGTGCGGTGCTGAGTCCTAATGGTGTGGTGGGTTCAAATCTTTATGGCAAGGGCAACACCCTGAAACCCCGGGATATTCAAACCTTCCTTTCGGTGTTCCCTCAGATTTATTGTTTTGAAGATGATGATCAGGTTGCAACGGTGCTCATCGCTACGAATGGGGAGCGCTGGAGTGAGGAAAAAATTCGTGACCAAGCGTCAATATGCCGAAAACTGCCGGAACCCTTCTCAATGGAAGAAATTGCAAAATCATATCGACCGGGGAAGTTTCTGGAGGATTCGGTCGCAACATTTAAAGACCACTTTTCTGGGAACGGATTTCTACACGATGTAGAACGTGAAAACCTGCAAAGCTCCAAAGATCGCCGCTATCCCATCATTAACGTCTATTGAAATACAGGTTTTTAAGAGGAAAGATCAAAGATTTGGATTTTGCCTCCATCGGAGTTAGCCACTGCTAATTGATCGTTGAAGATGGAGAGCCCTGTCACTTTTCCAAGTTGTCCGGCTCTTTTTCCTGGTTTTTGGTAAACGTTCTGGACTTCGAGTTTATTGTTGAAGTGTACGATTTGGCTGTTCCAGAAATCGGAACCGTAGATGCCATATTTAGGATGCCAGGCCATAAAATAAATATCCTCCACTCCCCACTCGGCTCTATCAACCTTTTGGATCAAGTTGCCCGACACGTCAAAATGCTTCAGCAAAAATTCTGATTTGTCTCCCACCAGATATTCTCCATTTGGCAGGCAATAGACACTGACGGGTTCCTTTATGTTGAGTTCTTTGCCTTGCAGGGTTTTTAGGGTTTTGCCCTGATCATTCATAATCCATACTTGGTTATTCTCCGGGTCAGCGATCCAAAGATTGTCCTGGCTATCAATAGAAGGGCTGTATAATACACCCGATTGTCCCAAACTGAATTGCAAGAGAAACGTTCCTGTTTTACTAAACTTCTTAACGATTCTGTCTCCTTCTTTAACGATATATATCGAGCCTTTGCTATCAATGGCTAGATTGCCGGGGTGTTGCAATTTTTCTGGCGCATTGCCCCATCCGCCAAAATAAAATTGAAAATGGCCCAGTGGGGAATAGCTGTAGACCCGGTGGTCTTCAGAATTGATAACCAGCAGATCGCCATCCTGATTGTAGTGAATGCCATGAGGGTTCAGGGTATGGCTGATGTCTACATCGGCTTTTTCGAAAATCCTGATTTCCTTAAAACCTGTTTTTTCGTAGGTTCTGGAAGGGGACAGTCGGCTGCGAAAATCCGCCAGCCTGTCCAAAATATTTTTTATTCTGGAGTTCCTCTGATATTCAAACTCACACCGATCCAGGGCAATATGTGATCGTCTGTGTTCATTTTCAATTCTTGCAGAGTCTGAAATTTTAGAAATTTCATACTTGGAATTGAGTTCTTTGGCTTGGACAGCCAAGGAAAAGACCTTGAGTATATTTTCCTTACAGGATTTTGAATTTTCGCGGATTTTCTGGTTCTGTTGAGAATGGTAGTCGTTAAAGACCCCGAAAAATTGTTGAGCCTTCGAGACGTCGTTATCCGTCAGAGATAAAAAAGCACCTGCGAGAACAAGACGGTGAAGGTTGATCGACTGGTTGATATCCAGGCTCATGATCATTCTGCGAAGCAGATGGATTTGAAATTGTAGAATGGCGATATTATCGTTGATCGTAATGGGAGAGACTTTATCTTCTACTCGTATTTCTTTCAACTGGATTTCCAAATTAATCTGCTGATGTAACATTTCTTCCAATTGCTGAAAGAGCTCCTGGGCTTTTCCCTGATAGGTGATTTGGGTTGCCATTAATTTTAAAGTGCTATCAGCGAGCTCTTCTTTATGCTCCGGAAACTCTGGAAACTGGAACTCGTCCTGTCCCCAGATTAAAGTTTCATTTTCTTTGTTTAAGTGTGAGCCTTCTGCTTTAAGGGTGGTTAGGATGCTGGAAAAGTCAAGGTTCTCGGAGTCATAAGAAATGGGAGACAGGTCTCCAAGAGTAAGTTCTGTTTTTTGTGTTACCCCACCTGATGCCGGAGTTCTCAATAGGGCATCGAGTGAATTCAGGAACTGCTGTTCCAGTAGCGGGTAGGTCAACCAGTCTTCATGAAACCCGACCAGAATTTTCAGGATATCCTCAAAGGCGGAAGAATCGCCGGACATTTTTCCTGCGAAATTTTCCAGACTGGTATTTGCTGGAGTATTTTCTACAAGTATTCTCAGGTTGAACCAGTGCGATTGCAGTTCAAATTGCAGGTGTGTTTGCAGATCCATGATCCTACTGTTGGAATAAAACTGGGTGAGAAAAGCAGAGAGTTTGTCCGTTTCCCCCTGGGATTCCCCCAGTATTTGAACCATGGATTCCTCGCTTTTCTCTTTCTGCCCGAAATATTCTTTCATGAGGTTCAAGGATTCCCCCGTATGCCTGAGCAGAACCTCGTTCACGTGCGCTAATTGTGTCTTGGACAGATTGCTTTCAATTAAACTGTGGATAAGCCGGGAAAATTTTTGGACGGTTTCTCTAAAGGAATAGATTTCGTTCCGGGTCAGGCGGTAGAATTTTTTGTCTTCCTGCTCAGCGATGTGAAGGTCGAGGTTGAAGTCACGAATTCCATCCGGGTCTTTCACAATTTTTCTTTGTTCTTCATGCAAAAGGTCATTAAATTTCAAGGCCACTTCCTGCCACGACTCAAAGGCTTTTAATAATTCACCTCTGACCTGCCTTAATTGTTCTTCCGCTAATTTGCATGCAAGGTCAAGGGTGTTATCGTTGAGGGTGACACCTTGTTTTGACAGATGACTGAGTTCAAGCGCGGCATTTATTTTCAGGTCGATTGAAAGAGGAGTTTCATTAGGTGTGTTTTCGTTTAACAGAGCTAGGGTTTGTTCAATTGCTATCAGGGCTTGGGCGTTGTTATTCCCCTGTTCAAGAGAAAGAGCGTGGTAAAAAATATGAGCGGGATCCGGATTAGGAAGTGTGCTTAGGGTCTCGGTCAGGGTATTCTGAGAAACTAGTGGAATAAGATATTTGTAAATCTGCGTGTTGAAGGTAAAGCCAATATGCAAACAGCCTTTTAAATCTATTGCAGCCAGGCAGGGGGCTGCGAAAGTCTGTCCGGAACTTGCTTCGTCAATCGCGAATAAATATTGTCCGAATGGGGAAAACACCTGTACACGTTCATTATTCAAGTCGGCGACATACAGCAGATCATTTGGGGCTACCGTCACGCAAAGAGGATATTCGAACTGGCCCAGGGCAGATCCTTTTTCCCCGAACGACATGATTTCCTGCCACTGGGAGTTGAATTTGCGAACCCGGTGGTTGCCGCTATCGGTAATGAAATAATTTCCCAAGCTGTCTTTAGCAATGGAAGTGGGTAATTCAAATAAGGGCGGAGCCAGTAAATTTTTTGGAGTTCTTTGGAGTTCCGCTAATTGCTCTTCTAAAACTGTCCCTCGATCTCCCACCCACCCTAATGACACGCCTTGAGGGTCAAAAAACTGAATCCGGTGATTGTAGCGTTCCACTACAACCAGGTTTCCCGAGGGCTCCACCAGGATATCATAGGGCTCGTTCAATTCTCCTTTGCCATCTCCGCAAGAGCCGAAGGAAAGAAGATGCGTTCCTTTTGAGTCGAATTTTTGTACCCGATGGTTCCAGCTATCGGCGATATAGATATTTCCGTCAGGGTCTACCGCGATACCTTTTGGGTATTGAAATTGACCTGGTTCCTTCCCCTTGCTCCCGAAACAATGCAATAGGTTAGATTGAGAATCGTAGATTTGGACGCGATGGTTGAAATCATCTGAAAGCAGAAGGTGCCCTTCACTTGAGAAACACAGGCCGGAAGGTGGAGACAGTTCTTCGCTGGACGAGTCTTCAGCTCGATAGGTGCTTTCAAGTTTTATGGAAAACAGGGGAGTTGTCATGAACGAGCAAACCCTCAGTTGCGGAGGTTCAGTGCGGGGAAATCCTAACAAATTGTCTCGCATTAAATCATAATCTGATTCCGATAACAATAGCCTACATTGCAAGCATAGCTATCTGTTTTTCCGGGGATCAGAGCGGCTTCTTCTAGAGAAGGAGAGATTGTTGTAGCTTTTACGAAATGCGTCGGTGATATGCTTCAGGAATTCATTGCCAGATATTTAGCATAAAGAGCACTGACCAGCTTGGAAGCGTCAAACTTTTCCCTTCTTGCTGGTATTTGTGACGGGGGATCTATCATGACCAGAAAATAAAGGTAAGCGAAAGCAAGATCATGCTCAAAATGGTATTGCACTGCCAGTTCAAAATATTTTCGCGCCTCTGGATAATCCTTTTGATTTAATTCGATTTCACCCAGATGAAAATAGGCCCTGCCTTTGAGAGAGAAATCGTGGTGATTTTTCAAGGATTTTAAAAATTCCTGCCGAGCACCACTCCAATTTTTTTCTGTCTTCATATTAGAAGCTAATCTATATATTGTCAGAGGGTCATCGCCCTTGCTTATTTCGCCAGAGTTTCTGGCCAATGATAAGTCAGCGTAATTTTTGAGGTTTGTAAGAATGCAGTGTTGGCATTGCATTGGCTTGTTCTCCTTGGGAGAGCAGAAATGCAGGTAACGCAGATATCGTATGGGAAACGAGTTCCAATTTTCTTTGCTGTCAAATCCTTCAATCGATTTCGGGACTTCCAATAAGCCATTACAAACACCTGCTTTTACAGTGGTAGGGCTTGTGCCTATCAGACTTAACCAGTTGTCGAGATAAGGACAGCTGCTTGCGTCATTAAAAGACTTGGTGAATCCTGTTTGTGTTACATCGACTCCTTCACTATTCCATCGATCTAAAACGGCGTTGATCTTGTTTTTAGAGTTTTCAAAATCAGCGAAAACAGTTTTCTTGAAATTCCGATGGTCAAAAGAAGTCATGGGGTCAATCGTGATTTCTTGTATGCCGTGTTGCTGGGCGGTGCTTATGAGATCACTCAACTCATCCTGGTTGTCCTGACTAACAGTGATGTTGAGGGAGACCTTCGGAAATATGCTATTCATTTCCTTCTTCAAGTGTTCTACCCAATCGACTTTTTCCCAGAACTTCTTGATATAGTCGGGGTTTCCAGAGCCGTGCCCCAGGGTTGTATTTCCATCAAATGAAAATGTGAGAATTTTGAGTTCGGCTTTAATAAGGTCGCGGGTTTTTTCTCGAGTTAAAGGAACACCACTGGTGTAAATGATAGATATCTTGTCTTGTATTTTCCCCAGGAAATTCAACATATGCGGTGACTCAAGGGTTTCCCCGAGTCCGCAAAAAATCACATAGGAAGAATTTTGAATCCAAGGCATGTAGGAGTCGAATTGTTCCGGGCTCATATGAGAATAATTTTCAAAGAGCCGGGTTTTACTTGAAAACCCTGTGCAACACATTTGGCAACCGACCCCACATGTATATGAAGGGAAGAAGATTACAAAATCAGGGTCATTTGCTTTGAGATGACTCAATGGCAAAGCTTTTCCGTGAACACTGTCCATCAATTTGGCGAGCAAAGGCAATTCGTGTGGATTTTCCTTAAGTAGAAATGCGGCCTTTTCTAGATCGTCAGTCAAAACAGAAGAAATGATGCTTTGTTCGAGATTTAAGCTGTGCATTGCACGTGCTCCAATGAAAGGGATATGCCTTCCGGATTTTTTTCAAGAATCATCATTCCTGATTTTCTCCAAGAATCATCATTAATAAATAAAGATAGGCAAATGCCAGTTGATGTTCATAATAGTTTTTAACGGTTTGCTGGAACAATTCATAAGCTTCTGGGTATTTTTTTTTGCGAACTTTCTGTTCGGCTAGATGGAAATAAGCCCTGCCCTTCCATGTGGGGTCACCGCTTTTATCGATGATGGTTTTATAATTTTTTTCGGCCTTTTCCCACTGGTTATTTTTTTTCAACTTCCCGGCTTCCAAATAAAGAGGATAGGCTTCGAAGGTGTTTTGACGAGGCTGCATTTTCTTGGCAAATTTCAGGGGATGCATCTCCCAGCAGGTATCACATGCTGAAGGTAAAGACTCTGATTCCCCTTGGTCATGCATATGTCGAAAATATCGAAAAGGAAAAGAATTCCAATAGGTATCAGGAGATTCATCTCTGATTTTTATAGGCATCTTGATCGGCCCACAACAAACGGAAGGGTGGTAACGATCCTCATTAAATGCAAGCATCCTGTCAACAGAGGAGCAGGGTTGCGAGTTCTTTATTTCATTTGCGTTGCCGAACTTGACCTGGAGACCTTTTTTGTTGCCTCTTTCAATCGATCTATTGATTTTAGTTTGATAATATTTGAAATCTGTAAAAATTGACTTTTTGTATAGATCATCGTTAAGAGGAGTCATAATGCTCAACAAGAGCAATATGGCATTTTTGGAAAGTGCCAGATCAACCATTTCATCCAGTTGATCCACGTTTTCATTGTTTAAAACCATGTTGATCATGATATGGGGGCGTTCCACGCCAAGTTCTTTTTTTGTAGCCTGTACCATATCGATCCTGTTTAAAATCGTTTTACTGTACTTTTCACTACCACTTCCATGTCCTGCGCTTGTTATTCCGTCAAATGAAAAACAAATGGTTGTTAGATTTGAGTCGATCAGGCGTTTTACTTTTTCTTTGGTTAAAGGGACTCCGCTCGTTGTCAGGGTGGTGGGTTTCCCTTTAGCTTTTTTGACGAAATCGTAAATGTGCGGACTGTCGAGAGTTTCCCCTGTTCCTACATATACAACAAGACTTGCGGTATCTATCCATGGGAGAACTTCATCAAACTGTTCAGGGGAAACATATTTGTAATCGTCAAACTTAGAAGTGCGATCCGCAAACCCAGAACTGCACATTTGGCAGCCAATGCCGCAAGTATAGGAAACAGCAGTGGTTATTTCTTGGGGAAGTTGTGCGGTAAGGTTTTGCAAGGGAAGGGGTTTGTCGATCACTTTTCCCAGTAGTTCAGAAATGCCACTCAGTGCACCATCATCCTGCTTCAATAACCTTTTGGCTTGCTCCAGATCATCCACCAAAATGGCTCTCAGGGCTTTGTTTTGCAGGTCAGGCCAGTCACGTTTCTCAAATTCCATGGCTTAGGTCTTTCTGAGAGTTAATAATAGGGTGTTCTGAGTCACTTCTTCCGTTTCGGTCTTTTCCTCGGACTTCTAAAGAGTGAGTACCAATACTTCTTTTTTTTCGGTTTTGTAAGCTTGACCTCCCTGGATGGGAAATTAAGCTTTCGTCAGCGCTCTTTTAGTTTGTTCTCGACTTCCTCAAACTCGACAATTTCAAACGAGCTTTCAGGGGCCAGCTTTTTTTCAACGCCCCCTATTTCCATGTTCACGCAAAAAAAGGTAAGGCCAAAGCTGGGTTTCTTTTCCCAGTCGGGTGCATGAAATTCAGGGGGCAGGAGGGGTTCTTCGTAGGTGTGAGTCGGTAGCTCCTGCAGACCGCATTCAGGAAGCGGTAAGCCTTCTTTTTTGACAAGGTAAAATTTTTATCCAGAAAAAGCATGGACAGCCTGGGCAGGGATGTTGAGCTTTGTTCAGGGAGGGACGAAGGGATAAACAGGATATATTCTTGCGCGCTCGAAGAAACAGGAGGGTCTAAATCGAAGGCCAATAAAAAGTTTTTTCTGACGAGTGTCGGCATTAATAAGAACTCCTGAGTTGTTTTTTCCGGGTAGGCCATTCAGTTTTTTCTAAACCCATGTTCTGATTCTCCCTAACTCTCTATAAATAAAACTTAAACTTTGTTGGCCATGAAAAGATAGTCTTCCCGCCGAAACTCATGATAATCCTCATTGCAAAGAAGGGTGTCATAGGCGGCTCTGGTTACGCCAAATACGTTTCCGTCAAAGTTGGCGCGGGAATAATCGTGGAGAGCGATGACTCCGCCGGGAACCAGATAGCGAGACCATAAGGTTATATCTTTATAGCACTGCTCATAGGAGTGATCTCCGTCAATAAAGAGGAGGCGAATTCTTTTATCCCTTCTCTCTTCCCAGTCCCGTACTCCATCTTCTGAGTTGATCTGATTGAAAACTATCCAATCTTCAACCTGGTTTTTCTTGAAATAATTTTCCTTTAAAGGGTATTGCTTGGGGTCGAAGGTATAAACTTTTTCTCTATTCTCTTTTTTTGAGCCCTTGCTGAGAATGATCGATGAGCCGCCAAGGAAATTTCCGATATTTACAATGGCTCCTTCAGCAGGTCCGTAACGTCCCAGATTAAACAGTTTACTTCTTTCTCCATGGCTCAACAAGGTCAGCGGTAAAAAAAGAGATTCCTCATCAAACTCCCACTTTGCTGACCATGCTTCCATGTCACGGTGAGTCAACTTCCAAACTCGAAAATTCTTGTCGATCACATAGGAATCTTCTTTTAATCCGGAATTTTCCAGAAAGTCGAGAATGTTTCCATAACGGTCTTTTAATTTATCTTCCACTTTTTCATATTCGACTTCCTCGACCGAAGCATCGGGTTTGTCCATTTTCATGGACACTTTTATTTCCATATTCACGCAGAAAAATACCAGGCCGAACTTGCTTTCCAGGGATTGTGTTTTCCATGCCTGAACATTGAATTCGGGAGGAAGATGTGGTTCGTTGTAGGTTTGAATTTGTATGTTTTGTAAGTCGTGTTCTGGAAAGGGGGCACCTTTCTTCTTTAAAAGAGTGATTTTTTTGTCCGGATATAGTTTTGTCAATCTGGATAGGGAAACTTCACTTTGATCAGGAGGGCTTGAATGGATGAACAGGATATCCTCCTGCGTCCCGGAGGGATCGGGAATGTGGAAATCGAAGGCCAATAAAAGGCTTTTACTGGGGATGGGCATAAAAAACCTCCTTAGATTTCACTCGGATTTGGCAATTGGGCTGATAGCTGCCAGGTAATGTCGGGCCTTTTGATGGGCCGGGTTGATTTTTAAACATTGTTCGAAGTGATCAATGGCCTGTGAAATTTTTTCTGATTTAAGAGAGACTTCGCCAAGGTGAAAATAAGCCCCGGCACAAGGTTCTTTTTGATTTTTATTGCAAGCACGTGTGACTTTGTTATAGAACTTTTTGGCGTTTTCAAAATCGTTGTTCTCTTTATAAATAGAGCCTATGGAATACATAACTTCGATGCTTTTGGATTTTAGATTTATCAAGGTACGTAATACTTGTTCCATTTTTTTTGGCATTTTATTTCTTAAATAGGCCAAGGCCAGCCTTGCCATGATCCGGTGTTTTAAATCGTGTTCGGCATAGGGCCAGGCTTCTTCAAACCTGGAAATGCTTGCATCATAATTTTCCGATTTAAAATGAGTTTCTCCGATGCAATGAAGCTGAGACGACATTTCGTTCAACGTTGGCTTCAGGAGCACATGGCGTTTTGCAGGATAGGGTCTGGTTTTTGGCTTTGAAGCTTTATTCATCAGGTCAATTCTATGCTTGATGAGCTCTACCTTCATTTTGGTGCATTTTATCGTATCGGAAACAATTTTATGATACCCCTTCTTTTTGGATGCATCTATTCGAGGGTCACTGCCTAATTGCTTTTCAAATTCATCCTTCCATTCTTTATCTTTGAATATATTTGCGAGTGTCAGGTTTTCGTAATGGAAAAGTTTGTTTGCGATATTTTCATCGATTAAACCGTAGGAGTGGTTTAATTTTCTGGTTTTGAGTAAAATATCGGCCCCCACATCACTTTGATACCTGTACCCCCAGCGGTATTGCGGGACAAAGGTGCAATTATTTTTTTTGAAAAACTCTGTTTTTACTAATAGACAATAAGGCAATGCACGTTCCTTGAATTTCCCCCAATAGTCACCTCTGTATTTTGGGCGGATTTCGCCTACAAAAGCCGCGTCATTTTCCGCAGCCTTTTTCAGTATATCCTTGAGCCAATTGAAATCCAGAATCTCTACATCGGAATCCATTGCTAAAAAATATTTTGTCCTGACCATTTTTACCCCTATGTCCAAAGCTCTTCCATGCCTTTCTCCCATTTTGATGCCGGAAATCATTACAACTTTTACCCATGGAAATTGTTCTAATAATTTGAGAGTGCCATCGGTTGAGAAATTATCTATCACTATTACCCGGTATGGGGCTTTTGTATATTTCCTGATAGAGAGCAGACAAAGGTGCAAAGCTTCTTTGGTATTTTCACTGGCAATAATAATTGTGACCATGGATTCGCTCGAAAAATCGTTTTCTTTTGAAAGTATCTGGTAGTGCGGTTTTTTTTCTTAGATCGACTTATTGTTTCTTTTGGCAAATAAAAACAACTGGTAGTCTAACGGAAATCCGAACAGTTTATGTTCCCAGCGAAATTTGGCTATTCTGGCAAATAACTGATAGGCCCATACAAAGATGAGTTTCTTAACGGGATTTTTAATTCTTCCTTTTGCCCAAAGAATTGTGTCCGTATCGAGGAACATGAATATATAACTCGATATCATCGAAACCATGCGGGCCTGTTTGGAGGTGACCCAGGGTGTTTGTTTGTCGTAGAGTTTCATGTGAGCCCAGCCTTCCAGTTGTTTGGGTTCCTGGAATCCGAGCTCGACGGCGGTGTCATATAATGGAGTGCCGGGATAGGGCATGTATATAAACATCTGCCCTCGGTTGCGGCTATCATAAGAGAGAAACTTGTCTAGCATGTTGATGGTAGAGCTGATCTGTCCGTTTGTTTTTTCTGTCAATTCCTTATGTGTATGGTTCAGCATGGGAATGCCTACAAGAGTAGAAAAGATGACCTTGATGCCGTATTGGCGGCACTTTTCCGCAAACTTGTAATTGTCTTCGACATCCATATCCTTATCAATAACATCCAGAGACTCCTGATCACCGGACTCGGCTCCACACAAAATGCTATAGGTTTTGGAATCTCGTAAAAGCTCCCAAAGCTCGTCATCGGCTTCTGCCAATTGTTTTGCACGTCCATCGAGGTTGCCGAGCCTGATGGTTAATCCTCGGTCAATGATGCCTTTCAGGATAGCTTTTGCTCGTTTAATATTCACAAAAAACAGACTGTCGTACAGGTTGACTCCGTTGACGTTATAAGTGTTCTGTAATTTTTCAAGATCGTCCAGAACCGCTTCAGGGTTCAACCCGACCCATCTCCTGTCGTTAACAGTGACTTCGCTACAGAATGCACACCGGTAGGGGCACCCGTAACTTGAAACGTAGTTGATTGTCCGGGTTGCAAACTCTGTGACAACAACACATTTTTCTATATCGACGAGATGATATGGAAGTGGTGGCCAGTCGTCAATCGACTCCAGTTCTCTGTTCGGATTGATATGTGTTTGTCCGTTTTCTTTCCAGAGCACTCCGGGGATGCCCTCATAGTTTTCACCTTTTTCAATTCGCTTGACGACATCATAGAGAGCTCTTGCGCCCTGCCCTTTGATGACAATGTCTATGTAGGGGTTTTCCAGAACCTGCTCAGGGTGAACTGAAGGATGCCAGCCGCCCCATATTATTTTTATATCCTTATTGGCTTCCTTGGCAATTTTACTGGCCTTGATGCCCCCCTCTATCTGCAGGCCTGTCATGGCGGTTATTCCTAAAACCAGGCTATTTTTGGCAGACTCACGTATTTCCTCGTATGGATCGTCATAGAGGTTTTCAGCGATGATATTTATAGGGTAACCATCCTTGTCAAGAAATCGGGATACGCAAATCAGGGGGATAGGAAGATCGACGGGCTTGTAATAGGGGTCGGGTCTTGGATTGAATAACAGGATCGATTTTTTCATAAACTTTCAGTAAGAATATTGACCATTGGATGGGCCATCAGGTTATTAGCAACCCTGAATTCTTAGCGGTTTTTCCCTTTGAAACCTTAAACGGGTGGTATTTATGCAACTGATCAAGCGTTTCCAAAAGCTTGAATTGGACTCATAATTATAGTCCAAAATGCCTTTTTTGGGATGGAGAATATGCTTAAAATCAAATCTCTTCTTAATGGCCAGGGTCTGCTTGTGAGATCGCCCCAGATAAATGTGAATTAATACTCTGAGTATCCAGCTCGTTCTCCTT
This sequence comes from Nitrospinaceae bacterium, assembly GCA_029261455.1. Lineage (GTDB taxonomy): Bacteria > Nitrospinota > Nitrospinia > Nitrospinales > VA-1 > LS-NOB. Next base: position 37,068 of record JAJDBH010000230.1, read on the forward strand.
TTGTGTTTTCGAGGGTATCTCCACTTCAGGAGCAATAGTTGTCGATTTGGCGTCGGTTGGTAAGTGGTCGTATTCGGGAGAAGCTGTTGAGAAGGCTCCCGATAAATGCGAGGTTGGGTTGTCAATTTCCTGTTGCAGCTCGGCATTCTCCTGCGCCGTGGCTATGGATCCGTAACCCTGTAACAGAATTGTTCCATAAATGTTGATAAAAAAACAAAGCAATGCCAAACCTAATAGGGCTGTAAAATGAGTGCAAATATTTTTCATGTCAACACCTCCTGTTTATTTCTTATTTTTAACAAAAATACTTATGGTAGAGGAATAAGATGTAGTTTGAAATCTAAAGGTAGATGCTCTCCACCCCATGGTTCGGGGTAGAGAGCACCGTTGCTTGTTTAACCTTTTATGGCACAACTTGTATGGCAAACCAGGTGTTGTTGCCGGCAATAACACTTGTGGTTATTCCCGAATCCTGATCCGCATGCAACCTGATTATTTGTCCTTGGGAGACGTTCATTACGGCAGAGTGAACGGACTGCCCCATCACGTAGGATGGGGCCTTTTTATTTGCCGTTAGTGCTCTCCCTAAAGGTGCGAACTGATTGTCTGTTTTTGTGTATAGAAAACGTGACCCTGAGTTGGTGTTAGCACTCCAAAGCACGGACCCGGAAACCCGGACCTTGGTAACCCCGGCAGGGATGACAAAATAGTTGTTCGAACCAGAATGAAAATTGTTCGTATCATACTCTTCTGTATTCCACCCCAGGGCCGTATCTGAAAGATGCCCTACATTTTCATTTGAGGTTGACCCTATCAATGCCCCCTGGAAGGCGGTTGCGGTACTGGTCAGTCCGGGAAGGGAGAACGCGGTGGTTGCAGACCATTGCATGACAGAAATGGCAACGGCCAGGCTGAAAATGAGAAAGGGTCTTCTTAAAGAAGCTGGTATGTTTGACTTGTTTTCAAAACAAGTAGGATTTGCATGATTCATTTAATTTTCTCCTTAATTAAAATTAATTCACAAGGAATTGCTGCTTGTAGCCTCTGTGTGTAGATTTTTTATGGCAAAGCAACAACATCTCCTTTGCTTTTTAGTTATGGCACAACTTCAATGGCAAACCAGGTGTTATTACCTGCGATAATACTTGTGGTATATCCCGAAGTCTGATCCGCATGCAATCTGATAAACTGGCCTGGGGAGACGGTCATTACAGCAGAGTGAACGGATTGCCCCATTTCATAGGGTGCGGCCTTTGTATCTGCCTTTAGAGCTCTCCCTCGAGGTGCAAATGACCCGCCTGTTTTTGTGTATAGATAGCGTGAACCTCTGTTGACGTTAGCACTCCAAAGCACGGACCCGGAAACCCGGACCTTGGTAACCCCGGCAGGAATGATAAAAAATTCGTTCCCTCCAGAATGAAAATTGTCCGTGTCATACACTTCCGTCTGCCAGGACAAAGCCTGATCGGAAAGGCTTCCTATGTTCTGATTCGCACTTTTCCCCACTAAGGCACCTCTGAAAGCGGATGCGATACTGGTGAATCCGGGAATGAAAAACGCGGCTGTCCCAGCCCAGTTAACAACTGAAATGGCAACGGCCAGGCTGAAGATGAGAAAGGATCTTCTTAAAGAAGATGGAATGGACGACTTGTTTTCAAAATAAGTAGGATTTATATGAGTCATTTAAATATCTCCTTAATTAAAATTTATTCATAAGGAATTGTTGCTTGTAGCCTGTGTGTGCAGATTTTTTATGGCAAAGCAAAAACTTTTCCTTTGCTTTTTAGTTATGGCAGAACTTCAATGGCAAACCAGGTGTTGTTGCCTGCGATAACACTTGTGGTTGTTCCCGAAGTCTGATCCGCGTGGAGTCTGATTTGTTGCCCTGGGAAGACGTTCATTACGGCAGAGTGAACGGATTGCCCCATCACAAAGGCCCCGGTTTTTGTGTTTGCCGATAGAGCTCTCCCTTGAGGCGCAAATGCACCGCCTGTTTTAGTGTATAGATAACGTGACCCTGAGTTGGTGTTATCGCTCCAAAGCACGGACCCGGAAACCCGGACTTTAAAGACCCCGGCTGGGATGGTAAAGTAGTTGTTGGATCCACCATGAAAACTGTTCGTGTCATATGCTTCAATATTCCACCATATAGCCGTATCTGAAAGATTCCCTACACTTTGGTTGGTATTTGTCCCGACCAATGCGCCCTGGAAGGCGGATGCGATACTGGTCAGTCCGGGAAGGGAGAACGCGGTGGTTGCAGACCATTGCATGACAGAAATGGCAGCTGCCAAGCTGAAAATGAGAAAGGATCTTCTTAAAGAAGCTGGAATGGATGGTTTGATTTCTAAACAAGTAGGATTTGAATAGGTCATTTGGCCTCCTAATTTCGGTTAGTTTATAAACGTCATCTATTATATCGATTATCCAATTTATCCTGTTGGCGAAATTTAATCCCTATTCCATGTCTTGTCAAATATTTTTTACGACGTTGTTGAATAATCGATGGTTATGCTATTTGTGTGGGTTATTTGGCCGTAATGGCCGGGCGTATTGGTTGCGGTTGAAGACAGGTATGTAGTTCAAGGTGTGGGAACTTTAAGGGCCCTGTTTGGTAAAGTGAACTTTTTTTAAAATATTTCTATAGCTTAATATTTGTTTTTGGGGAAAAGTTCCCCATAGCATAATCTGAGTTTGTATGGCTTTTCCAAAAGGGGGTAATTTGTAAAACTGGCGTATCTGAGGAGGGGAGTTTTGTTCAATCAGTGATAATAAGTTTTTCGATTTGTTCGTCGGGTGCTGAACGTTTTGTTTGAATCTGGCAACGCCGGGTGAGCATTTGCGGTAACATTTTTAACGCATCCCATTTGCTTTTTAAAAGTACTTGCCCTTGCCCGCGATAGGTGAAATATTTGATATCTGCAAATTGATGCTTCCATATGGAAAACAGGTATTTGAAATACAAGCTGAGGGAATAGTTTTTGATGAAGACCCAGATGTCGTTGCGTTTACATAAATAGACGTATTTGTCGCTATACAGGCCTACCGTGGCGGTGCCAATGTGGTAAACCTTGGCCTTTGGCAGGTAAACGGCTTTGAGTCCCTTTAACTGTCCCCTCATATTTAGGTCGACATCTTCCGCGAAGATAAAGAAGTCTTCATCGAAAAGGCCTATTTGATTGAAGAATTCGCGCCGATAAATTCCGGCTCCGGCACAGGCGCCAAAAACATAATCTTCCTCTTCATACTGGCCGGTGTCTTTTTCCCCTTGTCCTCTGCCGCCACCTGCAGACCAGCTATGAAACAGGTCGCCCGTATTATAAAAAACATCGCGGTTATCCAGAAACATCATTTTTGTGGTGCCCATTCCGCATTCTGGATGGCGCTCCATGCCTTCATAAAGTTCCTTCAGCCAGTCGCAGGTTACTTCGATATCATTATTGAGCAATACAATATATTCCGCGTTGGAGGCTTTGATCCCTTCATTACAGGCAATGGCAAACCCCATATTGTCGGGCATTTTCAGCAGTCTCACCCAGGGGTATTGTTCCTCGATCATTTCGCGTGAGCCATCAATCGAACCATTATCGACCACTATGACTTCATGGCCATCGAAATCAAGCTGAGCAAGAGAGTCGAGGCACATGCCAACAAATTTCATTCCATTCCAATTGGGGACTACAATGCTGACTTTCAAGGGGTGACCTTTCTTAAAATTAGGGTTCGCTTCCACCTTTTCGGTGTTTTCTCCTGACTCCTGAAGGGTGGGCCTCATAACTTTTGCCGTTTTAGTTATATTTTCCATTAAATCTTTTGCACCTTGATGGTAAGGCTGTTGCTTAAGACATTGTTGTAAAAGTTGGGTTTGTTGGTTTTGGGGAGCTAATAAAGCCATTCTGAACCAGGCATTGGCCTGTATGTGGGGATAGCCTCGATTGGATACAGCCAGTTCCTCAAATAAATTATAAGCCTCAGACGGATTACCGGATTTTTCCAGGGCAGAGGCGATTGCATAACGCATAATTCCATTTTCTGGATCTTTTTGCAGGTAAAATTTAAGAGTTTCGTGCTCGGGTCTCAGGTTGGATTCCAGTTGGGCAAGACTGTTAATGACCAAAGTTTGTAACCATTCACGGTCTTTTGTGTTCTTGATATCCCTGGCTTCGTCGTATAGTCTTTTAAGGCCATCCCGGTTGTTTAAATTTAGCATGCATTCCGTGGAGAATTTCCAGCAATCTTGCCAATTGAGTCCTTGGCGGCGAACTTCTTCAAATCTTATCAGGGCTCCTGCATAATCTTTTTTGAGCCTTAAAAATAATGCATATGAAAAGGTGACTTCCAAATCAGGGTTGAAACGTTTTATTTCTTCCTCCAGTAAGGTCTGGGCCTCATCCAGCTTATTCAGTTTGACTTTAAGGGTGTGCAATTTTAAACGTGTTTTAGGCCAATGGGGAGCATATTTCAGGACTTTTTCGAATGCATTTTCTGCCTTCTCGGTGAGCTCCAATGCATTATAAATGTTGCCCATATAATCATAAGCTTCGGTGTCTTGTTTGTTCAGTTTGACAAGCTTTTTGCACTCCTTGAGGGCTGTGATTAGTTCTCCCCTTTCCTCATCAGAACGATTCAACCCCGGAGCATGCCAGTCTGCCTTAGTGAGAGATTCCAATTGGCGCATTTTTTCCTGCCAGCTTTGGGAAAGCAGATTTTCTGAACGAGACTCAATAGACTCCAAACGATAAACTGGGAACCGGGCCAGCACAACTTTTAACAGTTTGTAACGCAGGCCAGTGACTTCCTCCAAACGTTCCACATCTAGATCAGTAAAGCTTTTGATCAGGTAGCGAGGTTTGTGGTGCAAAAGTCCGCCTATGAAACTGTCGTAAAAGCCTTCTAGGTCGAGGGAATCCCAAGGGCCGATGGTGTGATGCAGGAAGTTGTCGGAAGCGGGTGAACCCGTCAAATGATAAAGCTGTGAAAAAGTCCCCCAGACAAAAATTCTTTCGCCGCTTTCACCACGCATACGCATCAGGCGTTTGAGAATTTTCCCCAGCCGGGGCAAGTAAAGGTATTGGTCGAATTTTTCGTAATGAACCAGGGTTTCAGGATCTGTAGGACGAAGATAATAAAAGGCCATGGATTTTAAATTCCAACCCAGCAAAGCTGCAAAACTGATCAAAATCATCCCTGATATTGAGGGCTTCAAAGGTAATACGGCTTCCATTCCCAAACCACAACCTAATGTAAGTAGAGCAAATAATGGTAGGTAGTGGTATCTGGAAAAGGCTCGCTGAAAAACGATCATGCTGAACAGAGTCAGGGAAAAAACGACCAGCCAGATGTTTTGATTCTGTATACAATAAATTATGAGAGGGATGAGACCCAGCCAGATCGGAAGAGCCTGTTTGATAAGTTTTCCAACTTCAAGCAAGACGCTGAAGTGCATTTTTTTGGTTCGGGTCAATCTTAAAGTAGTGGCCATCCGGGTTTTTAATTGTTTGCGTGATAAGTCGTCCCAATAGCCCATCTTCCATTCGATCAGGTTGGAAACGGTCATCACTCCTCCCGAAGCCAGTGCAAACTGGACGGAGGCTAGTCCTCCAAACTCAAACCAGACCATAGGGGTCAAGACTCCCGCAAAAAGGGCGGTGGTGCATTTACCGATAGAAGCGAGGCCAAAACAAAGTCCTGCGGCGATCACCCACTCGGGTCCTGCTTGCAACAACCCCAGTCCGAAAAAAATAAATGGAATATAAAATTGCTCAAAATTGAAAGAGCCTGCCGTAAGATCGGGAGAAGTGCCGTAAAAGGAATAAAGCAATGCTCCGGTGAAACTGGCCCAGGGGTTATGGGTAAAGCTCCATAAGGCTCCATAAATAGCCAGCGAACCAAGAAGGTGGAAGGCCGTTTGCAAATGACGGATGCGTTGAATACCTCCCTCGACAGAGCCATAGAGTTTGTCCAGCAAGAGCATTTTCCACATGGGAATGCCAATGAGTTGCAGATCTTTTTTCCACTGGAATCCTTGTGACGCAAAACGAGCTCGGTAAGTGTAGATGGCAAAGTCATCATCCAGAGGGAAGTTCTGAAATGGCCTGCGACACAAAATTGCAGACAGGGAAACGATGACTAAAAATATGGGGGTTAAGAGGTCCATGATAATTTGGAAATATTGTCTTTACGCAAACCCTGATATGGGCAATGGAAAACTAGTTTTGACTTGAGATAAACAGACGGTCTCTTATTGATCGGCTGATTTTCAAGGTTTCTTTAGCTTGGGCTGGTGCCGTATTCCTGACAGGATCGAACCTCATGAGTATAGAGAACGGAGCCCTACGTATCAACCCTTCAATATCGGACCAGGGTCAACTTGCTTTTCGCGGTGAGATTGAGGAGAATGCCTGTAACGTCAATGAAAAGGGAGATTTAAATGCAAGAAGATTTGGCAAAAACATACAAAGAAATAGAGAACAGGGTTGGGCTTCTCAGGAGGTTACTTTGACGTTGATCAGAATATCAAGTCTGTCGAGTCTCTGGATGTGGAAACTGCTCTCCCCGGGTTCTGGGATGATAATGAATCCGCCCAAAAAGTTCTGCAAAGAAGGTCCAGCCTGCAACGTTCGATAGATATCTGGAAAAACCTGGAAAAAGAGAGAGAAGACTTGGAGGCTATGTTGGAGCTTTCTGCCGAGGAAGAAGATCCTTCTATGGATGAGGAGATCAGGACTTCTTTAACCCGGCTTAGCGAACAGGCAGCCAACGCAGAATTGAAAGCCATGCTTTCGGGGAAAACGGATTTCAATAACGCCTTCGTGGCCATAAATTCTGGAGCAGGAGGTACAGAGTCTCAGGACTGGGCGGAAATGTTGTTGCGCATGTACCTGCGCTGGGGTGACCGTAATGGTTATAAGACGGAAGTTCTTGATACTCAGTATGGAGAAGAAGCAGGAATAAAAAGCGCGACTGTTTTATTTACTGGCGACTATACCTATGGATATTTAAAAGCGGAAATTGGAGTTCATCGTCTGGTGCGTATTTCTCCTTACGATTCCAACAAAAGACGCCACACATCGTTTGCTTCAGTTTTTGTTTATCCTGAAATTGACGATGAGGTTGATCTTGAGATCAAGGAAGAGGACTTGAAGACAGATGTCTATCGCGCCTCGGGGCCGGGAGGGCAGGGAGTGAACACCACGGATTCGGCGGTCCGGCTGACGCATGTTCCGTCAGGCATTGTAGTCCAATGCCAAAACGAACGGTCGCAACATAAAAACAAAGCCTCGGCCCTCAAAGTCATGAAAGCTCGCCTTTATGAGTTGGAACAGGAAAAATTAGGTGAGGAAAAAAAGGAAATGGAAAAACAAAAAAAGAAGATCGAATGGGGCAGTCAGATTCGTTCCTACGTTCTTCACCCATACCAGTTGGTCAAAGACTTGAGGACAGGTGTGGAAGCGGGCAATGTGGATGCGGTGCTGGATGGCGATCTACAACCCTTTATTCAGGCCTTTCTGCGTTTCGATAAAACCGGCGAGGAGGCAGGGAAGGAATGAAATCGGGAATCCAACCAGCATTGATCAATGATCCGTTCGGAGACCCTGGACTACTGGTGCAATTTCTTCTGCAAAAGCGGGCGTTGTTGTTTGATCTGGGTGATTTGTCCGCCTTGTCAAATGGGGCCCTTCTCAAGGTTTCCCATGTTTTTGTCAGTCACACTCATATTGATCATTTCATTGGCTTCGACCGGTTATTGAGATCACTTTTTGGGCGGGAAAAAACGGTGACCATTTTTGGTCCGAAAAATATTATTCAAAATGTGGCGGGTAAACTGGCTGGATTCACTTGGAACCTTGTTGATCAGTATGACGAATCGCTCACCATCGAAGTGGTTGAAGTACGGGAAAGTGGATTGCTGAAAGGCACCTTCCGAGCGATTGAACGGTTTCAACTTTGTGATGAGCGGCAAGAACCTTTTGTCGATGGCTTGATCGTCGACGATCCCACTTTCTCTGTGCGTACGGCGATACTGGAGCACCGAGTACCTTGTTTGGGGTTTGCGTTGGAAGAAAAACCACATGTCAATATTGACAAAGAAAGGTTGGAATCCATGAAGGCAGATCCAGGACCCTGGCTGAATGAATTGAAGCAAAGCGTATTGAGAGATGAATCTGAATCCACACTCATTGAAGTGCCATTCAAGGAGCTTGGTGGTTTCCGTACGGAAGACCTTCCTATGGGGCAGCTCAAGAACGACTTGGTGGAGGTTTTTCCAGGACAAAAAATTGGTTATGTGGTGGATACGGTTTTTAACGATCGCAACAGAAAGAAGATTGTGGGATTAGTAGATTCTGCAGATATTTTTTTCTGTGAATCACCTTTTCTTGCCGATGAGGAAGAACGGGGGCAGGCGCGTTATCACCTTACGTCCCGGCAGGCAGGGATTTTGGCCCGGGAGGCGGGTGTTAAACAATTGCAGGTCTTTCACTTTTCATCCCGACACAAGGATTGTCGGGAACAGTTTTATAATGAGGCTCAGGAAGCTTTTCAAGGATAAGAGAAGCAGAAAATGAAGATTACAGTGAAATCCGCCAAAATGTTTCTGGCAATGTTCGTCATACTAGGGTTTAACTATGGCGTGAGCTTTCAGCAGTTCCTGCATTTTGACTGGACCGACCCGAGGGGATTGGGTGACTCGCTGAGTTACCTCGCCATGTCAAATGGCGATTCTGATATTGCCTCAATCCACCGCTATCGTATCATCCTTCCTTTTCTTGTAGACCTCGTTCGAGATGTGATCCGCCCCTTGATTTCTTCTGACCATTTACATTCGATTGATGCGCTCAGTTTCTATATTGTCAATTATCTCATTACAAGCCTTGCAGGTTTATTTTTATATCTCTTTCTTATTGAGTTGAAGTTTAAACCTGAACGGTCTTTGATGGGAGTATTTATATTTTTAGGGAGTCGAGTTACAATTCTTTCGACAGGGGCCCCGATGGTGGACTCCCTGTACTATCTGGCAATTATTGTCATCGTCTACTTTTGTTTGACTCAACGTTCAATGCTGCTCTGCTTGCTGACGCCACTTTTAATTCTCACTAAAGAGACAACGGTGCCGTTTTTATTTCTTCCGCTTTTGCTAAAGAAAATAAATCGCAAACTTATACTTTTATCTTTGTCAGTGTCTTTTGCCATTCTCTTTTGGGTGAGGAGCTTAGTCACCGCTGCTTTACCTAATGCCGTCAATTCAGAGGACCCAATACTTGTTACGATCGGAAACCATCTTTCATCGGGATTGGAAAACCTCAGTCAAAGTTATTTCTCATTAACAGGCTGGCATGACCTGTTTTCTCCGTTCTCTGTATTCTGGGTGATTGCCTTATTTGGGGCATGGCTTGAATACAAAAAGATTGATACCTATTATGAAATTCCACGTTTTCTCTTTTGGATCATTCCCATAGCATTTGGGTTTACGGTTCTAAGCTCCAACGCTGGTCGTATGTTGCATAGCCTCTTTCCTCTTGTGATTCCTTATTCTTTGATCGCAATTGATTATGTAATGTTTCGCAAAGAGGTGGCGGATTGAGCTATGGATTTGATGGCTAGTCGGTCCGTTGATATACGGTAACTCTATCGACGGAAGAGGGTGAGCGAAACTCGTGTATCTGAATATCGTAGGTATTGTTAACCCAAATGGCCGGGGCATCTA
>JAJDBH010000231.1 GCA_029261455.1 Nitrospinaceae bacterium
ACGCTTTGCGCATGGTGTCATCAAGACCGGATCGAACGAGGTCAATTTCGCTCGCTCCCTGGCTGAGCTTCGTCACCAACTCTTGGGGAAGCTTGGTTCCAGAAGCCTCAATGGCCTCAATCATAAGCTGGTTCTGGCCTTCTTCGTATCGCCTTTGCATACGGCCGAAACGAATATGCGAAAGATTCTTGATCCATTCAAAATAGGAAACCGTTACGCCTCCGGCATTGAGATAGACATCAGGAATGATGGCAACTCCTTTTTCTTTTAATATCGTTTCAGCGGCAAATGTGACAGGTCCGTTGGCGGCTTCGGCGATCAGTTTTGCCTGGATTTTTGCAGCGTTAGTACGATTGATCACAGCCTCCATCGCAGCAGGAATCAGAATGTCGCACTCCCTTTCCAGAAGGGGTTTACCGTCCTCAAAATATTCAGCTTTCGGGTAACCCGTTACCCCCCCCTTATTATTCACCTTATATTGAAAAACATCTTCTACATCGAGTCCGTTCGGGTCGTACAACCCTCCATCCCATTCCAGAATAGCGATGATTTTAGCCTGATCTTCTTCCTGAAGAATTTTAGCAGTGTAATAACCTACATTTCCCAACCCTTGAATAATGACCTTTTTCCCTTCCAGTGAGTTTCCTTGCAATCCTGCCTTCTTGACATCATCAGGATGGCGAAAAAATTCCCTGAGTCCGAATACTACTCCTCTTCCGGTGGCTTCGACTCGACCCTGGATACCACCCATCGAGACAGGCTTGCCAGTAACACAAGCCAACTGATTGATATCTCCATGACGGTGAGAAGCATAGGTGCTAACGATCCATGCCATCTCGCGCTGACCGGTACCCATATCAGGAGCCGGCACATTCGTTGCTGATCCGATATAATCTTTTTGGATCAATTCAAAAGCAAAGCGTCGGGTGATCCGCTCCATTTCGTCACGTTCATATAGTTTCGGATCGATCAGCAACCCACCCTTTGAACCACCAAACGGAACATCCACCAATGCACATTTGTAAGACATTAAGGCCGCGAGGGCTTCTACTTCATCCTGATTCACATTCGGGGCAAAACGAATACCGCCTTTAGCGGGCAATTTGTGATCGCTGTGGACGGCTCTCCAGCCTATGAAAGTTTCAACCTGTCCTTTAATTATGACCGGGAACCGAACCTGATAGACATTGTTCACATTCCGGATATATTTGGCCATACCGTCCGGTATATCCAGAGTGGTCATAGCCAGATCACAGCAAAGATTTACGCTTTCTCTGAAACTCACTTCTTTATCTGCGGGTACGGACATATTATCTCCCCTGGAAAATTAGTTTTGAACCTTTTTCAAGGTTCGTCCATTATGGCGGAGCAGGTGAAACACTTTCATTCTATGATGTTAAAATGATAGCTTGAAACTCCCCTAAAGTCGAGAGGGGGAGACCGATAAAAGTCTATAAATCATTGTTTTCAAAGTTGAGAAATGAAACAAGTCCAGTTCAGATTTACAATTTCAACAGAGGGACGTGGTATTTATTGTATTGGCCATGAGGTTTGTGATTGGGTCCACCAGCAGGATATTCAATCTGGTCTTTTGACGCTATTTATTCCCCATACCTCGGCATCTTTATTGATTCAGGAAAATGCCGACCCGGATGTTCTGGAAGATTTAAACCGATTTTTCAATCGACTGGTTCCCGATGGCGATTCTCTTTTTCAGCACCGAGCAGAAGGCCCGGATGATATGCCAGCACATATACGATCCGCGCTCACTCAGACTCAATTGTCCATCCCGGTTCAGGCGAATAAACCGAGCTTAGGAATCTGGCAGGGAATATATCTGTTCGAGCATCGCACTCATCCCCATAAAAGAGAAGTCATTTTGCATTTGATCGGAGAGTCTTGATATGACAGACATTGCTACCTCAATCAACTCTTCAAAGTGAGGTTGAAATACAGTAATGACTCTCTCAAAACCGGGGAATGTTTGACAGATCAATGGTGCCAGATTAGAATCAACTCCTACAATCAATGAAAAAATTATAAGTTGATCTAGTTTTTATTCATCTGTTTCCAAATAGCCAAAACCATGCTTTTTTCTTTCACAAATGGCCCTGTAATCAAATCACAATTTTTCAAGTTCTGGGTGGTAATTTTGCTCTCAGTTTTCTTCCTGGTCTCTTGTGGAAGTGATGAGGGTGAAAAAGATGAAGGGCCTGACCGCGCCAAAATGGCGGATGCAAAAAAAGCCTTTGATGAAGAAAACTACGATAAAGCTAAAAGCGCAGCGGAATATTTTCTGGCCCAGTACCCCAAAGATGTTGAGGCCCTGTATTTCTATGCGCAGGTGTTAATCGCTACAAACCAGCTTTTAAAAGCCCGGGAAAAGGCTACCGAAATTCTTGAAATTGATCCAACATTGCCAGAGGCAAATGCCATATTGGGTGAAGTCCATTATAGACGTAAGGAGTTTCCCGAAGCCGTTAGATTGTCCCGTGAAGCTTTAAAGAAAAACCCGAAATTGCAAGTCCCCTACCGCGTGATTGGCGAAATTTATTTGAGACAGGGAAAGGTTAAAGAAAGTATCAAGGTACTTTTAGAAGCCCACCGCCTCGCCCCTGATGATGTAGAGACGATGAAAAAATTATCCGCCGCCCTTATCAAGGATAAAAATTATAAGGAGGCAAAAAAGTATCTGGATAGAGCCATGGAACTGGATGACCATGTGCCCGGCGTTCATTATAATCTGGCAGTGGTTTATGCCAACCAGGACAACGGGCCAAAAGCCATGGAGCATGTTGACCTCGCCCTTAAGTACTATATGGATTTGGACACCTTTTTCTGGGTAGGAAAGGCTAGGGATACCAGACGACTGATTATCAGAAAGTACAAGATTAAAGAATAGGCCCGGATGATCTCGCCCCTACCATTTCCTCGGCGGGCCTACAAATAGTGCCATAACAATCTTCAGGCCCTTCTAAGCATACCTGTTACAGCAAGCACTGCCATTACGAGCCCCGACAGGGCATAGATATAAAGACCGCTACTGGTGTTGCCTAGCACATCAATAAAATAGCTTCTGTTGAAAATAAATCCCCAAAAAAACACAAATGCGTACGATATTAGCAGGCCAAGCTTATGCCTTCCGAAAAGCATACATAAAGTCATCAACAGGGTAAAAAGAAGAACCTGTCCCAGTGGAATAGACAGAGTTTTATCAGCAAGAAAAGCACTGATAGGATCTTGAAAACTTGTAGGCATAATAAATCACTCCCCGTAATTATTGATCAGCCATTAAGGTTATATTTATTCTTATTAATAGGGTAGGGCAATTGCTTGAAAAAATCCAGCAGACCTGAGAAGGGATTGATCGATTGATTCCAGGTATATTCCGAAAAACCTTGGCCGGTAAAAAGGGAAGACCGGTAGATTTTCAGTCTTCTATAGGAGGCAAACTATAACGCGAAGCCTTGGTCAATGAAGTCTGGTAAATAAAACCACCACCCGGCTTATTGAGCTCTCCCTGGAAAAAAATAAATGCAAAGATTTCATCAGCCCGCTCGGCATCAACGACCACTGTCAATACATCCTGTTCTGTCCAGGCACCGTAATCGTTAACACTCTCCACGGTACGTAACCCTCTTCCAGTATGTACATTGGTGGAATCAATGTTTTTTTCACCATGCAATATTTCTACTAAGTTAATCCCTGCACCCTTAGGAAGAAAACAAGTGATGCACTTTATATCTGTATAAATATTATTTGCCATAAAGTTTTAGCCAGACAGTTTTTATGATTCTTTTTTGGTCTTTTCATCTTCATCATTTGAGAATTTTTTCAGCACATCTGGAGGTATATAAGTTGCCGCTTTATCGAGCGGAGTGATATACATGATCCCCATTCCTGGTGTATCAAGGTTACCTGCCAAATACATTCGTTCAAAAACACGTTCCACCTGTTCTTTGGAGACCACAATATCGACCACCTCTTTTTCCACTTCCACTGCGACCCCCAGAATACCAAGCCTCTCTCTCACCCCCATACCCCGTGCAAAATGAACCGTTGCTCCTTGCGCACCTGCTTCCCGAGCTGCTTCAATGATCGTGTCGGCCAAACCTCGTTGCACAATACAGGTGATCAAAGCAATGTCTGTTAAAACCGTTATTTCTCTCAGGCTCATGCTACAGCCTCCTGTCCTTTTAAAAGATTTATCCTTTGTAAATTGGCTCTCCGGGTTTTGAATTGAATCCAAAGTCCCATGATCAATACTGATAAAATTGGGCAGATGGAGGCCATGGATAAAATACCAAAACCTTCAACAGCCTGAACTGCATTGCCAAACCCCAAGCCCATCGCCAACACCAAAGGAACCGTGACCGGGCCAGTCGTTACCCCGGCACTATCCCAAGCTACGTTTACAAATTCTTCGGACGAAAACACGGTGAGCAAGATGCCCAAGGCATAGCCCGGTAACAAAAGATAAGAAATAGGAATTTCAAAAATGATTTTTAATACTCCAAGACTAATGCCAAACCCAACACCTGTTGAAACCGCCATCATAAGCATGTTTTTTCGGAACGCTCCGTTGGTGAGATTTTCTACTGTCTGGCCCAAGGCATTTAATGCCGGTTCTGCCAGCGTGGCCCCAAAACCCAATATCCATGCGAAAAACAGGGCAATAGATACTCCCACGGAATACGTATATAAGGGCGAGCCCTCTACACTTTCCAGTGGAATAAAAGCTGCTGGAACAAAACTGCCGGACTGACTCCCCAATTTGGCGAGACCATAACTCAAACCAATATTGAAAATGATCATCCCGATCACGGAAAGGAAAATCCCATAAGTAAGAATTCCCGGTTCATGGATTTTTTCTCGCAATAACAGTTTTAGAACCAGAAATAAAAAGAACACCAAGGGAACAATGGAACGGACTCCGGAAATAATCTCCACATAAGGAGTTTCCTGCAACCAGCTTGAACTCGCCTGTGCCACAACAACCTGACTTGCAGCAATGATGGACTCTGGGCTAGCAACCATTGACACATAAATTGCCAATCCCAACACGCCGATGATAGGAAAAATCGATGCCAGAGTGACAATGCCAAACCCCGACAAAGAAGAATTTCCCTTACCTGCCGCAGAGGCAATTCCAATTCCCAAAGACAAAACAAGAGGAACAGTCACCGGACCTGTGGTCACCGCTCCGCAATCCCAGGCCAATCCCAGAATCTTATTCAGTTCCGGGTCCATCATGCAAAACACGGTCAACCCCAACGCAGGAAACAGGGCCGCATAGATCATTGGCTTGAGGCTCCAACCATTGAGAAAACGCAGGGTGCCAAGAACAGCAGCCAGTCCCACGCCAATACCAACCACCAGAACTAGAGTGCCCGCCCAGTTATTGAGCAACGCATATAGGTAGGGTGCTTTTCGCACATCAACAATAGACCCCACTGCCTGAAGGGCTCCAATCGCAGGCTCGGCAAAGGTGACACCGATGCCCAGTAACAAAGCGATGAATAAAACAACTCCCAAGCTGGATTTTTTTGGCAGGGTGTGGCCGATGACCTCTCCAAAAGGCATGAGTCCCAGTTTCAAACCTTCCATAAAAATCATCAAACCCAATATAACGGCTACCAGCCCGGCGGTGATGACACCATGCTCCAATACATTTTGACGAAGAATGAGAACCTGGAATAAGAAAAGATAGAGCGCTAGAGGAACAACAGCTTTCACTTGGCCTATCAAACGCTGCCCTACATAAGGACCTAGAAGCCGGTACATGTCGATGCCGCGAAGCTGTAGTTTGGTGGGCTTATAAGGAATTTCGTTGCCACTTTGAGAAAAAGTAACGGGAGGCGTTAACAAATTATAAGAAAGGGAGTTTTGCTTGAGGCTGACTTCTCTGACAAAATCTCCAAATCGAACCTTACGAGTCATAAAATGTCCTCAAAATCCGTCAGAAAAAATAGATCTCTATACTTATTAGAGTTTGCAAACTCTGAAATATTCCATCAAGGCTTATATTTTCATTTTTACAACAAGAAGGCAATAGCCAGGAGACCTTCTTTTTCCTGAAACCTTCAGCATCAATTCAGTCCGTCCATTTCAATTCTCTTATCCGCAGTTTCAGATAAAGTTTTTCGGATTTCAGGGTTATCCTCTAGAAATAAATTGAAATCGGAATCACTGAGGACAAGCAAATCACAAAACCCTAAAGCTTTTACAGTAGACGTTCTGGGGTTATTTTTGATCAATGCAATTTCCCCAAAAAAATCCCCGCTTCCCAAGTGGACAGATGTTGGCAACATTTGTACTTCAACACATCCAGAAGAAATAAAATACATGTCATGTCCAATGTCTCCTTTTTTGAGAATTATTTCACCCGGGACCGCCAGCATGGGTTTCAGGAGTTTAGAAATATGATTCAAACGGTCAGGAGGGAAATCCGAAAATAGAGAAACCCGCCGCACCAATTTTTCGGGTTCCAAGTTTAGGTCCAAGGTTGGGCGGGGTTGCATTTTTCGAATCCGTGTTTGCAAATCCTCTTCCAGATTTTTAAAAACCTCTCCACTGATAACCGTCTGTTTGAGCAGTTGTTCATAATCTACCTCCTGAAGCCTTATTGCCATGTGACTTAAATAACGTTTTTGCAGCATCAGAAAATATTCAGGGTATTGCAGTTGCAACATATTCAGAGCCTGATCTGTTTTTTGCCGGCGATATTCAATCAGAGTCCTTAAAGTGTGTCCTGCCTTTTTCCCAATTAAGGCTTCCATTTTAGGGAGTGCGGTTAACAAACTATCCTTCATCACGGTTTGGATTGAGAGTAGAATCTCAAAGCGATCAGCAAGGTGTCTTGATAGTTCTTTGCTAACTCCAAACTTACGGTGAAGGGTGAGAGAGAAATGGAACCTCCAATTGAATTCTAAAATTTTGGTGGATAATTTTTTATAACCCTCATTCCCGGTTTGCAAACCATCCCGCAAATCTTCCACTTGCGCTAAAAGCCGACGGACAACATAGGTAGATATAAAACCCTCCTTAAATTGCTGCAGATATCCCGCCCTTTCAAGGTTGCATAAATCAAAAAGGCCTACCCGAATCCAATCATTTTCAGAAAGCTCCTTGGTTCGACCTAACAAGTTATCAATTTTTTCTTCATCCTCCTGATATTGTTTTAGAATATCATCTGTCAATTCGGGCTCTATATTATGGTTGCGGGCTTTGCCCTTCAGTAAATGATGGGTTTTGATCAACGAATGTTTCAGAGCCCGGTTTCGAATAATTTGATCGACAGGGTCAAGCTGATCCAGCCTAAGCAACTTCAGCAAAGCTCCAATCGTTGTAGCATTGATCAACAAGGTGAATAAAACAAACCCTGTCACAAGAATTCCAATGAACCTTTGTGTTTCTTCCGCGAATAACACGTTCTCCATGATGGATAAAGCCAGAGCCAATGAAACCGCACCTCGAAGACCACCCCAAAGCATGACCCCCTTGTAAGCATTACTGATTTTTGCAGTTGAATGCCACCTCTCAAATAAAGGGAGGACTACGAATAAGATTAAAGCCCGCGCTCCAAAAGCGACCAGAATCAATACTCCAAGCAAAAGCCATTCGTTCTGACTGATACTCCCCATGATTTTTGGAACCACCATCCCCACCAAGACAAAAATGATTGAGTTAGCCCAAAAGGCGAAATGGTCCAAGGTTTCATGCAGTTTTTCCCAGGTTTCAGATGAAAG
>JAJDBH010000232.1 GCA_029261455.1 Nitrospinaceae bacterium
TCTTTAACCTTATCTTCAACTGACATAATTTTTAAAACTCCTTGTTGGAATCACATCAACATACCACCGTTTAAATTAATGACCTGTCCGGTTATGTAACTGGACTTGTCAGACACTAAAAAGTTAACACAACGCGCTACATCTTCAGGCAGTCCCAGCCTGGCAAGTGGAATTTGCTCTATCAATTTTTGGCGCACTTCTTCATCTAAAACCCGCGTCATTTCTGTGTCGATAAAACCGGGTGCAATCGCATTCACTCTAATCCCTCTGGAAGCAACTTCCCGTGCCAGGGTTTTTGTCAAGCCTATCACTCCAGCCTTAGACGCCGAGTAATTGGCCTGACCAAAATTGCCCATCACTCCAACGATCGAAGAGATATTGACAATCGCCCCACTTTTTTGCTTCATCATCTGTTTTGCCGCCTGTTGGCTGCAAAGAAAACTTCCTTTAAGATTGATATTGAGAACCAAATCCCAATCACTCTCTTTCATCCTCACCATCAAACCATCACGAGTGATACCAGCATTATTGACCACGATATCCACTGGTTTTTTATCTTTCATGATGAAATCAAAAACCTCACGCACTTCAGCGGCGTTTGAGACATCAATTTTAACAGCAGAAGCAGAACCACCACTCTTATTTATGGCCTCCGCTGTTGCCTGAGCTCCTTCCAAGTTCACATCTCCCAGCACTACATGAGCTCCTGCTCGGGTCAGCTCTTCAGCAATTGTTCTACCAATTCCCTGAGCCCCGCCAGTGACCAAAGCTACTTTATCTTTCAGTTCCATTAAAAATCCTATTTGAACGAATAAGTCAATTGCCGTTTAAAGCAGTCAGGCTTTGCGATAAACTTTCGCGATCACCAACCTGATAGCAACTTATGTCTCTGTTAAATCTTTTGATCAGGCCAGATAGAACTTTCCCCGATCCCAGTTCGACAACTCTCTCTATACCCTGATCCACCAACACCTGCATTGTTTCCGACCAACGTACCGGAGAACAAACCTGTTTAACAAGGGCTGCTCTGGCATCGCTCCCTTTAGTAATGGGTTTAGCCTCAATATTGGTGATTACAGGATAGGACAGGTCGCAAAACTCAGTCTTCTCCAATTCTTTTTGCAGCTTGATTTCAGCTGGCTTCATAAGAGCGCTGTGAAACGGAGCACTCACCGGCAAAGGAACGGCTTTCTTGGCTCCTGCCTCCAAAGCTTTTGCGGAAGCCTGCTCAACTGCCTCCTTATGGCCTGCGATTACAGTTTGTACCGGACTATTCAAATTTGCAGGTTGAACAATACAGGATTCTATAGAAACCTGATCGCACACTTCCTGAAGGGATTCAATCGGCAAACCTATGATGGCGGCCATTGTACCTACCCCAACCGGAACCGCTTCCTGCATAAATTGGCCCCGTAAACGGACCAACCTTACAGCATCTTTAAATTGCAAAGCCCCTGCCGCAACCAAAGCTGAAAATTCACCTAAGCTATGACCCGCAGCGACTACCGAATCTATACCATTTTCCCTTAATATTTTCAAGGCCATTGTACTGTGTACCAGTAGTGCCGGTTGAGTGTTTTCCGTCAACCTCAAAGTCTCTTCTGGGCCATTAAAACAAATGCTTGCGAGGTCATAACCCAAAACATCATTGGCCTCTTCCATCAGTTCACGGGCCGATGGAACATGATCATAAAAGTCTTTGCCCATGCCCACAAATTGAGAACCTTGGCCGGGAAAAACAAAAGCAGTTTTCACCATTTGATCACCGCCGATCCCCAGGTCAAACCTGCCCCAACCACGCCGAGCACAGAGGTATCTCCGGGTTGAATACGCCCACTACGTTTCGCCTCATTGATCCCAATCGGGATAGAAGCTCCAGAGGTGTTTCCATATTTATGGATATTCATGAATACTTTTTCCATTGGGTAATTAAGTCTTTCAGCCACCGCGTTGATAATTCTTTGATTGGCTTGATGTGGAACCAATAGCCCCACCTCTTCCATACTCAATTCATTAAACTCCAGTGCTTCGCGAATCACATCCGTCATTCTCTTAACCGCTACCTTGAAAGTTGCATTTCCCGACATTTTGATGAAATATTTTTTATCGTCGATGTCTTGTTTATTCACCCCTGTTCTGCCAATTCCACCCGGAACACAGATCAAATCCGACAAACGTCCGTCCGAATAAATATGCGTGGATAAAATTCCCAAAGGGTTTTCCTGCTCTACCCGTTTCAGCAATAACGCCCCCGCTCCATCACCAAAAAGTATGCAGGTAGACCGGTCTGTCCAATCAACAATTCTCGAATTGACTTCACTACCAATGAGCAGAATGTTTTCGTAGCGACCATTTTTCAAATATTGCTCCACAATCGAAAGCCCAAAAACAAACCCAGAACATACGGCGGAAATGTCATAAGCCGCGCAATTGAAAGCCTGCAACTCATTTTGCACAAAACAGGCTGTGGATGGGAATAACACATCGGGACTGGATGTGCAGACAATAATCAAGTCCACATCATCAGGGCTAATTCCACCCGCTTCCAATGCCTGCTTACCGGCTTTGGCAGCCATCGTTGAGGCAGACTCACCGTCAGCTGCAATCCGGCGTTCACTAATACCTGTCCTCTCAGTGATCCAAACATCAGTTGTGTCTAGAGACTTTTCGAGGTCTTTGTTTGTGAGGATTTTTTCCGGCAAATACGAGCCCGTTCCCGCGACTACTGCCTTGAAGGTATTGGTCATTATAATAAGAAGTATTTCAGGTTTCGTCAGTACTTTTATCGACCTTTTTATCGGTCGGTCCATCAGGAGCTTGTTTGTCAGGGTTTTCGGAGTCAGCCCCAAAAGCAATGCTTTTAATCTGCTTCCAAATAGTTCCTTTAGACGCTTCCACATCCGTTAAGTTAGATTCAATGCCTTCCCGAATATGTTCGTTGATATTCTTCTCGCTCAATTCGCGGGCCCGATTGATAGCATTTTTTATCGCTTTCGGAGAAGAACTTCCATGTGCGATTATAACAACACCATTCACTCCTAAAAGAGGAGCTCCACCCGTTTCTGAGTAATCAACTTTTTTCTTAAACTCATCCAACTGAGGTTTCAGCAATAAATAACCCAGTTTGCTGAGCCAGTTGCTTTGAAACATTCGTTTGAGATTGGTTCCTATCATTTCGGCCAGGCTCTCACTTATTTTGAGTGCCACATTACCGGTGAAACCATCACAAACAATCACATCAGCATTACCACGATAAACTTCCTTACCTTCAATATTGCCAGTAAAGTTGATGTGACTTGCTTTGAGCATTTGAAAAGCCTCTTTGACAATTTCATTGCCCTTGCCGTCTTCCTCACCAATACTGAGTAAACCAACACGAGGGTTTGTTTTACCAAGAATGTACTCAGCAAAAACATGCCCCATGATTCCGAACTGGAACAGCTGACTGGTTTTGCAGTCCACATTCGCACCGGCATCCAAAAGAATGGCATTGCCTTTTAAAGTGGGTAATTGAATAGCAATAGCAGGTCGATCAACGCCATTTAACGGTCTTAAAATAACCGTCGAATAGGCCAGAACAGCACCTGTATTTCCGGCACTTAAAAATGCCGATGCAGTACCATTCTTGACAAGGTCCAAACCAATTTTCATGGAAGATTTACGTTTGGAGCGCAAAACTTTGCCGGGGCTGTCGTGCATTTCCACCACCTCTTCGGCGTGGACAACTTCAATCGGAAGATTGTGATCAGGGTCAAGACTATCCAGAACAGCATGAATCTGATCGGATAAACCGGTGAGAATGATTTCCGTTTCGTATTCCCTCGCCGCCATGACCGCACCTTCTACAGCGGCTTGTGGAGCATGATCGCCCCCCATCGCGTCAACCACGATTTTCATTTCTGGGTTCAGCTCCTTTCCAAAGAGCGTTTGGAATTATCGAGAGGAAAACTAGTGACCAAATAGTGAAACAAGCGAATTATTAAACCGCTTCAACTTCCATCACTTCTTTGCCTTTATAATAGCCGCAATGCGCACAAATATGGTGCGGGCGGGCCATCTCATGACACTGGGGGCACTCTGTATAGGCGGGTGCGCTCAAGCCATCGTGAGACCGACGCATGCCCTTTCTGGATTTAGATGTTTTCTTCTTTGGGACAGCCATGATATCTCCCTATTTTAACTTGTCTTTTAATTTTTGTAGAACCGCCAAACGTGGATCGTAAGACCCTTCGTTTTTGCAATCACATTTATTCTCATTCAGGTTAATCCCACACTCTGGGCATAACCCAGCACAATCTTGCCGGCACAGTATAACTTGTGGCAGGCTCAATAATATCAAATCGCGGACCGGACTGGATAGGTCAATTTGACCTTCTTCATAAAATTCCTGCTCCACATCCAGTTCAGTAAGTTCAATCTCATGCGCCGGTTTGTTATTTTCAACCCGGGGAATGAAATGAACCTTAAGCTGACCTTTTACCACAAAACTGAAATCACACAAACACCGGGTACAAGTGACAGAAAGTCCTGTCTCCAAACTACCCTTACACAGTATATCCGGACCGGATCTTTCCAGCTTCCCCTGAACTTTAACATCTTCCGTTAAAACACAGTCCGATGAGTCAACGCTGAAGCGCTCTTTGGGCTCAAGAACTTCAAAATCCAGACCCTCTTCATAAATTTGCTCAATATCAAAAATCATGGCTTGAAAAAACCTTTGAATTCAAACCCTTTACATTTCCGGAAGCACAGTTCAGAAGGAGGGATATAAAGGAAGAATGTTATCTTTTATAGCAATTTCAGTCAAGCAAAATAATTTCCACTTGGCGTGGTGCCGACTGGCAATAGCTGGTGCTGTCCCTCAGATATCCATCTCGGCGGAAGTTGATGGCTCAATGAGGCTTTGAATATCCCCTCTTTCTGAAAGAGGGGTTGGGGTGATTTACAATCAGGGAAAATCATATTTGATCATCCATATCCCTTCTGTCAAAATATCGGAATTATTAAATTAAAAAATAGCCATAATTTTCATAGCTATACTTCTTAAAAAATGAGCGGATTGCATATTAAACAGCGTTATGAACCGATTTGAGACTGAGATATTGGCAGCAGATGAGAACCTGGAAAACCTGACCAATTTATGCAGTTGAGGGGCAGAGTAAGTAACGGCTTATAGCCTGAAAGACCATAAAATGGCCAGAACCAAGATTAGAAAAAATACCTTTTTCTCAAAACCAATAATAGTCGGCAATTGCGGACAAATATTTAGGGCTTCTCTTTTTTTTACCACCATTCTTTTTTTAACCAGCCTGATTTCACCTTTTCATTCTTTTGCAGATAAAGTAAGTATTCAAACCTTGTTGGAATACTTAAAGGACAAAGATCCCCATAAACGCGCGGTTGGTGTAGACAACCTTCGGGCTCTCTACCCAAATGCAAAAGAGACAATTCCCGCTCTTATTGACCTTTTGAATGATGACACTGTCGAAGTCAGAGATACGATAAATCGAGCATTTGAAAATCTGGGGGTTAAAGCTGTATCCGCTTTAATCAAAGCTTTGAAGAATAAAGATCCCAAGGTCCGAAAAGAGACAGCCAGGATATTGGGCAAAGCCAAATCAAAAAGAGCGGTTCCCGCCTTGATCAATGCTTTGAAGGATGACAATGCTGATGTTCGTGAAAGTGTTATCTCAGCACTAGGGCAAGTAGGTTGGGGAGCCAGAGAAGCAATTCCCACTCTCGTCATAGCGTTGAAGAACCAAGAATCATATGACACACAAACTATTGCACAAACTTTGGAACAAATCGCCACAGGGTTACAGGATGAAGTTGAAGGTGGAAAAATTCACATTCTCCATTTGGACCCTGCAGTTTTTGGCCATTTAAACAGTGTCGCTCCAGTCCTAAAAGCTCATCCTGATGCGGAAATAAGAAAACATGCTGATCCTATTCGACGTGCAAATTCATTTCTCCTAAAAGAGCGAGAGCTAGAATTATCTAAATGGTGGCTAAGGCTTTTTAATTCGGAAATAGAGTACCCTCTTTGGGCTTTTCTCGTTTTGTTTATTTCAATTTACATATTGACCGTGGTCATTATATTTAAGAGCAGGCCTCTTTTAGTTTTGAAAATTAAAGATGCCCTTCCATCAACCGATGTCAAAATTGGATGGGTAAGACTGCCATTAGAATATATTCTCCTAATTCGTTTCTTTTTATACCGAGACTCCTTACTAGACGCCTGGGTTGAGCAACATATTAAATCGGCTCGAGAAAACTTTAGAGCTTTACCAACTGTGAACATTCGGAAAGATTATGTGCCTCTTCCCTTCAGGATGGATGGGGAATTGGTCCAATTCAATATCAATCTAAACTCGGAGTCTGTAAAACCTCCGGAGAAACTGCAAAAGGCTTTTTCCCAATTGACAACGCCTACTCGCCTGCTGGTTTGGGGTGAGGGAGGTGATGGAAAAACCAGTTTAGCCTTTCAAATGGGCCACTGGGCTATGAGAGAAAAAAAAGACATGGCCTTAGCTGAACACCCCATGCTCCCAGTTTTAATTGATCGCAAATTGGTCAAAAATTTTCTAGAAACGGTGCAAGGGCAACTCCAAGGGCTTATTAAAACCCTTACACCAGTCCCAGGTGAACTTTTGGGGCACCTACTGGAAAGAAAACGGATTCTGGTAATCGTCGATCATTTTTCCGAAATGGATGGGTTGACCCAAGAAACAATCAGTGCAGAATTGCCCCACTTTACCACCAATGCTCTTGTAGTTTCGTCGCGAAATGACATATTAAATAATTATTGCGAAATGAATCAAGTCCAACCCTTACGTATTGAAAGAGACCGACTTTCAAATTTTATGCATGCCTATTTTAACTTAAAGAATAAAAGTGAACTATTTAAAGACTCCGATTTTAATCAGGGTCGTAACCGTCTTGCAGCAATGATGGGAACAAAAACAGCAAATGTTCTACTGGCCAAGCTTTTCGCTGACCAAATGATCAAAGCAAAAGAGGCTGGAAAATACTTAGTTGATTTGCCCCAAAATATTCCTGACTTGATAGAGGGCTACGTGACCGAATTGACCATGAATGCACCTATGGTGTTATATGATCTGCAGCAGACCCATAGAGATATTAAAGCGATTGCATGGGAGTGTGTTGGACGAACCTATCGTCCCACGGAAGCGGAAACCCGTAACTTAGTCAATGTCCTTGAAGGTGAGGCCAAGGATGTATTGGCCCGATTAGAGCGTTTGGAACGGGACCTGCGTTTAATCAGTTTTCAAGGTTCGAAAAAAGAACTCATTATCTTTACCCTTGATCCCCTCGCTGAATATCTGGCTGGAATAGAAGTGTTTGACCAGAATCAAGATGACGAAGAAAAATGGATGAAGTTTCTGGAGTTGAGTGATGGTATGGAGGGGGCTCCAAATGAAATTAAAGGTTTTCTCATGGCGGTCTTAACTTGCTGCGAAACTAGGGGGAATAGAGTTGTGCCTGGTTCCGTAATCGAGGGGTTAAGGCAACGCGTTGGATTAGACCCAAAGGTCGGTGAGAAAACTGATGGTGTTTGTGGAAAAACCGCCCAAGCATTGGAGAAGATAAGCCCCGAAGTGGTCGTGTTCCCCACACCGGCATCCTTTGAGAAAATCACAAGTAAAAAAAGGGATTTGGAGCGCCTTCGAGACAAGTTGAACAGTGAAACTCGGGACTTCCCTGATGATGCTAGCTGCGCACAATTGGTAGTGGAATGCCGTCAATTAGGGATCATCACCCAAAACAAAGAAGTATTAAAAAGTTTTCAAACATTAAAACAATATTCCTCTGCCACTACACCTATCCTGATTCTCGGCGAATCAGGAACAGGGAAAGAACTTTTTGCACGAGCAGGTCATTTTTATAGCTCACGTAAAAGTAAAATGTTTATAGGAATTAATATCGGCGCTATCCCAAATGAATTAATCGAAAGTGAGTTGTTTGGGCACGAAAAAAATTCATTTTCAGGAGCAATCACTAACTCCAAGGGAGTTTTTGAGAGTGCCGACAAAGGAACTCTATTTCTGGATGAGATAGGAGAAGCATCCCAGAGCATTCAAGTTAAAATGTTGCGCGCTTTGGAAAAAAAAGAAATTCAACGTGTTGGGGCAGGTGAATCGATTAAAGTTGATGCCCGTGTTATATCTGCTACCAATAAAAATCTTAGAAACGAAGTAGCCAAAGGGAATTTTCGCCAAGATCTTTATTGTCGACTCAATGTACTAAAAATAAAGCTACCTCCGCTAAGAGATCGCAGAGGAGACATTGAAATATTAGCAAATTACTTCCTAGAAAAATTCCAGAAAGAACACGGTATCAACTGCCTAGAGGGTTATTCGGAAGAGGCCATCAAAAAACTACAGGGTCATAGTTGGCCCGGTAATATTCGCGAATTACGGAATGTGATCGATGGCGCTGTGTTAAAAGCCCGAGAAGGATTAATCACCGAATATGATATTTTACTAGATTAGGTACGTCTGACCAATATTTCTAGGCCATTTTGATATAATTTTCATTTTAACTTCTCAACCATTACTCACTAAGAAAACCAATAGGGTGCAAAACTCGAATTATAAAATAAACTATAGGATCCGACCTACTATTGACGGCAAGTTGTAAGCTTTTCTCTCGAACTTATCTTTTCTGCGGCAGAAAAATAGAAGGTTGTGTCCGGTTTTCTTTCTGGCCCACGCGAAGTGTTGAGTTAATGGCGCGGGTGGAATTGATCATGGACTTCGAGCATTCTTTTTTCCAGAACATGCGTGTAGATTTGGGTGGTGGAGATATCGGCGTGGCCGAGCATTTGCTGGACGGACCTTAAATCGGCACCTCGATCTAGTAAATGCGTGGCAAAGGCATGTCTCAAGGTATGTGGCGACACATCGGATTTGATATTGCTCCGCTTCACATATCCTTTTAGTATCTTCCAGAATCCTTGCCGGGTCATGGCTTGCGCGCGTCGGGTCAGAAACAATTCTTCCACTTTTTGTCCCTTCGCCAGCACCGGTCGGGAGTTTAACAGGTAGTCCTCCACCGACCGTCTTGCAACCATGCCTATTGGTACAATACGCTCTTTCGAGCCTTTACCCATTGTTCTCAAGCATCCAGCCACTAAATCCATGTTATGCCCCTTCACCGATATCAGTTCGGAGACACGCATTCCGGTTGCGTATAAAACTTCCAGCATAGCTTGATCGCGGAGACCTATAGTTGTTTCTATATTAGGACAACTCAAAAGCTTGTCGACATCCTCAAGTGACAATACATGTGGAAGCTTGCGCCATTTGCGAGGTGTCTCCAAAATCTCTGCAGGGTTTCCCTTAAGCTGTTTGTCCTGACAAAGGTAACGAAAAAAGGATTTGATTGAAGACAAACTCCTTGCAATAGAAGAAGGTGACAGTCCATCATCGCGTAATATAAGAAGGAAACCACGAATATCTGCCGTTGTCAGACCCGACACTTCGGTATCAGAAAATATCCGAGCAAAACGTCGCAGATCGCGGCAATAGCCTGAAACCGTATGCGGCGAATTCCTCTTTTCAATACGTAAATATTCGGAGAACTCTTGAATTAACAAATCCATATTAAAATTATGTTATAAAATTCAATGAGTTACAAATATTATTTTTGTCCTAGGTTAATTTCTCTCAATCTGTTAAGCTTAAAAGTCGAATACTAGAGGATTGGATCGTTAACGCAATGAAATTAACCCCTTACTGGTTTTTACCCTTCCATAAGCTTCGGACCGTTTAACCTCTCCGCAGGTCGTTTTCTACTGCCCGTTTGTTCATACTCAGCATTTATTCATTCACAATTAAAGCAGACTACAGACAACTATGTTAAATCAGGAATTTATCAGAAATATTGGAATTATTGCCCATGTTGATCACGGGAAAACCACCTTGGTCGATTGTCTCCTTAAGCAGAGTGGAATGTTCCGGGACAGTGAGCTCTCGGAAACCTGCATCATGGACAGCAACGAGCTGGAGAAAGAACGCGGAATCACCATTTTCTCCAAAAATGCGGCCATAAATTACAAAGGTCACAAGATCAATATTGTCGACACGCCAGGACATGCGGATTTTGGTGGTGAAGTGGAGCGGATTTTAAAAATGGTCAGTGGCGTTCTGCTTCTGGCTGATGCCGTGGAAGGCCCAATGCCACAGACTCGGTTCGTTTTGAAAAAATCTCTCGAGCTGGGACTCAAGCCAATTGTCGTTGTAAATAAAATCGATCGACCAGCAGCACGGACTGAACAGGTCGTTGATGAAGTTTTTGATTTATTCGTTGAGCTTGGAGCTAATGACGAACAATTAGATTTTTCTGTCATTTATACTTCGGCCAAACAAGGGTTTTCAAGGTTGGAGCCTGATGGACCAGATCGTGATATGACCCCAGTTCTCGATTTGATTATTGAGAAGGTTTCTCCTCATCCTGGAGATTCTGAAGGTCCTTTCCAAATGCTGGTGTCCTCCATGGATTACGATGATTACGTAGGCAGAATAGCTATCGGCACTATCAATCGCGGACATATTGACGCCAAAAACAACTACATCCAAATTGATCGCGAAGGAGAAAAACATGCTTTTTCTCTTTCAAAATTATATACTTACCAAGGGTTATCAAAAGTAGAGTCTGAAGCTGCTACCACTGGAGATATTATCGGCATCGCCGGCATGAAAGAAGTCCAGATCGGCGAAACCATTACAGACAGCAGTTGCCCGGAAGCACTGCCCGTCATTGAAATTGACGAACCTACTTTAGGCATTCATTTTTCTTCCAACACCTCACCCTTTGCGGGTAAAGAAGGCGAATTTGTTACATCAAGGCAAGTGCGTGATCGGTTGTTCAGAGAAACCCGATCCAACGTTTCTCTCAGAGTGGAAGAAACAGACACGCAGGATACCTTCAAGGTTTCTGGGCGTGGCGAATTGCATTTAACTATTTTAATTGAAACCATGCGCCGGGAAGGTTATGAGTTTACCATTTCCCGCCCTGAAGTTCTGATCAAAAATATTGACGGTGTTGCGCATGAGCCTGAGGAGTTCGTCATCCTCGATATTGATGAGGCTCATATGGGTTCTGTTATGGAGGCCATGGGA
>JAJDBH010000233.1 GCA_029261455.1 Nitrospinaceae bacterium
TCCCGCCATCTTCAAGGTCAACGGCTTTTTTCTTTTTTAAAATAAACTGTACTTCTTTTATATCTCTTGCAGAGAAATCTCCATAATCAGCCATTCTCCTGAAGGCTTCAGCCAAGCGAGGCCCGCCTTCCGTCAGCAACTCTTTAACCGTGTTCTCTAAAACTTCGTCTTCAGGTCTATGTTCGTACATGGAAAATCCCCATTCAAAAGTTAAAGGCCTATCGTCAATTTCCTTATGTTAATCGAAAGATTAACTAATGTCAATGGGTAAATTACTTGGCTATAAATTACGATTTAGCATGGGATTTTTATTGTATCCTTGGATTTAAGTTAAATCATTAATTTTCAATGATATATGTGGTTCTATCTTAATAATGTTAGTTTGGATTTTTAAAAGAGATAAAATCGTGGAAACAGATGTATTTAAAGGATTTGAAAAGATTTCTGGCTAGGGCTGATATCTTCGCAAACCAAACATTGTAAGACCTTAGAAGAATGAGGGAATTGCGGTATTAGCGCAGTTAGAGGCAGAGTTACTAAACAATTAAACGTTTTTCAAAGAAAAATTCCATTTTAAATCAAAATAAATCCCAAACTAAATCGCAAATTATACCTAGATATGAAATTTTTTTTACGCAAGATCAAATGGTAAAATATTATCCAATTACTGATTGATATTGTGCGGGTAGAATGAGAATCGGTTTGAAATGAAAGTCAGCAACGATAAAAAAGAACCTCATCCCAAGCAACAAGTTCTCCGCAAGTTTATTTTGCTTTGCGTCCTACTCCTAGGCTACTTTTCTTACCTCAGTTACCAATACAACTTCGTGACAGGCGGGATTGCGTCTGCACTGACCTGGACATTTTTCGTGCTCTGCACACCTATAGCAGACGCCGGGTTTTTGCTCGACTTTCCGCTCAGGCTTTTATTTGGCATACGAATGCTGATTTCAGAAATTGTTGTTTGGGTCCTTGCCATCGCAATAAATATAATTTCCCTGCTTTATTTTGCCGAATATTACCAAACAACTGAGCTGACCAAACTGTTGCATGCAATCCTTACCATCCCGTTCCCATATTGGGGTGTGATATTTCTATCTGGGGCAGGCACGTTTCTCTCCATTCAATTTGCCGATGAGCTGATGGACGTTTTACATCATAGGGACAGGAATTTTTTTCACCGTCATAGCTTTAAACACGAGATCGTTATTCTTGTGTTTTTCATCTTCATTCTTTATGGATACTACAAGCTCGTCGCCTCACTAGGAATAGAAACCAGTTTCTAAGAGAAGGCTAAGATGATTGATTGGACGGATTGGTAAATGCTTTCTGCGGCAGGTTTATTTTTTTAAGAGTCTTTGTCTTATAATTCTTTTAGTCTCGTTGGCACCCCCTTTCCCTCAACTTCGACACAATATTGGTGGAACTTCCACTTAAGTGACTGGAAAATTGTTTAGTAGAGTGAGTTTTATCAGTAAGACGAATGTTAAAAAAACATCACTTGAGATACAAGTTTAAAATTTGGTCTTCCCCCCTTCCTTCTGTTGCCAAAATTAAAAGCCGCTGCTTGTAGTAATTCAACTACACACTAAATCAACAAATCACTTCAAAACTTTAGCATTTGCAGCGATTTTTTAATTTTCCCAAGCAACCTATACTGAGTTTAATAATAAATAGGATAGCCAGGATGCTCCAATATATTGTTCAAAAATCAAGATAAGTTCAAAGAATCTTTGCTGCCCACGGAATAAAAGACAAATCTGAGTAATCTAGCAAGAAAGACCAGTATATATCTCCAACAAAAAGATATGGAGTTAGTAGACCTTCAAAAAAGCAGAACACATAACTAAAGTTTTCAAATCATATATAACTAAAAAGAGAGAATCAAGGTGAGCACAGGAAAAATTATGATTGTTGATGTTGAGCAGGATGTAAGGGAAGCAATCAAGCTGCAATTAGAAGGAAAAAATTTCAAAATACTCGAAGCTGAAAATGGAGAAGAAGCCATCGCCACTCTGGAAAAGGAAGACCATTTGGTCAACCTAGGTTTGATTCTTTGTGACATTCGAATGCCTAAGGTTGATGGTGTGGAATGTATTGATTACCTCAAGGCAAATGCTCCAGGTATCCCTATTGTTGTGGTCACTGCATTTCCTGACACTGAAATGGCAACGTCATTATTGAAAAAAGGGGTTAAAGATTATTTGATAAAACCTGTAAATAAAGAAAAATTGATCGCGGTTGTTGATGAATTGGTCGCCGCAGGAAAAGATATTGGACTTTAACTTAGACGTTCTGACTCCGCATGCCGGGGATGCCATTTGCCTTTAGGTGAAAGTAAGGACTTTGTGCATCGGTATGATGAGTATTTTGATAAACGCGGTCATTAGACTGCTCACCTATAAACCAACTTTGGAGATTAAAAAATGAAAAATTTAATAAAAAGTTCTTTATTACCAATGATAGCGCTGGTTATGCTTGGGATTGGGGCTCTTGTCTATTCTCCAACCCTGGTTCATGCGGATTCAAAAATCACGGATGAATCTCTTATGGTTCATATATCTACCAACGATTCTGCTGCAGTTGAAATGGCCCTTATGTTCGCCTCCAACATGTTAAACCAGGGGAAAGACGTAGTAGTATTCCTGGATGTTAAAGGAGTAGTAGTTGCCATGAAGAATCCCCCTTCTGAACTCACCTCTTTCACTCAAAAAGTTCGAGATTTTCTCAATGAAGGAGGGAGGATGATTGTGTGTGGACATTGCATGGGGGCCAGTGGATTTAAACCGGTTGATCTGCTGCCAGGGACGGAAGTTGGAAATCCTGGGAAAATGTCAAGGTTATTTAGCGGCCCTATGGCTATTATTAGCTACTAAACAAGCCATCGGGAAAATCCACCCTCAAAAAAAATGGGGCGGGGCAACTAGCCTCACCCCATTTTTTAGAAATGAGTAAATGATTTGAACTCATGTTGTTCAACCGGACCTCGTCCAGCGATATGTTGAGTATTTTAATTAAGTAACGTTTACATTTTCTCAATTCTCTAATCAGGACAATTTATATGATTTTATTGAAATTATTATCTAGATCAAATTGGGGAATCATTCTTGCTGCTTTTTGTTTCATCAATTATTCACCCGGCATGACATTGGCAAACACGGAGTCTGTAGGATGGGTAGATGCGAAAGTGCTTTCCGATGCGGTCCGCGTTGTAGAAGAGATAGATGTGATGCGGTCCAAGCTGGCCAAATCTATTGACCCAGAAGAAATAAAAGTGGATCAGGAAACTTTTGCAATGGTTTGTAAGCCCGTTGGCATGCAGGCCAAAAAAATTGCTCAGAAAAAGGGGTGGAAGTTTCGTCAGCTAGCCATGAAATACAGGAACCCAAAAAACAAGGCAGACCATCAAGGCATTAAGGCCATGGAGAAATTTAAAGGAGAGCCTGAATTGCAAGGATTTTGGACGATAGAGTCAAAGTTGGGGAAAAAAGGATTTCGTTATTTTAAGCGGATCACCGTTGAGCCCGCTTGTCTGAATTGCCATGGAAAAAAGGAAAACCGACCCGATTTCATCAAAAGCAAGTATCCCGATGACCGCGCGTTTGGTTTTTCCTCTGGGGACCTAAGAGGGGTTTACTCGATTTCTTTTTTGGAAAAGTGAAAATTTATTATTCTTAAAGGTTTTTGATTAATTAAAGCATCTGGAAATTAAAAAAATATTAATTGGTGTTGAATTTCAGGAGGTCAAAGAATGATTTTCAAACAATATTATTTAGGATGCCTGGCGCATGCATCCTATTTAATAGGAGATAAAAAAACAAAAACGGCGGTGATTGTAGATCCACAGAGAGACATTGAACAATATATTGACGATGCCAGAAAATACCAACTTGATATTAAGCATGTTTTCTTAACTCATTTTCATGCGGACTTTGTTGCTGGACACCTAGAGCTTCGCGACAGAGTCCAAGCTACTATTCATCTGGGTGACAAAGCCCAGGCAGAATACTCCTTTATTCCGGAAAAAGATGGCGACAAATTGGAAATGGGAGATGTTCGACTGGAATTCTTAGAAACACCAGGACATACCCCTGAAGGCATTTCTATTTTAGTATTTGATTTACAAGAAAACCCTAAAAAACCAAAAATGGTCTTAACCGGAGACACGCTATTCATTGGTGATGTAGGTCGGCCCGATCTCATGGCTTCGGAAGGTATTTCAGAAAATGAATTGGCTGGAATGTTATACGACTCCCTACGTGAAAAACTCATAATACTTCCCGAAGATACCCTGGTCTATCCTGCTCACGGGGCGGGTTCTCTTTGTGGTAAACAGCTGAGTGAAGAAACAGTTTCGACAATAGGCCAACAATTGCTAACCAATTACGCCTTGCAACAAATGAACCGTGAGGATTTTATTTCATTGGTCACAGAAAACCTGCCTCAAGCTCCACAGTATTTTTCATATGATGCGAGGCTAAATAAAAAAGAGCACCCCAGTCTTAATCAATCGCTAAATATCAGCTTTAAACCACTGACCCTGGATGAAGTTTTAGAAAAGCAAAAACAGGGCTTTCAGATTCTGGATACTCGCCCAGAATTGGATTTCAGCGCCGCTCATTTGAAAGGTGCGATTCAGATTGGGCTGGGAGGAAAATTTGCAACTTGGGCCGGGATAGTACTTAGTCCTGATAACCCTATAATTATAATTTCCGAACCTGGAGCAGAATATGAATCTGAAATGCGCTTGGGACGTATCGGATTCGATAATATAGCCGGATACATAAAGGGAGGGATGGAAGCCTTGAATGAAAGGCCTGATTTGCTCGAATCTGTGAACTCCTGGACTGCTCGGGATTTGCTCGAACATATGACAAACGATTCTCCTCAAAATATATTGGATGTCCGCACACCTTCTGAGTTTAAAGAATTTCATATCAAAGAGGCTAAAAATATTCCTTTAAATGATTTGGGCAAACAAGGAACTCAATTTTCAAAAGACAAGAGACTTATTGTGCATTGTAAAGGCGGTTACCGTTCTAGCACAGCTTGTAGCATTCTTCAGAAAAATGGTTACTCCAATATTATAAACCTGCTAGGTGGAATTGAGGGATTGGAGAAAATGGGCTCTCCCGCTAGGGAATTCCTGGTTCCAGTGGATTCTAGGGGCTGAAGAAAAAGACATCCTTGAGGATGTCTTAGGTAACCTCGACTGCAAAATACTTGAAGCTGAAAATGGAGAAGAAGCTATCGCCACTTTAATGAAGGCTAGTAGCAAGGCAGATATAGGTTTGGGGATTTTCAAAGGCTTTTTCATTCGCACAATCGGCAGCTTGGTATCCATTGAGTTTGATAGAGAGATGTTTTTATTATTCACTTCCGGTTAGTTATATCGGGAAATGTTGAATCTTATGCTAGCGCAGGGGGTATTATGAGTCATTGGAAAATTAATTTAGCAAGGTTTCTGTCGGTTGCTTTATTGATGGGAATTAGCATCACTAATGCAAATGCGGAAGACAGGGTTGCTACCGCAAAGATCGCGGGTTGTACTGATAAAAGCATCACCGGCACAGGCACTTTGGTTGAAAGAGAAAGTGCTGAAGGAATCAAGCAAGTGGATGTGTCTTTGATTGTCCGCGGATTAACGGATGGTAAGCATGCTGTACATATCCATGAAACAGCGGCATGTGAACCTTGCAAGGCGGCAAAGGGACATCATGATCCTGGTCCAAATAGCAACACCAAACCCGATGCCCCAAGTTTCAACCATCCCTATCATATGGGAGATCTGGTAAATATTGAGGTCAAAGACGGCTTAGGGGTTATGCAAACAAGCACGAGTCGCATCAGCCTTTCGGATGGTCGTCTCAGCATTTTCGATCAAGATGGCGCATCCTTTATCATCCACACCAATGCTGACAAGTATTGTGACCAGGAAGATGAATTATCAAAAGGCTGTGCGGGTGGCCCCCGAGATGCATGCGGGGTTATCAAGCTTCGCTGAGCTAAGGTAGCCCAAGGTTGGTTGCCGCAAGGTGATCAACCTTGGGTTTTAAAACCGTTTAATAAGGAGCTCGTATGGGATCCTATCCCTATGTTCTGTTGCTGATTTCCATGTTTCTCAATTTAATTGTGGTGATCAATACGCTCAACAAGCCAAATGCTGCCATACCTGTATCGTTTGCGGGAGTATCCATTGTCATCCAGGGAATAGCTATGAGAATGATTGCAATCCATTCAGTCTAAGAAGATATTTATGAGTTTATTTTTGTTAAATAATGCACTTCAAAAAGCGGATCAGAAAAAGGAGCATATTTTAATCATTACATAGGAAAATTCATTCAATAATTTTGAGAAAACTATATAAGGTGAAATACCATGAAGATACTAATATTTGCCCTGGTTTTTACGTTTCTGCATATCCCCTTAATTGCATCTGCAGGTGAGTTTGAAGAATTAAAAGAATTCTATGAACCCTTGCCTAAAATGAAATACCCTGCAGATAATCCATGGTCCAGGGAAAAAGAGGATCTTGGCAGTATGCTTTTTTTTGATCCTCGGTTATCTGGAAGTAATTGGATCAGTTGCCTGACATGCCACAATCCGGGACTCGGTTGGGGAGATGGATTGCCTCGACCCAACGGTCATGGTCAAAAAGAACTGGATCGGCACTCACCAACCATTATTAACAGTGGATATTTTGAAGCGCAATTTTGGGATGGACGGGCCAAATCACTGGAAGAGCAGGCGGTGGGTCCAATTGGTTCTCATGTTGAAATGAGACAGAATCTAAAGGAACTTGAAAAAGAACTCGCAGCTATTCCTGGATATGTACGTATATTTAAAAAAGTATTTCCAAAAGAAGGAATTCGCGAGGCCACGATAGCGAAAGCTATTGGCACTTACGAGCGATCGGTGGTTTCAAAAAATGCACCTTACGACAAGTACTTTGCGGGGGACAAGACCGCGATGTCTGCTTCGGCTATAAACGGTATGAAGCTGTTTTTTGGAAAAGGAAAATGTTCCATTTGTCATAATGGCCCTGCATTCACCGACAGCGGATTTCACAATATTGGAGTTAAACAACACGGCCCTTTAAAGGAAGATTTGGGCCGATATAACGTCACCAAAGATGATTTTGATAAAGGCGCTTTCAAAACACCCGGTTTGCGGCATATTACCCGGAGTGCACCTTATATGCATGATGGCAGTGAAGATACATTGGAGCAGGTTGTCGAATTTTACGACCGGGGGGGAGACGTTGCAGAAAACCGCAGCCCTTTTATCACCCCACTAGAATTATCCAAACAGGAGAAAAAAGACATGGTGGCTTTCATGAAAGCACTGGAGGGGGAACCCATTATTGTTTCTATTCCAGAATATCCCCCAACAAATGAATAAAGGAAACTATGGAAAGTATTCCAGACGGGCAGTTGTTCTGGATTATTAGAAACGGGTCGGCAGGAACTGGAATGCCTGCCTTTTCGGATTTAGGTGATGAGCAAATCTGGCAATTGGTTCATTTTCTCCGAACCCTTGCCAATTGATATTTAATTAACTTTCATCTGGAAATCGGCAATCTGTTAAGAGGAGATGAAAAATGCTGAAACGATATAGTATCTTGAAGAACCAATTTATCGGGTTCTGTTTAATGAGCTTTCTTATGAGTCTTCCTACAATAGTATCTGCGAGTTCAGTAGAACTGGGAGAGCAACTGGTGAAGGACCAGTGTTCTACTTGCCACAAATTTAAAGGCCAGTCTGAATCCAGATTCAAAATCAAGGGCCCCGATCTCATGTGGGGAGGGAGCAAATTTAAAAGACCCTGGCTTATAGATTGGCTTAGAGGTAAGGAACCAAATCTCTATCAGGAGGGGTATCGTTGGGACGTTGAACAAAAACCTCAGCCACATGTAATTTTATCTGAAGAAGGTGCCAATGCCGTTGCGGATTATTTTGAAAAACATTTGATGGGTTTCAGGGTTAAAAAAGATGCCATTGACCTTTCCCATTTCACAGAACTCCAGGCCGGTTTCGGCAGGCAGATATTTATAGATCATTCCTGCACGGGCTGTCATCAGATCATGGATGATGGACAAAAAATGGGAGGACCTCAGAGTACCACTTTTTTTAATTCGGGAAAACGGTTGAAAAAAGATTGGATCCTTCGTTTTAATGCCATGCCTCCAGATTTTGTTCCACATAGCGGTGAGTTTGTCGCGGATGTGAGTGAGCTGGGACTCCATTATGTTACAGGCTTTTTGGCAACTGAGGGAGACGATAGTTTTAAATTTTACGAGCCTTGGACGAGTCAACATTTTAAAAATGCCGATACCAAAAGAGGCCGTACGATTTATAAAGAATATTGTAGCCAATGCCATGGTGCCAAAGGGGATGGAGATGGTCCTGCGGCGTCGGGTCTGGAACCGAAACCCGCTATTCACGCCAAAATGGCCATGGACCAGTTCCCTTTGGATTACCTTTATAACGTGGTTTATTATGGAGGTAAGGCAGTTGGCAAGTCTCCCTATATGCCGTACTGGGGGTTAACTATAGGAGAGCAAGGTGTTGCCGATGTAATCGCTTTTATGCAGGATGAGTTTAAAGGTGATTCAGGTGCGTCTTCAGGAGCAACAGCAGTAGCCCAAAAAGCCTCCGGAAAATGCCCAGAAAAGCGAACTACTAAAAAAGTTTCTTTTAAATATAGCAATAAGAAAAATCCACTTAAACCCAATGCCTCCAACCTTAAAGCAGGAGAGACCTTGTACCAGAAAAGTGCCAAGCCTATGAACTGTCAACTGTGTCACGGTAAAAATGGCAACGGCAAAGGTCCTGGGGGAGCAGGAATTAATCCTGCGCCTCGCAACTTTACTTGTTCCTCAACAATAAAAGATGTTTCAGACGGCCAAATGTTTGGAATTATCAAAGAAGGTTCGCCTGGTACGGCTATGCCCGCCTTCAAAAATCTCAAGGACAAACAAGTTTGGCAAATGATTCATTATATTCGGCAATTCAGCCAATAGCACCTTTTGACGCCCGGTCTTGATTGAAATTCAATTAGGCCGGGCTTTTCTGGAACCTAGGAGGGAGGGGTCATGAGGGAAGGTAAATTGCCACAAAAAGGAAGAGTTCTTAGAATTCAAAAGCACTTATTACTTCAAGTTTTCCTACTCTTCGGTTTGTTCTTAGTATTCTCAAATACAGGATTAGAAATTGCAGAGAGCAAAGAACATCCATCCCCTTGCCTGCAGCCGCGGTTTACCAAACAAGCTCCTCCAGAGATGTATGATTTTAATAATCCCTTGGAGGCTAACCCAGAAAACTATAAAAAAGGGAAGTTGCTCTTTCAGGTAAAAGCAAATCCTTTGCCTTGCAAGAACTGCCACGGAATGATGGGTGATGGCAGTGGACCCATGGCTAGAGGGTTTAACCCTCCACCTCGGAATTTTACTTGCACGAAAACCATCAACGGTGTGCCGGATGGACAATTGTTCTGGATCATCAAAAATGGTTCGCCAGGAACGGGGATGCTTTCTTACAAGGGATTAAAGGAGGAGGAAATCTGGCAGATCATCCTGTTTGTTCGCCAGTTGGCAAAAGGATATTCTCCTAATTTCTAAAGGGAATTAATAAGTGTTACAGACGGATTTAAATAGCAGGGTGACGACAAGTTTGGGAGAGAAATAAGTGAAAATATGGAATATTTTAAAAACATTTAGTTTTATGGCGGTGTTCTTCTGTTGTGCAGAGGTCTGCTGGTCGGAGGCCACAAATATCACTGTTCGGGTAATCAGCAGAGACGCGAAGTTCATTGGCAACAGTATGGGGGGTGTAAAGATCACCCTCAAGGATGCACAAACGGGAGAACTACTTGCAGAAGGTAAAACCCAGGGCGGTACTGGGGATACCAAACGTATTATGAAGCAGGACCTTGCTCGCGGTTTCGCATTATCTACTGAAGATGCAGCCAAATATACGGTAACACTCGATCTGGATGAACCGCGTCAAATCGAGGCAACTGCATTTGGCCCCTTGGCCAAGCAAAATTCGGCAAATCGTGTTTCTGCTACCCAGTGGGTAGTTCCGGGCAAACACTTGACGGGAGGAGATGGATGGCTTCTTCAAATGCCGGGTTTTGTGGTTGAGGTATTGACTCCTCCCAAGGACTTCAAGCTAGAAGGTGGACCAGGGATGGTTGAGCTTAAGGTAAATGTGACGATGATGTGTGGCTGCACGATTGAATCGGGTGGGATTTGGGATGCGGATCGCTATGAAGTTAAAGCTCTCATTAAAAGGAATGGTAGGGCCGCTGGCAGTACTACTTTAGCCTATACTGGAGCGATAAGTCAGTTTACGGGAACCTTGAACGTAGAAAAGCCCGGAACCTATGAAGTCGTTATCTATGCTCATGACCCAAACAATGGGAACACAGGCTTGGACAAGGTAACTTTTGTAGTTTCCAAGTAAGGAGTTTTGAGAAAGGCAGTCATGCCCTACCGGATGAATCGCCTTTAATAAAAGTGGCCGGGAATAAGCGGTGAAGTTTAAATATAGGGGGACAACTTTATGAAAAAGATAGTGACCTTAATTGGCATATTATTTTTTGCTGGGCTAGCCTTTAATTCTTCAGCCGAAGAAAAAGGTCATAGGATGGAGGAAGGAAGCCACCATAAAATGCACTCAGGTGAAGATGGAAGAATCTCTCTGGGTCTTTCCCCAGCAATGAAGCAACATCAATTGGCAAACATGAGAAACCATGTTGAGGCGGTGCAATCAATTATCGGGTTATTGTCAGAGGGTGATTTTGACAAAGCATCCGAGATAGCCTATTCAAAACTGGGCTTAACAGAGGAAATGAAAAAAATGTGCAATAGCTTTGAAAACGAGACTTTCAAAAATTTAGGGCTAGCATTCCATAAAAGCGGCGATGCCTTAGGAGACACTTTAAGAACCAAAGATCTTACTAACTCTCTTGGTGCATTGCACACTACCATGACCTATTGCGTACAATGTCATGCCACTTTTCGGCAATAAAACTTGCTCTATACGTAGAGAAATTCTCAAAGTAAGGACAGCTTCTGTGCCACTTACTGAAAAAGGTATCTCATTTACCAAATACAGGAAGAAATAAGAGTTTTATTTTGATTTTAAAACCTTCTCTCGAGATTTAAATGCTTCTTCCTTAATTCGTCCAGAGGCGATAGTTTCGTAATGAGGCCTTACTACTTCATTTCCATCGAAATCAAAATCTAATTGAATCACAGAGTTTTCATCAACATGGATTCTCTGACTTCTGATCTTCATTAAAAAATGCCAGGCATTGACCACGTAGTCTCCCGGAGGAATATCATTGATCTGAAAAGCTCCATTTTCACCGGTAATGAAATAGTAGGGGTTTTGTACCCGATAACCCCAAGATTGCATAAACTCATGCATACCACAGATCAGTTGAAATATTTTTTGC
>JAJDBH010000234.1 GCA_029261455.1 Nitrospinaceae bacterium
GTGCAGGATATTGACTGTGACTTTTATACATTTTCCGGCCACAAGATGTATGCGCCCAGTGGTATTGGCGGAGTTTATGGCAAGATGGAAGTGTGGGAAGAGCTACCGCCTTATGTGACGGGTGGAGACATGATCACAGAGGTGACGCTGGAGAAAGCTACCTACGCCAAGCCACCGGCCCGCTTTGAAGCCGGGACACCGCCTATCACACAGGTGATTGGACTGGGAGCGGCTATTGATTATCTTAATAGTGTTGGTATGGATAAAATCTCCGATTACGAGAACTCTCTTCTTGAATACGGCACTCGGTTGTTTAATGAAATTGAAGGTGTGCGAATTATTGGAAATGCGCGCCATAAAGCCAGCCTCATTTCTTTTAGCATCAACGGAGAAGACCCAAGTGATGGGCACCCGCATGACGTTGTAAGCTGGTTGGATCGAGATGGAATCGCTTGTCGAGGAGGACACCATTGTGCGCAACCGACTATGATTCGTTACGGTGTTCCTGCAACCACCCGAGCTTCCATGGCGTTTTATAATACAACTGAAGAGCTTGACGCCCTGGCCGAAAGTATCAGAAATGGCTTTCCCTATGGTTTTGTGGCTCTGTGATATAATTGCTTATCATTTTCCTGTAGCCAAAATTAATTTTTCCAAACTTATTTATGTCTTACGATAAAGAACTCTACCAGCAAGTCATTCTTGACCATAACCGGAAGCCGAGAAACTTCCATGTTATAGAAAATGCCAGTCATAATTGTCATGGCGTGAATCCACTTTGTGGAGACGATATCACCGTTTACCTTAATGTGGATGAAGAGGCGGGTAGGATTGATGAGGTCAGCTTCCAGGGTTCTGGTTGCGCCATCTGCAAAGCCAGCACTTCCCTCATGACCGCTTTCCTGAAAGGCAAGTCGGTGGAGGAAGCCAAGCAGATCAAGGAAGAATTCCATAAAATGATTCTGGGAGAATTCGACCCTGAAAAGGAAGAGCATCACCTTGGCAAGCTAACTCTATTTATGGGAATCCGCGAATACCCATCACGCACTAAATGCGCCAGTCTGGCATGGCACACCCTTGTCGGGGCACTGGACAAGAAATTCGACGGCATCAGCACCGAATAATCTTTTCACCTTGACGCATTCGCAGGGTGCTTTTTACCGAAGTTGTGCACTGTTCATTCAGGAAGTCCGCCTGTTCCTACCAATACAACCTCACAAAACCTTGACTCTCAAACACTACTACTGTTCCGGATCGGTGGATCGGGCTCACAATCCCTAATTTTTGTTAATAAAGTAGTATTCTTGTCATGACCGGAAAAGGGATGGCCGCTATGGAAAAGAAGCCCAAGTTGCGTGATTGGGTTTGTGACGGTATGATTGCTGAGTGGATAGTCGGATTTTTAAATTGGAGAGTAAAATGACGAAACATCGGCACCTGTTTTTATTTCTTTTCATATATTTTGCCTTGTTGTCTGGAATGGTTCAGGCCAAAACGGATGATGGAACGGCAACGCTAAAACAGGCAAAAATTGAAGGGTTTCGTTCAGCGCAATTCGGGATGAAAGAACGTGATGTGATGAAAGCGATCTTTCAAGACTTCAAAGTCAATCGCAAGCAGGTTTCCCGATTCGAGCATCCCTCTGAAAAAACCGTGAGCCTCGGTATCAATGTTAAAAAGTTGTTGCCGAATAGTGGTCCTGCAAAAGTTTTTTATATATTGGGACATAAAACCAAACGCCTGATTCATGTCAATATCATTTGGGGTAAACCGGCTACCCCAAAACCCGATGCTGAAAACGTGGTGGCTACCGCCAATCAATTACGCAACCATTTGTCTCAGAAAAGTTATCAGAAAGAAGGGTTGGCCCTCAATGCTCAATTGAGTGAAGATATTATTTTGGTTTTTCAAGGGTTAGACAACAAAGGCCGTGCTGTAAAGCTGGTATTGGTCAATCCCAAAGGAGATCCTAAAAAAGTAGGCGAGAACATTTCCCTCACCCTTTCCTACATCGAAAAACCCAACAAACCAGATGTCTTCCGCATCAAAGACGGCGATTTTTAATCATTTATACCCCAAGTGAATGGCATATTTTCATTTGCTTTCATAGCCTGTCTTCAAAATTGAATCTATAGAATCACCCTCACCCTGGCCCTCTCCCCTCAAGGGAGAGGGCCAGGGTGAGGGGGGAAATGAAGTTTATTCCTCTTTTTTCGGTTTTAGGTTGTTTGACTAAAAGGTGTGCTAATATTGGTAAACCAAAAAAATTAAGCGTTGAGTAAAATGGCTAATGCTAAACTAGAAACTCTTCTCAAAAAATCAATAGATGAGTGGAATGAATGGAGGTCGAAAAATCCGACGGTTATACCTGACCTTGAAGAGGCTGACCTAAAAGAGTTGGATAGCACAAAAGCATCTCTTAGGTTTAATATCCAAAGTTCTAAATCAAACAGGAATGAAATCAAAAAGGCTGAATCCCCTGAACGTTCTTTTCCGCTTTTGCCGAAGACCACGGTTAAAAAACTTTCATCGGTTAACCTCATGAATTCCAATTTGAAGGGTGCAAACTTTGAAGGAGCAAATCTCACTAATGTGAATCTCAAAGGGGCCAACCTGTCAGGAGCTATACTCAAAGGCGTAAAACTTAAAGAAGCAATCCTCACAAATGCGAATCTCGAAGGGGCCGACCTTTCGGGAGCTAAACTCGAAGGGGCAAACTTACAAGGAGCTAACTTTACAGAGACCAACTTGGAAAGAGCCGATTTAAATAACGCTAACCTCGAAAATGCAAAGTTTGAAGGAGCAAAGTTTGAGGGAGCAAAATTCGGGGGAGTAAATTTCACCGGGGCAAACCTTCGTGGTGTTGACTTTGGGGGGCGCTACCTTGTAGATTCTTGTTTTGCTGGAGCAGACCTTAGAGGGATCAATTTAGCGAAAGCTAATCTACATGGTGCTGACCTTAGCGGTTCTAGCTTAGAAGGGGCTAACCTCGAAGAAGCTAACTTAGAATTAGCTAAGCTCGAGGGTGTGAAGCTTGAAGGGGTCAAGTTAATTAGAGCTAAATTGAAACAGGTCAACCTTGAGCATGTAGATTTTAAGAAATTCGACCTTAGAGAGGTTGAATTCGATGGAGCCAACCTTGAAGGAGCAAACCTTTCGGAATCAGATATGCGTGAAGCAGTTTTGGTAGAGGCCAACCTCAAAGAAGCCAACCTGACAAATAGTAACCTAGAAATGGCAAACTTTAATGCCGCAAAAATTACTGAGGCAAAACTCAAAGGGGCAAATCTCTTTAAAATAAAACTAAGGTGTGTTGATTTTACGAAGATGGACCTTGGTGAACTGGATTTCACAGGCGCCAATCTTGAACTTGCTAACTTTACAGAGGCAAACCTTGAAAGAGTAAATTTTACTGGGGCTGATTTAAAAGACACCCGTTTTGTGAATGCGCAGTTATATGGGGCAAATTTTTCTAGCACTTTTAACATAAATGAAGAAGCAATAATGAAGGCTCAGTATTTTGGGGCCAATTTCAATGAACATATTCATGACTTGCCAACTATTAAGACAATTTATAAAAAGAACCATGACGAATGCTCTAAGGATATTCGTCGAATTGGTCTGGTGTTGCTTTCTTATTCCGTGTTTTGCTTGCTAACTCTTGGACAGCCAGGTGCTAAAATTCTGGTTGACAACACAGTCACAATTCCATTTGCCGATGTGCCTATAGATTTTAATAATTTTATGATTTTTGGACCTTTGGGTCTGATTATGATTTCTGCTTATTTTCATGTGTTTATTCGCGAACGGCTAAAGTATGACGATCTTCCTCACATAGAAAAACTGCCTTTTGCATTTAACCTTAAGAACCCTTTTGCAATACTTCTTTCAGATTTTGTTTTTTACTTCCTCACGCCAGTTATATTTTTCTTGTTTGCAGTTAAAGCCCGTGTATTGCCTTGGATTGGGACGATTACGTATAGTTTTTCTATCATAGTTGCCCAATTTTCTATGGTATCTTTTGCGGCTGACTATTTTAAAAAAGAACGTTCAGTAGGGAGGTCAACGGTATGGCAAGTAAAATATTTACTCTGGGTGATTATTTTATTTTTAATCGGAGGTATTCTTTCTGTAACTTATTTGAGATCAGGCGAGTTGGTATTGGAGGATAATGCCGACCTTGCTGGTCGCCACTTTATAGAATGGAATTTGAACGAGTTGTCTGCTAAAGGAGCTTCATTG
The DNA here is from genome assembly GCA_029261455.1 of Nitrospinaceae bacterium. Classification (GTDB taxonomy): domain Bacteria; phylum Nitrospinota; class Nitrospinia; order Nitrospinales; family VA-1; genus LS-NOB. The sequence goes on from JAJDBH010000234.1 coordinate 4,243, forward strand.
ATGGGGGCTGATCTTCGAGGGGCTGATCTTCGAGGGGCTAATCTCAAACAGGCTGATCTTCGAAAGGCTGATTTAAATGGAGCAAGCCTCCAAGGCTCTCGTTTCCCCGGGGCTGACTTCCGAGGTGCTACCTTGAATGAAGCAAACCTTCAAGGTTATAGCTCCATATGGACTAATTTGTTTCAGGCTAAAATCATTACAGATATTCTTAAGGTGATCCGTTTTTCCCAAGACCACGAAGGCGCGGACTTGAGGGGTGTAAAAAACCTTACTCTTGAACAGCTCCAATCTGCCATTGTGGATGAAAATACTAAACTTCCGCCTCAATTCAAGGTGGTTAAAACTTCTGATAGTAAGTGGACAGTTGAAGAAGTGAAGGCGGAATCCAGTTCCTCCTCATCAGAAATACAAGGTTCTTCACTTCGTTCAGAATGATAAGAAATTGCCTCTTGGTCATGCTGAGCTAGTGGTATTCAACTGTTGCCTTCTTGCCCTGAAAGGGTATGTCGAAGCATGAGGTTTTCTTGGAATTGTTTGTCACCCTTCGACAGGCTCAGGGTGACAGCTTGTATGATCCTCATTGACTTATTCAGAACCTTGTATTACTTTCCAAGCTTAATCCTTTCAGGATTATTGAACCTACATAACACTAAATTTCTTCATTAAAAATATAGGAGGCTACAGTGAAAAATAGGAAAGTAGTGGGCAAGGCATTAGGCCGGGTTCCCAGCGGATTATTTGTGGTGACCGCTAAATGCGAAGATAAAGAGGATGCGGTTCTGGCAAGCTGGGTGAATCAGTGTTCGTTTGATCCCCCCGCTTTAACGATTGCTTTGGCGACTTTGCGTTCTGCACGGCTTCTGGTTGAAGGATCGGGTGCTTTCATCGTCAATGTTTTGCCTAAGGATGACATGACTCTGCTGAAACATTTCAGCCGTCCTCCTGAAGATATTTTCAAAGGTGTCAAAACCAAAAAAGGATTGGATGGAATTCGTATTCTAAGTGACGCGGTTTCTTATTTGGAATGTGAAGTGGCTCAGGCTATGCAGGCTGGAGACCATTTTCTTTATGTCGGAGAGATTGTAGGAGGGAAAACTCTCAAAGGTGGAGACCCTTATACCCATGTACGGGATAATGGTTTTAGTTATTGATCCCTCTAACGAGGGAGGAAAATAGAAATCATCTTTAAGCCGAGATGACTTGTTGCTAGCCAAACAGAGTTCTTGCTATTAACCACCGGTGGTTCGCCGGGTTCCACGCCGAGTGGTTATTGTTCGAGACCGATCATTTTTAGGAAGTCGGTTCGGGTGATGGCCCAGTAAGCACCGGTGATCACAAACACGATGGCTCCGACGATCAAAACGCCTAACTTGATCATTCGTTTCGGATCGGCTTCATAATATTCCTTCAGGTCGCCGGCCATGCTTTCGACGACCCCTTCGTCAGCAGATTTACGAAAGGTTTTGTCGATGGCATCGCGACCATATATGATCCCGAAGATCATGGCAATAATCAATATTTCAATAGCGCCTATCATGTTTTTTCTGTAATGGGGGGCTACCCTTTGTTTCGGGGAACTGCCCGGCTCGTTAATTTTTTCTCATCGGAGGCCGGAGCGGCATTTTTAGCGCAACGAAATCCATAGTCGTCCATGCGGCTTTGGGGGTTTCCATTATTGCGGAATGAAGAATAAATAAAGCCTTTCAAATCTCGCCATGACCCGCCACGTACACCCTTAAATTCCCCACCAATGGGTCCTCTAGGGTTTGCATATTCTGATTGTTCCCTATAATACTCGCGATCATACCAATCGTCTACCCATTCTTTGACGTTTCCTGCCATGTTATGCAGTCCATATGGGCTTTGCCCTTCTGCCAAGGCGTTTACCGGCACCATGACTTTGTGCTTTAGCTCTTTTGTCCAAGTCTGGAGATAACGGGCTAGGGTGTTAGAGGGGGCAGAGTTGCCCCACGGATAAATTTGGGCAGATTCTCCTCTAGCGGCTTTTTCCCACTCCGCTTCTGTGGGCAGACGTTTTTCTTTCCATTTACAATAAGCGTCTGCCGCGATCCAGGTGACATTATTGATGGGATAGTTTTCGAGACCTTGCCGGGGATGAAAACGACCGTCATAAAAAAGAGTCCCCAACTTGTTATCGAGATAATAGCCTTTTACGTTACCCACCACGTTCAAAAACTCAGCGAATTGCTTTGCTGATACTTCGTATTTGTCGATCCAGAATCCGTCAAGATAAACACGGTGCTCGGGAGCCTCATCATCAAGGGTCTTGCTGGAGCCCATTTTGAAAAAACCGGAAGGGACGTGGGCCATATTGTCTTTTTGCTGGGTCAGGTTTGTCCCGATGCCTTTCATTCTTCCGCTTTGTGGAACCAGTTGCTTCAATAGGTTTCTGGATTCCTCGCTGAATGGACCGTTTTCATCCCTTTGTAGATAAGCTTGCAAGTTGGCCTGAGACTTATCTGCTTGGCCGGATTTGAAATATATCCATCCTTTAAAAAACTGCAAATCTGCTCTATGGGAGTATTTGGTAGGAACCTCATTGATATCCTGAATCATGCCTTGGGCAATACCGCGTGGGTTTTCTGACAGAACCGTTTCGTACCACTGTTTTGCATTTTTGTATTGTTTTTGCAAGAGCGAATAAAAGCCCAGGTTCATTTGCGCCAAGGCTTTGAGTTGACCGGCATCCTTGCTTTTCTTCATCCCGCGTAGCGTCCATGCTGAAGCCATGGGTAAGTCATCGAGTCGGTAATACGTCCAACCCAGTTGGATGTAATCGCGCAGGCGGGTTTGGTCTTGATCTATGCGGAAACGGTATTGTTCGATGGCGTGTTGGAAGTCCTCCATCCTGTAATAGGCTTCCGCCAGCCCTTCATGAATTTCAGGGGAGTTTGGAAATTGTCGTTGAACTTTTTTAAGAGTCTCAAGGGCCAATGCTTGTTGCCCCATCCTGCCATAAGTAGAAGCGATATTGAGATGGTTTTG